>SYLY01000003.1 GCA_005808475.1 Acidobacteriota bacterium
ACGTCGTACAGGGTGCAGATGTTGGGATGGGTCAGTTGGGACAGCGACCGCGCCTCGAGCTGGAACCGCTCGTCGAAGTCGCCCTTGGACATCTTGAGCGCCACCGGACGGCTGTTGATCTTGGTGTCGAGCGCGCGGTACACCTCACCCATACCGCCCTCTCCGATGAGCGTGACGATCTCGTACTGGTCCAGCTTGTCTCCGCGCTTGAGCGCCATGTCCGACCAATTGTATCGCAGGGTGCTATCCTTGACAGGGCGAGCAATCATTCAGGCAATGACCGTCACTGTTAACGAGCTGACGCGAGAGATTTTCCCGTCACGGGTGCGTCGGCTGGCTGGCATCAAGGTTGGCACCAGGCTGGAAGTGAAGGTCTCGAAAGGGATTGTCACCATGTTTCCGCTGCCGGCGACAGACGACGAATACACACCTGGGGAGCGCAAGCTGATCGACGCACAACTGGCGGCGAGCTTCGAGGATGTGAAGCGGGGCCGGGTCCACAGCTTCGACACGCCGGCGGAAATGGTCGCATTCCTGCGCGGCGGAGCGAAGAAACCGAGGAGCAGAACGACCAAGGCTCGATGAGGATCAGGCTCACTGCCACCGCCAAGGCGAGCTATGACTCCGCGCCGGACGCCGTCCAGAGGGCCTTTGACAAGAGCGCGGCGCTGCTCGCGGCCAGCCTCCGCCACCCTTCGCTGCGCGCCAAGAAGTACGACGACAACAAGGACGTGTGGCAGGCTCGCATCAACAGCAACTGGCGGTTCTACTTCCAGATCGTGGGCGACGCCTATGTCATCCACAAGATCATCCCACATCCCAAGTAGCGCCGCGTCACTCGCCGGTCGAGGCCTGCTTCATCAGCGCGGTCCAGTTGGCCACCACCTCCAGCGGCTGCGAACCGCCCACCGGCGCCGCCACCAGGAAGCGCTTGCCGTCCGGAGCTATCGCGTAGGGCCGGAAGACACCGGCAGAAGGCAAGGCGAACAACTCTCGCGGCGTCGATGGCACCACCGAATCCGCGCCCAGCTTCAATCCGGCCACCATCAGCTTGCCATCCGGCGACCCATAATACAACTCGTGGCCGTCCGGACTCCACTCCGGATACCAGCCGCCGCCGGTCGAGATCTGGAACTTGCCCGCGGCTCCCGGAACGCCTGGACGTACACTTCGTCCCTGCCCGACTCGTCCGATGTGTACGCCACCCAGCGCGTACTATTCGTTGAAACGCCCGCGCGGACACGGACGGGGTTTGGCGTCTTTTCGCTGACCGGCCCGCGGCCGGTAAGCCGTTCACACATTACCCCCAAAAGAGTCTTGCCTGAATTTGCCGTTGAATCAGCGACTTACAGCCAGAGACGGCCGGGACCCGCGGCCGGCGGCTTGACCGCCGGAACGGCCGTGGCAAAATCCGGACGTGGGCGGCCTCGCGATGTGGCGGCCCAAAGCGCTCCAGAGGCGCCCTCGATCTTTGACAACTGAAACATCTCACTGCGGGCGGTGATTCCGTGCCCGAGCGGGTCTCGGCCGTACTACGTCCAGACGTTCTAATTCCACCCGAGCCTGCCTCGAGTGGACTCCGGTGTCCGGGCTTGTCCGGGTTCGCGGAGCCGGCGAAATCGCCAACCCATTGCTAATCACTCACATACGGTTTTTAGCCAACCCGGACAAGGAAAACTGTCCTGGTTTGTCCGGGTTGATTTCTGGGGGGAAACCTCGGACCCGCGCCGGACACAAGTGGACTCCGGTGGCGGCCGCGTCCGGACGTTCCAGTTCCACCCGAGCCTGCCCCGAGTGGACTCCGGTGTCCGGGTTTGTCCGGGTTCGCGGAGCCGGCGAAACCGCCAACCCATTGCTAATCAGTGACATACGATTTTAGCCAACCCGGACAAGAAAAACTGTCCTGGTTTGTCCGGGTTGATTTCCGGGTGGAATCTCGGACCCGCGCCGGACACAAGTGGTCTCCGGTGGCGGCGTTTGGCCGGGCTAGAAGCAGACGCGGAAAGCCACCAGGCCCGCGCCGGCGAGAAACCCGAAATGGGGAACCGGCTCGCCCGGTTCGCTCGAGCGAGGCGTGGTACCGTCTTGCGAACTCCTCGGCGCACTCCAAAAAGAGGGCGCGAAACGGCACCGCGGCGATGGCGTCCCAACGTTTTGTGGCAGCCGTTTTTCAACACGTCGATCTTCGCGGCTCCACCGGCGCTGACGTTCGGCAACGCGGGCCGCACGATCGCGATCGGCCCCGGCGCGATCATCGGCGACCTGTCGGTGCTGAGGGATTTCGCGATGCCGTGGGAAGGGCACTAACTCCAGTCACTGGGCTGATCGGCGGCAATCAGGCGCGGATCAACCACCTGGGGCTGCACTACCGGTTCTGACGCGGCGCCCGGACCGTCTTTTCTCGCGGCCGTGGCTCCGGGGCGTTATGATTCCCCTATGCCGCCATTCGCGTTGCTCCTGCTTGCGTTGGATGTTCCGCTCACCGTCCAGGAAACCGCCGGTGTGGCCCGTGTGGCCGAGCCGGTCACATTCGGGGTTCCGCTGCCGAAGGGGATGCTGACCGATACCGCCAAGCTGCGGCTGCACGATCCCGAAGGCAAGCTGGTGGCGGCGGACTTCCGCGTCGTCAACCGCTGGTGGGGCGAAGCCGGCGCGCAGGTCTCGCCGGTTCAGTGGGTCCACTGCCACTTCTTCGCCAACGTGCCCGCGCGGGGCAGAGCCGTCTACCGCCTGCGCACCGGCGATGCGGAACCGCCCGCGCCGCCCGCGAAACTCGAGGTGATCGCCGAGGGAGACGATGTCCGGGTCGGCACGGGGCCGCTGCGGTTCGTCGTTCACAAGCGGGGACCTTTGTTGGACGCGCCTGGACTCAGCGGCGCGGACTTCCTGCTGCGGTCCGACGAGCGGATTTACAAGATGAGCGTGGGCGCGGATTCCGAACTCGCCGTGGAAGAGCAGACTCCGATGAAGGTCGTGCTGAAGCGCACCGGCTCGCACGGATGGGTCAACGGTAAGGACAAGGCGCTCGACTATGTGGTCCGGATCACCGCGTACTCCGGCAAGCCGTGGATCCGGGTGGCCTACAGCTTCGTCAACCGCCAGGGACAGCGGATGAGCGACTTCGTCCGGCTGGACGGATTGCGGATGGAGGCGCGGCTCGAAAAGGCGCCCGAGCCGGCGCGCGTGGAGCAGCTTTCCGCCGAGCCGCGCCGCGCGGGCTGGTTCCAGGCGGGCGGGATCGGGTTCGGGCTGCGGTGGTTCTGGCAGCTCTATCCGAAGGCGTTCGAAGCGCGGAGCGACGGATTGGCGCGCCTCGAGTTATTCCCGGAAACCGCGCGTCCCCAGAACATCTACATGGGCGTCGCCAAAACGCACGAGATGGTATTGTCTTTCGGGGGCGAGAACTTATCGGCTTCCATCGACGAGCCGCTGTACGCGGTGGCGCCACCGAAGTGGTACACGCGCGACACCGGGGCTCTGGGCCGGCTGGTGGAATCGTCCGCCGAGGCGATTCAGCCTCGTTACTGGCCGTTAGTCCAGCGTTACGACCGGTGGATTACCGCGTCGCGCGACGCGGTGCTGGCCAAACGGGATCGCGGCTACCGGTTCGAGGGCCGCGCGTTCGACGAGTACGGAATGCTGAACTTCGGCGACGCGGTGCACAAGATCGTCACCGACAGCCGGCGGCCCGACTACGGCGTGCACTGGGAGACGCAGTATTACGACTTTCCACACGCGCTGTTCCTGCATTTCTTCCGCACGGGCGATTTGGCGTCCCTTCGGATGGCGGTGGAAGCGTCGGCGCATCTGGCCGATGTCGATATCGCGCACCACGACCCGAATCCGGCGCTGCGCGGGGCGCCGCGCACCGGTCCCGGGTTGAATCATTGGACAAGATACTCGAACGGCGAGTTCGAGGCCTCGGCGAGTTGGGCGTTCTACAAGAACGAGAGCCTGTTCGACCGGTATCTGCTGACGGGCGATCCCTGGTCGCGGGACGTGGCCCGGATGTCGGCCGATTCCGGGGCCGCTAACAACGGTCTGGACATACAGAGCAACACGCGCTCGATCGGCCATGGCCTGTTCGCGATGATGAAGGCCTACGAAGTCTTCGGGGACAAGAAGTATCTGGACCGCGCCAACTGGATCGTGGACTGCGTGCAGGACTGGCAGGACGGCAATGTCGACCGGCTGCGCGAACGAAGGTGTGGCGTGCGCTGGGCGCCCGAGTTCAAGGGCGGTTACAGCCACCAATCGTGGATGTACGGGATTGCGTTGGAGGCTATGTCCCAGGCGTCGTGGACGTTTCAGCGTCCGGAGATGCCCGGATACCTGCGGCGGTCGGCCGGCTGGGTGTTCGCCAATCCGAAGGAATGGGACCCGTCGCGGCGGGTGTTTCTCAACGCGCCGGTGCACGCGGTGATGCTGACGCCGGGTCTGGCCTACATCGCGGAAACGAGCGGCGAGAAGATGCATTGGGACGTCGCGCTCGAGAGCTTCCAGAATCAGACTGGCGCGGCGCAGGCCACCGACCGGCTGAAGTTGTTCGGTCAGCTATTCCGCAATTCGCAGCGGTTCCCCTGGTATCTGTCGGTGGACGCGCGCCGGCAGTGGTAGCCGCGGTGCGGCTCCGCTCATCTCCCCACGCCGATGTCCGCTTCGTCGAAGACCGTGTGGTTGATCTGCTTCCGCCCGGCGCTGGTGTAGACCACGTGGATCTTGCCGTCGCCGGTCTGCGCCGCCACCGGATAGGCGAAGTCGCCCGGTCCCGTCCCGATATCCCGCCAACGCGGCCACGTCCGGTCGCCGTCCTCGGACACCGCGACGCGCAACGGCGTCCGCCGGGTCGTCGAATGATTGTAGACGAGCAGTAAGTGGCCGTTTCGCAGTTTGATGAAATCCACCGCCGAGTTGGGGTTGGGAAACGCCGAGTCCACTCCCTCGGTCCACGTCATGCCGCCGTCCCGCGATTCCGCTCTTACCAGGAATCCATCCGTTACCGGCCCGTAGCCTCCGCCGCGGCGGCAGTAAGCGGCCAAACGGCCCGGCTCCACTTCCACCGGCGCCGGCTGGATGTTGCCTTTCCTCGAGCGGATGACGCCGGCCGTAGCCCAGGTCCGGGTCTTCGGATCGAACCGCAGGAAGCGCGAAGTGGACTCCGGGCCCACCACCTCCCGGTCCTCGCCCGTCTCGTGGTACACCGGCAGCAGGTACTCGCCCGATGCCAGCACGATGGGCTTTCCTCGCACCATCATGCCCGCCTCGAGAGCCAGCATCGACGGGTCGGACCAGGTGTCGCCCCGGTCGCGCGAGATCTTCACCTGGATGCGCGAACTGGACCAAGTATCTCCGAACCGTACCACGTAGAACAGCCACACCACGCCGTCGGGCGACTGCCAGATCACGCCGTTGCCCAACGACCGGAACGGATCGGACGCCAGCTTCCGCGGTTCGGTCCATTGCCGCGTTCCCTTGGGCAGCCGCGACCCGAACACCGCGGTTGCGTCGGAGTACTCGCCTCCGCCGCCGTAGTACACCAGAAACAGGTCCCCGTTGTCGAGTTCGGTGAAACTCGCCGGGTGCTTGTATGGACCCGTGGCAACCTCCGGTCCGAACACCTTCTCCGTCACGACCTCGGCGGCGGCCTGTCCCGCCGCCAGCGCCACCGCCAGCAACAATCGCTTCATCGACTCTCGATCATAGCCCGCTTCTCGAATTCGCGCACGGCGTCCGACCCGATCCACCGCGCGGCGGCCACGCCGGAGGATTTCAACTCGCGGGCCAACTCCATCGCCTTCGCCGCCAACGTCTCGCTCTTGCGCTTGCCGATTTGGCGCAACGCCCAGTTGACGGCTTTCTTCACGAAGTTGCGGGAATCGTCCGCCGCCGCGCGGATGTCTTCCAGGAAGGGCAGAAAGGCCTCGTCGGGCGCTTTCTTGTCGTGGACCGCGAGCGACGCCATCAGCGCGAACCCGGCTCGGCGCTCGAACTCGGCGGTCCGGTGCGTCCACTCGCGGGCCTTGGCGTAGGCGTGTGGAGTGCGGTCGAAGGCGTGGAAGCAGGCGGCGTCGCAAACGGCCCAGTTGTCGAAGTCGCGGATCCAGGCGTCCATCGTGCGCGCGGACATGACTTTCGGCTCGGAGAGGAAGCACGCCAGCACGCGGGCGTCGTGGATCCCGGTTTTCCAGACCTCCTCGGCCAGCGCCTGATTGCGGCCGACCTTCTTGGCGAGCGCCCGGATGTCCGGCGCCGCTACGCCGAAAGCACACGTCGAGACGATTCCGTATCGCGCCATGCCTTCCACATTGGCTGGATCGCCGAGCCGCTCCAGCTCCGCGAGGATCTCCGCGGTCCCGGGCGAACCCTCCGTGTTGCTATTGGAACGGGCTTTGGACCCGGCGGATCTTTTTCGCGGTGGCCTCGATTTTTCCAGCACTTGACGAATCCCCTGGGGTTAGAATAACGTCGAACGGATAAGGGGCCGGAAGGAGCAATCGTGAACGGGTCGAACAAGATGTTGATGATTTTCGTGGATGAGGGCGACCGCTGGAAAAACGTGCCCCTCTACGAAGCGCTGGTCGACAAGCTCGTGCGCATGGAAGTGGCCGGCGCGACGGTTCTCAGTGGGATCACCGGCTACGGAACCAACGGCCGGATTCAGAAGAGGCGCGCCGCCGGATCGGAAGACCGTCCCGTCGCCGTGCTCGCCGTCGACTCCGAAGACAAGCTCAACGAAGCTATCCAGCAGCTTCGGCCCATGGTTCAGGACGGGCTGATGATGACGATGGATGTCGATGTCGTGCCGCACACCGTTGGCGCGGGCATGGTCCACTAGCCGTCGCTTCCCAACGGATAGACTGGAGTCTCGAGCGGCTCCTAATCTTTATGCGTCTCTTTGTTTCTATTTTGGCCGGCGCGGCGCTTCTGGCCGCCCAAGACGATCCACCACGCAAGGCTCCCGATCCTGTTTCGTGGACCGCGTCGGTCGAACCCGCGGCCGTCGCTCCGGGCGGCAAGGTCCTACTGCGCTTCACCGGCGCCCTTGAACCGGGCTGGCACATCTACTCCACCACCACAGCGCCGGGGCCGATCCCGACCACGGTGGGTCTGGTGGAAAATCCACGCGCTCGCGTCGCGCGGACCTTCCAGAAAGCCCCGGAGAAGAAGTTCGACCCGGTGCAGGGGAACGAGCAGGAGAGCTACTACAAGGAAGCGGTCTTCCTCATCGAAGCCGAAATCGACGGCAGCGCGCCGGCGGGCGCGCTCGAACTCACCGCGGAGGCCCGCTATCAGGCGTGTAGCGAGACCGTGTGCCTGCGGCTCAAGCGCAAAACCGCGGCGGTCACCGTCAAGGTCGACCTCGCCGCCCGCGCGGCGGCCATCGCGATTCCGGATGGCTTCGAGCCGGCGCGTGCGGGCGGCGCTCCCGCCAAGGCCGCGACGCCCGCGGTTACCACGTCCAGCGCTCCCGCCGAGTCGTTCGGCGCCTTTCTGCTGGGCGCGCTAGGATGGGGGCTGGCGGCGGTGTTCACGCCCTGCGTATTTCCGATGATCCCGATTACCATGTCGTTTTTCCTGAATCGCGAGAAGGGCGCGGCGTTCCACGGAATCGTATTCTGCCTCGGCATCGTGGTGTTTTTCACGGCGATCGGGCTGGCGGTGACGGCCATCGTCGGACCGTTCGGAGCCAATCAATTGGGCTCCAATCCGTGGGTGAACGGCCTGATCGCCGCGGTATTCCTCGCGTTCGGACTGAGCATGCTCGGCGCGTTCGAAATCACGCTTCCGTCGGGTCTGCTGACGCGGATGCATCAGGCGTCGGACGGCGGCGGCGTGGCCGGAACGCTGCTCATGGGGCTCACGTTTTCGCTGACGTCGTTCGCCTGCGTGGGACCGTTCGTCGGGACGCTGCTTGCCGCCTCCGTGCAAGGCGAGAAGCTGCGGCCGGCGGCGGGCATGGCGGCGTTCGCGGCGGGACTGTCGCTTCCGTTCTTCGTGCTGTCGTTGTTCCCTTCGTACATGAAGAAGCTGCCTCGCAGCGGCGGCTGGCTGCCGCGCGTCAAGGTGGTGATGGGCTGGATCATCCTCGCCTGGATGTTCTACTACCTGAGCAATGTGGACCGCGTCACCCACACCGATTTTTTCACGCGCGAACGCTTCCTGGCGATCTGGGTGGTGCTGTTCGCGATGCCGGGACTGTACTTGCTCGGCTTCCTGCGCATGGACGGCATCAAGACCGATGAAGAGATGGGTCCGGGCCGGGCCGTGGCCGGATGCGCGTTCCTGGCGTTTGCCTTGTCTCTGGTCCCAGGGATGTTCGGAACTCCGCTCGGCGAACTCGAACCATACGTGCCCGCGTCCACCGCGCCGGCCGCCCAAGGCGCCCCCTCCGCCGGGCTCGAATGGATGAAGGACGACTACAAGGGCGCGCTCGCCAAGGCCAAGGCGGAAAACAAGCGTCTGTTCGTCAGCTTCACCGGATACGCCTGCACCAACTGCAAATGGATGAAGCGCAACATGTTCGTGCGCCCCGAAATCGCGGGTGTGTTGAAAAGCATGGTCCTGGTCGAACTATACACGGACGGGACCGATGCCGCGTCCCAGGAGAACCAGAAGTTGCAGGATGCGCAATTCAAGAATTCCGCGATTCCTCAATACGCGATCCTCGACGCGGAGGGCAATCTTCGGGCGAGCCACGTCGGGCTCGAGAAGGATCAGGCGAAGTTTCTCGCCTTTCTGAACTCCGCCTCATGAGACCGATTCTCGTTTTCGCGACGGTTTGGGCCGCCGCGGCGCAGCAGACGCCGCCGATTCGCGGTTTCGCTCCCGAACGGGTGGCCGCTCAGCGCGATCTGGAAGAGAAGGCTCGTCAGCATCCGGATTCGGTCCGAGCGCGCCGTTACGTGGAGCGCATGGCCGCCGAGCCGCATCACGCCGGATCGGCCGGGTCGAAGGCGGTGGCCGAGTACGCGCTCGGGTTGTTCCGCGAATGGGGATTCGACGCGGCGATCGAGGAGTTCGAGGCGCTGCTTCCGTATCCCACCGCGCGTTCGCTCGAGATGACCGCCCCGGTGAAGTTCCGCGCCAGGCTCGCCGAACCCGTCATGAAGGAAGACCCGGATTCGGGCGACCGCAACCAGCTTCCCACCTACAACGCATATTCCGGTTCCGGCGACGTGGCCGGTCCCTTGCTCTACGTCAACTACGGCATCCCCGCCGACTACGATGCGCTGGAGAAGATGGGCATCGACGCGCGCGGCAAGATCGTCATCGCCCGCTACGGCCAGAGTTGGCGTGGAACCAAGGCCAAGGCCGCTCAGGAACGCGGCGCCCTCGCTTGTCTGATCTACTCCGATCCACGCGATGACGGCCACTTCCAGGGCGATGTTTTTCCGAAAGGTCCTTACCGGCCCGCCGACAGCGTCCAGCGCGGAAGCGTGATGGACATGCCGCTTCATGTCGGCGATCCGCTGTCGCCCGGATGGGCATCGGAGAAAGGAAGCAAGCGGCTGGACCGCAAGGAGGCGGCGACGGTGATGAAAATCCCCGTGCTGCCCATATCCGCCGCGGACGCGCAGCCTCTCCTCGCGCGATTGGGCGGTCCGGTGGCGCCGGTGGAGTGGCGCGGATCGTTGCCCATCACCTACCACCTGGGCCCCGGCGACGCCATCGTGCGGGTGCGGGCCGAGTTCGACTGGACGACGAAACCCGTGCACAACGTGATCGCGCGGATGCCCGGCGCCAGACTGCCTGGCGAGTGGATCCTCTACGGCAATCACCACGACGCCTGGGTGAACGGCGCGGCCGACCCCATCAGCGGAGCCGTGGCCCTTCTCGAAACCGCCCGCTCCATCGCCGAACTGCGCAAGACCGGATGGAAGCCGGACCGCACGATCGTGTTCGCGCTGTGGGATGCGGAGGAGTTCGGGCTGATCGGTTCCACCGAATGGGTGGAGAAGCACCGCGACGAACTGCGCGGCAAGGCGGTGGCGTATCTGAATTCCGACATGAACGCGGGCGGCGGATTCAGCGGCGGCGGCTCGCCCGTGCTCGAGAAGTTCCTGCGCCAGGTGATTCGCGACGTGCGCGATCCCGGCGGAGTTACCGTGCTCGCCACGCGCGAGGACAAAGCCGGGAAGGAGCGCTTCCGGTTGTCGGCTCCCGGCGCCGGATCGGACTACGTCGCCTTCGTCCATCATCTCGGCATCCCGGTCCTCAACCTGGGCTTCAACGGTCCGGGCAATCAGGGAACGTACCACTCCATCTACGACTCGGTGGCCTGGTTTTCGCGCCACATGGACCGCGACCTGCGTTATGGGCGCACGCTCGCGCAAGTGATGTCCACGTCGATCCTCCGTCTGTCCGGCGCGTCTCTGCTCCCCTACGAGTTCGGCGGCTTCCACGCGGCCGTGGCTGGCTATTACGAGGATCTCCGCAAGCAGCACTCCAATCTCGACTTGGCGGAGGTCCGGCGCGAGATCGACGTTTTGGCGGGCCAGGCCGCGCGGTACGAGACCGCGTTCGAGGCCGCGGTCTCGAGGAAAGCGGACCCCGCCAAGCTGTCGGCGGTCAACCGGCATCTCGCCGCCAGCGAGCGAGCGATGCTCCGCGAGGCGGGTCTTCCCGGACGTCCCTGGTACAAGCACTGGATTTACGCGCCGGGCATCCACACCGGCTACAGCGCGACGACCTTGCCCGCCGTTCGGGAACTGGCCGCCGCGGGACGCATCGCCGAAGCGAATCGCCAAGCCAAACTTCTGGCCGAAACGCTCCGCGCGGTCAACGCGCATATCGAAAAAGGCGCGTCGATGTTGTCGCAGCTCTGAGCCGGTCATGCCCCACGAACCGCACGTTCTGCAATTTACGATGGACCACGCGTTCTCCGACGTCGTTCACCTCGGCGTGGCGTACATCCTGGCGCTTCCCATCGGATGGAACCGCGAGCACGAGGCACGGTCCGCCGGTATCCGGACCTTTCCCATCGTCGCCACGGCGTGCTGCGGCCTGACGATGATCGCCACCAGCATACAGGGGTCCACGCCCGATACCTATTCGCGCATCCTGCAAGGGTTGGTGACCGGCATCGGCGTCATCGGCGGCGGCGCGATCATCAAGGACAAGGGCGGCGTCAGCGGAACGGCCACCGCCGCCAGCGTCTGGATGATCGGAATCGTGGGCGCGGCCGTCGGCATGGGCTTGTATCATATCGGCATTGCGTTGGCGCTGCTCAACTATCTGACCCTCCGCGTTTTGAGCCCTTTCAAGAAGGAGGTCCCGAAGCCCGATGGAGATTGAAGCGACCACCCCTTCCGCTCCGCCGCCCGTCTCCGATCTCTCCCCGGCGGCGCGGTTGGCGCTCACCATTCCGCGGCCCCCGGGAGCTCCGCCGGTGGCCCTCCCCCTGCCTCCTGAACCGGACCCGGCGGCCGTCGCGTCCGAATCCGCTGCCGGGTCCGAATCCGCCGCGCAGAGCGAGCCGGCCGCTCCGCCCCAACCCGTGGTCTGCCGCGATTGCCAAACGGAACTGGTGGGCGAGTATTGCCATAACTGCGGCGAGCCTTCGCCAGCCGCCGAGGATTTCTCGGTCAAGGCGATGTTCGGCGAGGTTTTCGAGGAACTCACCGACTTCGACTCCAAGCTCTACCTTACCTTCCGTCACCTGTTGTTCCGGCCTGGCTTGCTCTCTTCCGAATTCCTTGCCGGCCGCCGCCGCAACTACATTCGTCCGGTGAAGTTGTTCCTCATCATCGCCGCCATTCATCTGTTCGTCGTCACGCATGAAACCGGCGCCGGATACCTCAAGGTGGACTTCCTCATGCAACACTACGCGGCGGCCGAATCGGTGGTGGATGCCAAGGCGGCGGCGGACAAGGTCGATTTCGACGAACTGGGGGATTTGATCGACGAGCGGGCCGAGACCATCTATTCCGGTTCGCAGTACCTGGCCCTCGCCATCACCGGAGCTCTCTCCAGTCTGTTGTTTCGCAAGAAGGGTTGGCCGTACGCCTCCCACTTGCTGTTCGCGATGCATCTGTACTGTTTCCGGTATTTGTTCGCGAGCCCCACCGTGCCGCTGGCGGACAGGTACCCGATTCTGTTTCCCGTCCTGTTCGGCGCGAATCTGGTCTACATGTTCCTGGCGGTGCGGCGGGTTTACGAACCGACCTGGGCCGGACTGATCATCAAGACGCTCATCCTGTACGTAAGCGTGTTCGCGCAAGGCGCGATTCTGATGTTTTCGTCGCTTCTGCTCGCCTACTGGTTGACGGTTCGCTGACGGTCCGCGCTATCATCGGCCAATGATTCGCGTTGGCGGCCTCCTTCTGGGCCGCTGGTGAACACGATCTGGTACGGCGACGTCAGTTGGCTCGATTTCTCCAAGTCCGCCGCCCGCGCATGGTACAAGGACGCCCTGAAGAAGTTCCTCGGTGAGTTCCACATCGACGCCGTGTGGAACGATCTGAACGAGCCCGCCCAGAACTACATGCCGGAGGCCATCTACGACTACGATGGCCAGCCCCGCACCGACGCCGAGGCCCGCAACCTTTATGCCCTCGAGGAAGCCAAAGTCAGCTTCGACGCGCAGCGGGAACTGCGGCCGGACCAGCGTCCCTGGATCTTCTCGCGGTCCGGATCCGCCGGGTTCCATCGCTACGGCGCCAACTGGGGAGGCGACTCCGATACGTCGTTCGACGCCTACCGCGCCAACCTCGAGATGTCGATCTCCATGGGGCTGAGCGGACAGCCGTTCTTCGGCCACGACATCGGCGGATTCCTGGGCTCGCCCAGTCCGGAGCTCTTCCTTCGATGGATGACGTTCTCCGCGTACACCCCGCTGTTTCGCAACCACGCCGTCGAAACCGCCGAACGGCGCGAGCCGTGGGTGTTCGGCGAACCGTACCTGACGCTGATTCGTGGAATCGTCGAAGAGCGCTACCGGCTGACCCCGTACTTCTACTCGCTGTTCCATCGCGATCGCGCCAATGGCGAGCCGGTGCTGGCGCCGCTGCCGTTCCACTTCCCCGCCGACGACATCGCTTACGTCGTGGACGACGAATTTCTGCTGGGACCTTCGCTCCTGGTTGCGCCCATCGTGAAAGAGGGGGAGACCACGCGGTTCGTTTACCTTCCGGCCGGCGCCAATTGGATCCTCGAGCGCACGGATCAGCAATTCGCCGGCGGTTCCTGGACGCCGGTGACGGCTTCCATCGGCCAGATTCCCGTGTTCGTGCGCGATGGATCGATCGTGCCGCGCGCCCCGCTCGCGCAATCCACCGCGTCCTGGCCACTCGACCGGCGGCGCCTGGACATCTACTGCGGCGAGCCCGCCGCCTTCGAACTCTACGAGGACGATGGCGTCACCTTCGCCTTCGAGCGCGGCGTCTTTCTGACCACCTCGATCTCCTGCACGCCGGGACAGGCCACCACCATCGACCTGCGCCGGACGGCGGGGACCTGGACTCCGCCGGCGAACCGTTCCTGGACGATGGTGGTGCATCGCGTGGCCGCGCGTCCCACCGCGGTTCGAAGCGGCGGAGCCGCGCTCGCCTTCATCGAAAACGAGACCGCGCTCGAGGCTGCCGCGCAGGGTTGGACCTACGACGGGGGCCGCGTCATCGCCAAGGTTCCCGACCGCGCCGCGCCCCTGACGGTGACCATCGAACGCTGACGCGATACAATCGACGCGATGAAGAAGGTTTCTCTCGCGTCCCTCGGCGCCTTGTGCGCGGCATCGCTCTGGAGCGTGTCGCGCCCCCCGGACATCCCGTTCACCAAACACACCCTCGACCAGGGAGCCAACGAAACGGCGGCGATCGCCGACATCGACAACGACGGCAAACTGGACATCGTTTCCGGCGAGAACTGGTACCAGGCGCCCTCGTGGACGCAACACCGATTCCGGGAATTCGGTTTCAGCAACAACTACATCGACAACTTCTCCGACCTCCCCCTCGACGTCAACGGCGACGGTTGGACCGATCTGGTGAGCTGCTCCTGGTTCGCCAAGGAACTGGTGTGGTGGAAGAACCCTGGCAAAACGCGCGCCGCCTGGACCAAGGCTCCGATCGACACGGGCATGAACGTCGAGTTCTGCTTCCTGGTTGACATGGATGGCGACGGCAAGGCGCGCGAGGTGCTCCCGCAGTATGGCGGCCGCGATGCCTACACCGCCTGGTACGAAGTGAAGGACGGCCAGTGGATCAAGCATAAGGTCAGCGACAAGTCCTACGGTCACGGCATCGGCGCGGGCGACGTCAACAACGACGGCAAGATCGACGTGTTGACGCCGAAAGGCTGGTTCGAGGCGCCGGACTGGACGCATCATCCCGGCTGGGACCACAAGGAGCACATCAGCTTCATGCACGTGGAGGACGTGAATCGCGACGGCCGCAACGACGTGGTGGCCGGCCATGCGCACGACTATGGCCTGTTCTGGCACGAGAACCTCGGCGGTGGCAAGTGGGAAAAGCGGATGATCGACGACACGTGGTCGCAAGCGCACGCGGTGACGATGGTGGATCTGAACGGCGACGGCAAGCGCGACATCCTGACGGGCAAGCGCTGGATGGCGCACGACCACGAAAACGGCGCGCGCGAACCGAACGGGATCTACTGGTACGAGACTCTCACCGTGCCGGGCCCGGACGGCAAGCCCCGGCTGCAATGGGTGAAGCACGTGATCGACTACTCCACTCGCGCCGGCGCGGGAATGCAGACCGCGGTGGGCGACCTCGACGGCGATGGCGATCTCGACTTCGTGGCGGGCGGCAAGCTCGGCGTGTTCCTTTTCGAAAATCGGACCAAGGGCAAGCGTCGGTAAGGCGGCTCCCGGTTCCGGCGCCTGACCTATATACTGTGGGCATGGCGTTCGTGATTGACGAGGCCCACCTGCCCGCGATGTTGACGATGGGCCCCATGACCGGCGAAGCCTTCGCTCAACTGTGCTCGGAACATCCAGACCTGAATCTCGAGATGTCCGCTCGCGGGGAGCTGATCATTATGCCCTTGACCTACACCTGGACGGGTGCGCGGACCGGCGAAATCGGCGCCCAGCTCCGCAATTGGGCCCGCCAGGACAAGAACGGCGTTGCATTCGACTCGTCCACCGGATGGCTGTTGCCGAACAGCGCTCGCCGTTCGCCGGACGCCGCGTGGATCTTCAAGCAACGAATCAAGGACTTGGATCCGGCTGCCTTTAGCCGGTACTGGCCCGTGTGCCCCGACTTCGTCATCGAGTTGCGTTCTCAGACTGACAGAATCCGGGTCCTCCGCGACAAGATGGACGAATGGCTGGCCAACGGGGCGCGGCTCGCGTGGCTGATCGACTCCGAAACCAGGACGGTCGAAGTGTACCGTCCTGGCGTCGAAGCCGAGTCGCTCGTGGGCGTCTCGTTAGTGCGAGGCGAGGGTCCGGTAGAGGGCTTCGTGCTCGATTTGGCGCCCGTGTGGGACCCTCTCGCCGATTGAGAGTTCGCCGCCGCCCGAATCCGAATCGAGGACTGGGCCGAAGCGAGCCGCCGAGCTACCGAACCAGAACGGTGTCGGGAAACTGCGCGTACCAGCCGAACCAGAAGGCGCGGTGGGCGGGGATCTGTTGGCCTTCGCTGAAGACAAGATTGGCCCCGCCTTCGGTGCGGATGCTGAGCTTGACGCCTTCGTGCTCGAGTTCGTGGAGGGGGCGCCGCGCGAGGAACTTGGCGGCAACCGCGAGCGGGCGTTTGCCTTTGAGGCGAATCACCAGCACCTCGTCCTTGTTGCGCAGGCGCTTGTCGCGGCGGGCGACGTCGAACATGAGTTCGTCGGTGGCGAAGTAGTCGCGATAGGCCGCGCCTTCGGAGTAGTCCCGCTTGTGACCGGTCTCGAGCGAGAGCACCTGAGTCCCGGGATACTTCCGGCGCCATCGGCCCCAGTCCGTGGTAACGATGGGGACGAAGTCCAGCTCGAGGCCAGAGCCAACGAGAGCGCCCACCACGGGCTTGCCCTGCGCCGTGGACCAGAGCGACTGGGTTTCGGCGTCGAACATCAACTTACTCGATTGGTAAAGCAGCCCGCTCGTGCCAAACGTGTGAAGGCGGCCTCCGGCGAAGGAGCGGTAGGGAATCACCGTGCCGCAAAGCGTGCAGTAGACGATGGTGAGGTCGAGCCCGCCCACCTGGTCGAGCGCCATCTCGTGCCAGGCCAGAATCCGCTTGGGGTAAGCCTTGGCTTCGCCGGCGTGGTGAATTCCGAACACCACGTGGGAGTCCTCGAGGTACGCGGCTTCCTTCGCCGCCAGCATCGCCGGCTTCACGAGGGGCGGAATGCCGTTGACGGGGACGCCGCCCCACTCCACTTGATCCAGCCGGACCTCGGAAGCGGCGCCCGGCGGGAAGAAGGCCTGCATCCGGGGATCGATGTTGGAATACAGTTTGCCCTTGAACTCGGCATAGCGGGAGTGCGGAGCGTAGGGAAGGCTCCAGGCCCAGCGCATCCACTGCCTGACGTCTGGGCCGAACTTTTGATGGGTGAGGTCGCCGGCGATTTCGATGAGGCGGGACCTGGCCGGCTCGCGCTGCACCAGGCGCATCGCCTCGATCAGCAGGATCGCGTAGCTATCGCGCCAGGCCGCCTCGAGGGCCACGCGCGCCGCCCGTGCCTCCTTGGCGTTTGGGCTGAGGATCTGGAAAAAGAGATCCAGATCGGGCTCGGCGGCGGCAAGGGGGAAGGCGAGTCCACCGAAGAGGGCCGTCCGGCGAGAGACCATTCTCGGAGCTTCTCACAATGTCCGACGTCAATTGCCAGAGCGTGGATGCCGCCGCGTGGCGGTCCCCGTGAGGGCGGCGAGATCCTGAGCGCCTGACTCGGCGGACCCGCCTGGGAATGGCCGGGCGAGCGCGGTACTGTGTCTCGAGCACGCGTCCGCGTGCCACGCCCTATAATCGGGGGTGAGGCAGGCCGCCCGATTCCATGAAGAAGCTCATCGCGAACGTGGCATCCGTCGCCGCGTTGGCGGTGCTGGCGGCGATCCTCGTCTGGCAGGGATCGTTCCGCGTCCCGTTCGAGCCGGACACGCCAGAGCAGACCTACCTGCTGTGGTCGATGTCCACGCTCGTGTTCGTGCTCACGGTGACGCTCGGATTCATGCTGTTCCGCACTGGCGCCAAGCTGTACATGGCGCGCAAGAGTGGACGCGAGGGCTCGCGCATCCGCACGCGGTTGATGGTGGGCGCGCTGGCGCTCAGCGCGATCCCGGTGTTCTTCATGGCGGTCTTCAGTTGGATCGTGCTCAGCTACAACATCCAGCGCATGTTCCTGGGCCCCACCGAAAGCGTGCTGCGCAATTTGAACGAGGTGAGCCTCGAGTTCGAGTCGGAGACGCGGCTGCGAGCCCAGGCCCAGGCGCAGTGGCTGCTGTCGAGCCCGCGCCTGGCCGCGTTCCTGAATACCGGCATTCCCAGCGCCGATCTTGCCGCCATCTGCGCGGAGAACCAGATCTTTCAGGCGGTGGTCCGCCGCCGCTCCGGGCCCGACATTCCGGTGTGCCGCTCCACCGCCCCCGCGCCCGGTAAGAAGGTGGCTGGAGAGGCCTTGGCCGGGGACGTCTCCGTCGTGGTGACGGCGTCCCTGGCGGTGGATCTCGCGGAGAAGCAGAAGGCGATCGAGGCCGACATGGCCGAGTATCACCGGCTGAGCGCCGGTAAGAACCCGATCCGCAAGTTCTACACGATGCTGATCGCGCTGATCAGCCTGTTCGTGCTGTTCGTGGCCACGTTCATGGCGCGGCTGTTCTCCGATCAACTTAGCCGGCCCGTCGCCGCGTTGGTGGAAGCGGCGGGCGAACTTCGCCGCGGCAACCTCGACCATCGCATCAGCACGCCCGCTTCCGACGAACTCGCGACGCTGGTCCGCGCGTTCAACGAGATGGCCGGCGAGCTCCAGCAGAACGAGAAGGAACTCGAGCGCCGCCGCCAGTTTACCGAGGCGATCCTCGAGAGCATCCCCACCGGCGTCATCTCGCTTTCGCCGGAACGCGCCATTCGCCGCGTGAATAGCGCGCTGATCCAGATGTTCGGCGCCGAGCGGATCGCCCGGGCGGCTCGGCTCGAGGATCTGCTGCCCGCCGCGCACGTGCAGGAGATCAATCACCTGCTCAATCGAGCGCGCCGCACCGGTCTGGCGTCGATGCAACTCGACCTCGAGCAGGACGGCAAGACCCTGCATCTCGCCGTCACGGTGGCCCAGGTTGGACGCACCACCGGCGGCTGGGTGGTGGTGCTCGAGGACACCAGCGAACTGCTGCGCGCGCAGAAGGCGGCGGCGTGGCATGAGGTGGCGCGCCGCATCGCC
>SYLY01000158.1 GCA_005808475.1 Acidobacteriota bacterium
CAGGGCCCGGGTTTTCTGCCGGGGATGTCTCCTCATTCGAGGCATCACCATCCCCGCCTTCGAGGAGTCCGGCGCCGAAGATCGAACCAGGCTCGCGTCCCATCACGCGGGGCGAGCGTTCGTTCCCTTCTGCACGACGCCATCGCGCCAATGCTCCCTTTTGGGGCCTCGCTCGCACCCCCCCTGGGCCACCCCCACTACCGGCAGTCACGCGGGAACCCGGACAAACACGGACGATTTTCGGTGTCCGGGTTCGGGGCAGGGGCGGATTCCTCGTATCCTATTGCGAATCAATTTGTTATCCTGTTACTCGCAACCGGGACAGCGGCCCGCAAACCCGGACAAAGCAGGCCAAACCCGGACAGATGTCCGGGGTTTCCCCGGGGATGTCTCCCCATTCGAGCCATCACTGTCCCCGCCTTCGAGGAGTCTGGCGCCGAAGATCGAACCAGGCTCGCGTCCCATCACGCGCGGCGAGCGTTCGTTGCCTTCTCCATGACGCCATCGCGCCAATGCGCGCTCTTGGGGGTTCGCTCGCACCCCCCTGGGCCACCCCACTATCAGCGGTACGGTGGGAACTCGGACAAACTGGACGATTTTCGGTGTCCGGGTTCGGGGCGGCGGCGGATTCCTCGTATCCTATTGCGAATTAACTGGTTGTTCTGTTATTCGCAACCGGGACAGCAACCCGCGAACCCGGACAAAGCAGGCCAAACTCGGGCAGATGTCCGGGTCTCTCCCGGGAATGCCTCCTCGTTCGAGGCCTCACTGTCCCCGCCTTCGAGGAGTCCGGCGCCGAAGCTCGAACCAGGCTCGCGTCCCATCACGCGCGGCGGGCGTACCCCACCGGAAGCGCCATCGATTCGTTGATTGATTTGATTGATTGATGAGGCAGCGCGCAGGCCCCTTGCGAGGCGCTCGGCCGCCGGAAGGCGACCCGAGGCAGTGCACTGCCTGTTGTATCGGAAGACCGTATGGGCGGACTTCCGCCGCCACTCAAAGAATGGACCAGATCTCGGCGGAGCAGCCGGAACGATGGCGCCTCCGGGCGGGGTGCTCCCTGTAATCGATTGAAAAAGAGAGAAATATGGTTGCGGCCTTTTTTCAGAATGTGGGAACGGCTTACCGGCCTGGCTCCCACCGCGTAGAGGAGCAAGCTCCGGCGCAATCGTTGCGGACACGACGTTGTTCCTGTATCTGACCCGCGGCGGCCGCCGTTTCGGCGACAGCGATCGTGTTTTCGCCCACCATATCATTGTCGGGTCTACGCTCGTCAAGGACCCGGTGACCCACGCGTCCCGGAGCTCCCCCCGCGATGGCTCCATGAGACTCCGCTTCGGCTTCCATCGCATGCGTGTTGCGCAGGCGGTCCGCGGACATCCACGAATTTCGCGCAGCGCGACCTCGGCCTCGATTTCTTCCCAACTCCGCCAATGTCCAGTACGACAAAAAGCAAGTTTGGGAGTGGTCCGACAACATGACCGTCGCCCGCAGCCACTATAATCTAATCCGCGGTCCGGCGGCCTATTGCGACATGAACCGATGGAGCCGGCGACCACCTCCCGCGTGGGTCGGTTTTCCTTTGCCACGGGACCTCGCCGAAGAACGCCGGAACGGCGCGGCCGCCAATCGGCCCCGCTCCATCACAGCATCCCGTCCACAGGCGCGAGATCGTCGCCGTCCGGGAGCGCAGCCGAGTTCACCTGGACCGCGCCGGCCTCGACCGCTGGATCGAAGTTATCTAACAAGGAGCGGTGTGCTAGTTCTATTCCGCTGGTAGCATACCGTTGGCTGATGCAGCCCCACATCATCACATAGCTTGGAGATCGGCTTCTGCTCCCGCCACGGGCGCGTGCAGAAAGCCTGTTGACACGCCCCAGCTATTCCGCTACCGACGATCCGCCCCCTTACCGGAGCCAAATCACAACGGGTTAGGTGCTGGTAGCCTCATTGCCCATCAGGCCAACAAGCCTCCACCCACATCTCGAGCGTCGCGCGATTCCAAGTTGCCGTCCGCCCATTTATGTACGGTTCGAGTTCCTGCTCGAAGCGCGAAATGGGGGTCTCGCGGACAATCAATCCAGCCTGCGCGAGGTACATGACGTCTCGGATGTCGCGGTCGTTGCTTCGTTCCAACTTCGTGAGCGCGAGGTCGTGCGGTTCGAGCGCCCACAGCGGACCTTCGGCCAGATGGGAAAGGCGCGGACGAGGCGGGTCTCGTAGTCATCGGGGTAGTTGGCGACGCCGACATGGTCCATGTAGACCCGGTGCTTCCTCTGAAGTGGCGAACCCTTGCCCGCCAAAGCGGCGACGCGCTCGGCAGCCTCGGGCGGAACCACGCTGAGCACGTCCAGGTCCGCCGTTTCCCTCGCGAACCCGTAGTGCTGGCTGACGACGAATCCCCCGATGCAGCGGAAATCGGCAGGGCCGTCGAGCGCGGCATCGAGGTCCGTTAATTAAGAACGAAAGCCACGGCTCGGAGGGACGCCTGCCGGCCGGAAGATCATGCTGCATCGTGCACGTCCACCGCTTGGAGCTTGGTCAACACGTTCCAATGCCCGGCCAGCGGGCTACGATTCGCGCGCATCCATTCGCGCGTTGCCGCCGGCATGGAATCCCAGCAAAGAGTGTCCTCACGAAGCAAGCGCGCCCGGTCCAGTTCGCGGACGGCCAGCAGTCCGCCGGGTGTATCGACGCAGGCAACCTGCAACAGGAAGCCCAAACGGTTTTGTAGATTCTGAAGTTTGGCTTGGCGCACCATCGCGCCGAAGTCGAGTCGGTCCTTGAAGGCCATCACGAGCCAGGGAAGGGCCTCCACCACGCGCGCGTCGGCGTCCGGTCGGGCGAGGACCGCCATCAGCAGCGCGTCCGGCCGGGGTTTCCGCCTTGCCTTCTCAAAGTGAGCAAAGCCCGGATAGCCAAGGGTGCTCAACTGAGCGCGCAAGAGATCGTCCGAAGTCCGCGTCCCGGCTTGACCACCGTCGTTCTTGATCCGATTCCGAAGCGCCGCCGTCAATGGCCGCGCTCCCCTTTCGAGAAGCGACAGGTAGGGCTGAGAGACGCCGAGCAACGACGCCGCAGCCACTTGCGTTAGCCCGTTTCGCTTTCGCCACCGCAACACGTCCGCCATATGCCCTCATGCCAAGGGTAGCATGTAATATTACAATACGAGCGAAGCGGGCCGAGACACGCCATATTGACGCACTAGTGTAGTGCTTCGCATCTATTATTGATTATCCAGGGCGTCGCGGGCGCGCAGAACCTTTTCGAGGATGTCGCTCGCTTTGGCGGTCCAGATGAAGGGCTTGGGGGCGGCGTTAGGGCGGTCTACGTAGTCGTCGAGGGCGGCGATGAGCTCCAGCACGCCGCGGAAGACGCCGCGCCGCAGCCGGTTGACGGAGCGGTTCCTTCGCGACCTCCCCAGGAACTGCTGGTGGGCGTGAAGTGAACATGGAAGCGCCGGTGACGATCGAGCCAGTTCCGGACCTTGGCATGCTTGTGAGTGGCGTAGTTGCCGGCGATGATGTGAATCTGTTTCCCGGCGGGCGTGGCATCGCCAATCAGGCGAAGGAACCTGATCCATTCCTTGTGGCGGTGTCGCTGCTGGCACAAGCTGATCACTTTGCCGGTGGCGGTGTTCATCGCGGCGAGCAGGGTGGTTGTCCCGTGGCGCTTGTAGTCGTGGGTCATCGTGCCCGCCCGTCCCGGCTTGATTGCCAGTCCGGGTTGGGTAGGATCCAGCGCTTGAATCTGGCTCTTCTCGTCGGCGCACAGCACGATCGCCTGATCGGGTGGGCTCAGCTACAACCCGATGATGGCCTCCAGGTTGCTCGCAAACTCCGGATCGTTGCTGATCTTGAAGGTCCTGGAAAGGTGCGGTCTCAACCCGCGTTCATGCCAGATTCGGAGAACGCTGGTGTCACTGATCCCAACCGCGCTGGCCATGCTTCGAGTGCTCCACTGCGTCGCGTTGGCTGGCTTTTCCCGGGTGGTGAGCGTGACTATCCGGTCTACGGTCTCCGGCGAGATCGTGCGGGGCCTTCCGGGCCGCGGCGCGGCCCGCTCCAATCCCGCAAGCCCCTTTGCAAGGAACCGCTTCCGCCAACGCGCCGCCTTCTCCGGCGTGATGGCCAACAAGCATCCGGGCAATCTCGGCGTTCTCCTCGCCCTCCGCCGCGAAAAGCACAATCTTGGCGCGCTCGATCATGCGTCCTGGCAGGCTTCGCCACCGGCCCATCTCCGCGGCTCCTCCTCGATCCCGGCGGTCAGTTCGACCTTCGGTGCAACACGCATGTGGCTCGCCTCTCCCTTTGAAGAGACGCGAACCGCGAACCGCTCTATATTCGTTACACTTAACGAAGCACCACACTAGTTTGCGCGAGTTTGCCGGCGACGCTCTAGTGTACTTAAGTCGTTGATCTACGGTGGGATGTCCGCGTGTTCACTCCTCCTGCGATTCGCTCAGTTTCGAGCGGTTTTGCGCGGTTGCACACTTTTGTCCGACCAGGCTGGGGTGAACACCAACACATGGGGTGCGAGAAATTCCGACCGTTCATGTGAAGATTCTACTGCTCTTCGCGGCGCCGACCAACCGACCACTCAATGCACCGGCGGCATCGTCACCCGATTTGCATATTGGACATTTTTCAGGTTTCGTTGGTCACCGGCGAACGCCGGAAGCTCACGACCGCGCCAGCCGGTTACTGGGGCGATCTCCACTTTTCGTTCTCTCACGATGGCAGGCACCTCGCCTTTGCAAGATATCGCCACGGGAATGAGGCCGATTTGTACGTGCTCGACCTGTGGACCGGCGCGGAGCCCAAGCGACTGGCGGCCATGGGTTGGACGAGTGGGAAGATCGCTTGGACCCCATCGGGCAACGATACCATTTACTCGGCCCGTGGTTCTCTGTGGCGTTGCCAGGACAGGAACGCTGCCGCCGAGCCATCCGCACTCGCCGGGATTAGTTAACGCTTCGGCGATCCATCCGACTGTCTCAACCTCGGGTCGCCTCGTCTACGCGCACCGGAACCTGGACTCCAACATCTGGAGATTGGACCTGGCTTCGCCCGGTGCCGCGCCCACCAGGGTGGTGGCGTCTACGCGGAACGACGGACACCCGCACCTCTCCCAGGACGGGACCAAGCTGGTTTTCTCTTCCGATCGCACGGGAAGCCGCGAAATCTGGATGTCCGACAGCACAGGTGCGAACTCGACACAATTGACCCGCCTCCGCGGAGAAGCCCATTCTCCCAAGTGGTCCCCAGACGGGACGCGCATCGTGTTTTCATTCCTTTCAAATGGCAACCGTGACATCTATACGATGGATCGTCGCCAAACGAGATCAGCCGCATCTCGGAAACGCCAGATTCCAAACGCGTCTACATCTACGCTTTTTCCCAGGACTCGAATCTGCTTGTCCCCGTCGCCGGCAGCGGTGCACCGGGGTATCCGATCGCTGCCCGCCGGAGCATCGCGGGGTGCGCGATCGAGCACCGCGCCATCGTCTACTGGACCGGCTCGCGCGACGAGACCGGCGTGATCGAGGCCAGGACGCTGAACGGAGCACCGTTGGGCCAGTACGACCCGGCGCGGCGGCAACTTCAACTTCCAGGTGGCGTCTGCATCTACGACAACCGCGGCATCGGCGACCCGAAGGATCAACTTTTGTGTGTGCCAATCGGGGTCGACTCCAGCTTGACGTCGATTCCACCGGCGGTCGTTTGCGTATCGAGCGACCGGTCCCCGGCCACGCTCTTCGACCAGCCGTTGGTCGACTACATCGTCCGGCAAGCGTATCTGATTGGCGTGACAGATCCGAGGTGGATGACCGAGCAGCGGCAAACCGCCGAAGGGGGCTGATACGCACACGCTCGAGAAGGATAGACTGGTGCGAATGACGGCCGCTCCCACCATTTCCGCGCGGGTGCGCCTTCGCCTGCCGTTGGCGTTGGCAGCGCCCGTATGGCGCGCCGCCGCGCAGGCCGCCGCGCGTCCCAACATTCTGATGATCGCGGTGGACGACCTGAACACCGACCTCGGCTGCTACGGCCACGCACAGGTGTTGTCGCCGAACGTGGACGCTCTGGCGCGGCGAGGCATCCGGTTCGATCGCGCGTTCTGCCAGTATCCGGTGTGCAATCCTTCGCGAACTTCGCTGCTGAGCGGCCGGTACCCCGAGTCCACTGGGATCCTCGAGAACACCACCAACCCGCGCGCCCACATGCCGGACGCCGTCTTCCTGCCGGAGTTCCTGCGCCGCAACGGTTACTTCACGGGCCGCGTCGGCAAGATCTATCACGACGGCATGGACGGCCCCAACGACTGGGACGTCAGCCTGAATCCGCGGCCGGAAGCCGGTCCGGGGCGGCAAGGCGAGGGGCGCAATCTGACCGGCGGGAAGTTCGCCTTCTTCCAATGGCGCGCGGCCGAAGGCGGCGACGAGGATCAGCCCGACGGTATGATCGCGGCGGAAGCCGTGCGGCTAGTCGAGCAAAAGCGCGAGAAGCCATGGTTTCTGGCCGTCGGGCTCCGCAAGCCGCACGACCCCTACATCGCGCCGAAGAAGTATTTCGAGCCGTATCCGCTGGACCGGATCGCGGGGCCGCCGGGCCCTGCCAACGACGAGGACGATATCCCGGCGGCGGCGTATCCGCCGGTGCGGCATGGCTTGGGTCCACTCGAGGCGCGCGAGTACAAGCGTGCCTATTTCGCCTGCATCACCTTCATGGACGCACAGGTGGGAAAGGTGATGGCGGCGCTCGAACGGTCGGGGCAGGCTTCGCGAACGCTGGTGGTCTTCTTCGGCGACCACGGGCTGCATCTCGGCGAACACGGCTGGTGGAACAAGGTGACGCTCTTCGGCAGGTCGGCGCGGGTGCCAATGATGGTCGCCGGACCTCCGGTCTCGCGGCCCGGACGCGTGTGCCGGCGTCCGGTGGAGCTATTGAGTCTATACCCGTCGTTCGCCGAGTGGACGGGACTGCGTCCCCCGGCGGGGTTGCAAGGCGCGAGCCTGATGCCGCTGGTGCGCGATCCGGATGCCGCGTGGAGCCGCGCCGCGTACACGGTGGTGACGCGCGGAAAAGGGCTCGGCCGGTGCCTGCACGACGAGCGGTTCCGCTACACCGAATGGCCGGGCGGCGAAGTGGAGTTGTACGACCACGACAGCGACCCTCACGAGTACCGGAATCTGCGGGACGACGCGGCGTATGCGCGAGTGCGGCGGGAACTGGCGAACCGGCTCCGCGAGTCCACGACGGCGGCGAAACCGGCCCGGTAAGCTAACGCGACAGGTCGCGCCGGCGGCCGTGGTGACCGGGCGCAGGCTCCCGGCTCCTGTCGCCGCAAAATGATAGTGTCCTATTTGCGCAAAGTAGAAATGTCCGATTGACGCCTTCAAGCCCGGGAGGTGGCAGAAGGACAACTACTGATGACGCAAGCCGACCGGGACCGCCGGGTGGCCCTGAAGAAGGCCAAGAAGAAGCTGATCACCCAGAAGCAGGCAGCCGACGAGCTGGGATAACGGAACGACAGGTGAGACGGATGCTGCGTGAGTTGAAGCGTCGCGGAGACAAGGCCGTGGTTCACGGGCTGCGAAGGCTGCCGTCGAACCACAAGATCAGTGCCGATACCGAACAAGAAGCGGTGGCCATTCTCTCGCAGCCGGTGTATCGCGGGTTCGAACCCACACTGGCATCGGAATACTTGGCAAAGAAACCGGCCGTGAGCAAGGCCGGGTCGAGGGCAAGCTCGAAGGGAAGCTCGAAGGCAAGGTCGAGTCCGTCGAGCGGTACCTGCGGCATCGATTTCCGGCTCTGGAGGCCGAGTTCTCTCCCGCCGGGCTGGACGCAGCCGCCGTCGAGCGATTGCTCGACGCACTGTACGACGCCAGAGACGAAACCGCTGCCCGCCGTGCGATCGAAGCGGCTAAAGCCTAGCGCCGGGGATCTGGCTCCGGAGGTGGTCGATCCGCAGGCGAATCTCGGGACGCACCGACTGCGCAACCTCGAGGACGATCCCCGTGGTCTTGTGGGTGTTGAATCTTTCCTTCTCCACCGGCAGCGCTTCGAGCGGCCGAAGGCAAATCACCCGGGGCGATAGGAATGGCCTAGCCTCGAGAGTCTCCGGAGAAGCCCGCGTTTGGGCTCGAGAGGAATGGCCTCGCCGCCGCACTTATTCTAGGTGGGGCGCCAGGACATCACAGGACAACGAGCCTTCGCG
>SYLY01000159.1 GCA_005808475.1 Acidobacteriota bacterium
ATAGATGAAGTTGTGGCTGGGCGCGTTGGTCCCGGCGTCCCAACTGTCGAACTGGTGATACTTCGGCATGGTGGGATCGGGCTTGGGCGGCGTGGCCCCGAATTTCGCTTTCGCCGGTGCGCCATCCAGATGCGGCCGGCCAATGGCTTGCCGGCCGTCCTGGTTGTACAAGAAGAACGACATGGAAGGCCGCGGGCCGAATTGATCAGGCAGAGCGATCGGCTGCCGCAGCGTCATCAGCGCCGCGGTCCAGCGATTGTCGAGCAAGTACGTGGTGCGGAATTCGGCCACTTCCTGAATCAACTCGTGACTCGGCGAGGCCGTATCGATGTGTTCGTTGTGATGGAACGACGTGCCGATGCGAAGATCCGCGCCGCGGCGGATCGCGGCCGCCAGCGCATCGGCGCTGCCGGCGGTCACCTGGCGTTTCGAGTCCAACCGATAGAGACAGTTCCAGCCGGCCGGCGATGCCGCTGCAACTGGAGTTTGGGACAGTGCCACCGCGGCCGCGGGCAACAGGGCATCCCCGAGGAACTTGCGCCGCTTCGACATCGCTTTCTCCTTGTCTCTCACCGCAGTGCCTTCTCCAAATCGGCCCGCGCCTCCGTCACCAGACGATTACCGTTCCCGTAAAAGACATCTTCGATCTGTGCGCGCGACAGGCCCGCGTACCGCGCCGCGCGGCGGATAGCCCGCAGCATCTCGTAGCGAACGAAGGTCATGCGGCCGTCGCAATGGGTGGGCTTCGCCGAAAAGTTGTTGCTATCCAACTGCTCCCATCCGTACCCCCACGCGATGTACTTGCCGCGCGTGATTCCGACCGGAATATCGTCGGATCCATAGCAGAAGCGGTGCGTCCCCAACTGGGAAAACGTCACGAAGAAGGAATCCGCCTCGCAAACCGAGGAGCTTTCAAACCAGAGGTTCGGCAGGTCGCGCAACCGCGGCGCGGCCTTTTCGATCGCCCAGGCCGAATAGCTACGGGCGTTGTGCAGCAGCAGCCACCGAAGGCGCGGATACTTGCGCGTGAGCCGCTCCATGTCCGCCAGATTCTCCGGATCGGAAATGGCCAGGCGCTTGGCGACATGCAGCGCCATGATCAGCCCGTATTGATTGGCGACTTCGAGGTGCGGCTCAATCAGAAAGTCAGTGATCCGGGCTTGCCGCCAGTTCTCGCCGCCGGCGTACCACATGTACGGCTTGAAGCCGATGAAGCGGTGCTTGCGGACCTGTTGATCGACGAGCGCCGCCGGCAGATCCGGTTTCACCACCATGGTGCACACGCCGCGCGGAGTGCTGTTCTTCACCTGCGCGGCGGCCCACTCGTTCTGGTTCAGGCAATCGCATTGCCGATGCGGAAACGGCAGTACGAACGGGATCACTTCGCGGCCGGGGTAGAGGATCGCGTTGCACTGCCGCAGCGTCTGCATCGTCGATACCTTCTCCAGCGCGCCGGTGCTGAGTTTGGCGCCGCGGCTTTGGTCGCGGGCGGGGTCGAGATTGAAGCGGTCGAGCCCCAGATGCGAGTGCATGTCCCACATGCGTTTGGGGACAAACTCGTCGAGTTCCTCCTGCCAGATGCGCCGGTCAAGATCGTTGACGTCCAGCACGGCCGCAACGTCCACGGGCCTGTCGGCCGCCGGCGCGGGGGCGGCGAGAGCGGCGGCGCCGCCCCCGAGAATGGTTCTGCGCGGGATGGTTGGCATGACGGCCCCTCTATTCTATTTCGCTCGGGATCATTTCGGCGCTTCGAAGACCTGGATCTCGCGCAGGATCGTCTCGCGAGCCGCCTCCGGCGCCGTCACCCCACCCGGATCCTGTTTGGGGGCCCCGGGCGCGGCGCGCCTGCCTTCATCGCTGGAGCGCGTGATCGCGAGGCGGATCGCCTTCGTCCGCACGGGCGCGAAAGTGTGCACGTACTCAAACTGCTTTTCCAGAGTGTCCGGATGCCGTTGCTTGGCGTCGAAGTCGCGGTAGCGCGGCGCGTTCCGCACCGGTGGAATCAGATCCACCCACTGGCGGCGGCTCTTCTCATATTGCAGGCGATAGTCCAGCGGCACGCACTCGGTGGACGGCTGCTTCGAGATCGCCGGCGCGCCCGGATGAATACGGATCTCGTCGATGCGGCGCGGTTTGCTCCAACGGAGCTCCACCCAGGCCGGCATGGTCCGCAGAGTCAGCAGGTTGGTGACGTGGTCGTCACGGAGGACGCGGTCAGGGGACAGGTCGGTGGCCGATGCGGCTACTTGCGCGCCTTCCTCTCTGGTGGCGATGTTCTTCTTCCCTCCCGGGCTGGCGGCGGTCCAGCCGTTTACGCGATTCAGATCCAGCCGGTTGCGCAGGTCTGAGTCAAACGGCGCGTTGGCGATCGCGCGGTCCGCGTTCAGAGCGCCGGTCAGATTCACTCTCCAATTCACCAATCCCAGGTCGCGCGGGTCGGACGCGCCTGGCGTGGTGCGCACCGCACGCTGCGCCCCGCCGTAAGAGGTGAGAAGCGACCCGTCAGGCAGCAGCACCGAACTGGACGACTGCACCTGCGCGATGTAGGCGGCGTCGGCGCCCTTCACCTGTCCTTTCCAGGTGGCCAGAATGTAGCGATGGTCCAGGTCCCAGGTTTGACCATGGTCGCGGCTCACCACGGCCTCAACGCCCATCTGCGGAAAGCCATCGGGCGAGGTTGGATAACCGCGCCTCACCACGTACGTGATGACAATTTCGCCACCAGGCAGAACCACGAAGCTGGGATGATGGTGTCCCCAGTCAAAGAGGGGCTTGATGTCAGACCAGGTCCGGCCGTCGTCCTTCGAGATGGAAGTCCCCATGCCTGAGTAGTTGTCGTAAACGAGCTTCCGGAACCGGCGCGGCGAATCGCTCCGGCATGCGGCAATCAGATCGCCGTTTCTGGCGCGGGTGACCGTGATCTCGTTCCACCCCTTCCATTGCGGAACCATGGTGGTGGCGCTCCAGGTAATGCCGTTGTCCGTGCTGAAGCGGATCACGCCTTGCGAGTAGCCGCCAGCTTCCCAATCGCCGATCGACACATAACCGGTTTCAATCAATCGCGAGCCGTCGAGATAGAGTGGGTCCCACGTGATGAAGTGCTGCTTGGGGAAGGCCGGTGGGCGGGGCGCTTGCCGCCAGGTGTGGCCGAAGTCGCCGCTAAACCAATTCCAATCCGTGGTTCCTTCCGAAATGGTCAGCATCGCTTTGCCGGCGCCCAGGTAGGTGAGGCTGGTGGCGCCGGGCGTGTCCGGTTTGCCGCTTGCATCGACGTGCATGTAGGCAGGCGAGCTCCAGGTGGCGCCGCCATCGCGGCTGCGCGACAGGAGTGCGCGCGTGGGGCGCTCGCTGAGAAAGAGCATGAGCAGTTCGTTCTTCTCCGGCATGTGGATCAGGTAGGGCATTTGCACGGAGCGCCCCCAATCCTGGCTGGCGAGTTGCGCGCGGCCCGGCAACGCAATCGGCTTGGCTTGGCCGTTCAGTTGCCGGATTTCCTGAGGTTTCCACTGCGCGCAAACGGGGGGCGGCTGGAAGGCCAAAGCTACGGCAAGGCACAGCACTTTCGAGTGGCGCGCGTCGCCCATTTCAACTCTCATGGATTCCCCTTTGGCGGCCTAGCCGGATCTGGATTTCTCAGTCTACCGGCATTGACGATGTGTGAAATGTTGGCGTTCGGGGCCGGAGTTGCCGAGGCGGTCTATAGTGGCGGCTGGCGCCCGGAAGGCGCGGACCACTCCCCACCGGGCCAGCGATACTCGATCTCCAATTCGATATCGCTCACGACCAACTTGCATTGCGACCACGGCTGTTCGAAGTCCGGATTGCGCGCGGTGAGCCGGATCTCGATCGCGTTGTTGCCCAGCCGCGGCAGGGCCGCGGCAAGATCGTAGTATTGCCACGTCAGCAGACCGCCCACGGTGGCGTGGGGCATGTGCTGACCGGGCCGGATCGGATTCGACGGACCCTGAACACTCGACCCGTTCATGGTGACTTCGATCTCGTCGGCGCCCGTCAGGTTTTCAATCAGCAGGCATAGGCGGACCGACGACAACCGGTCGCGGTTGGCGGCAAGGTCGTCGCCGACCGGCAGGCTGACCGCGACAGGCTGCCCCCGTCGGAGTTCGGCGGGAATCACGCGCGGCAGTTCGCAGTAGGGCCATGAGCCCGCGCCCTTCTCATTCCGGCGGCCGGCGGCATAGCGCTTGTTCTTGCGGCGAAGAATGGCGGGGTCGTGCAGTTCGTTCAGCCCCGGCGTTGTGTTCACGTTCCGGCCCCGATCCGGCCAGTTGAAGAGGTAGATTCCATCCGCGCCGGCGTGCCAGAAATTCGCGGCCGCCGCACGGGCGCGTTCGAGATCCACCCACTGGAGCCCGGGTGCACCGCCTTCGGTGGCAATCCCGGAGCGATAGGATTCCTCGATGCAGGGATAGATCCGGCATCCGGTCCCCTTGCCGGCGGCGATCCACCCGGAAACGTCCGCGTCGAGCGTCATGGCGAAGAACGGAGAGGGGACCAGTTGATTCACGAGTCCCTCCCGCGCCCAGCGCGGAGCGTCGAGGCCGATGACCGCGGCTCCGGCAATGGTCCAAGGGACGCGCGCGGAGAGCCCGATGTAGCGGCCGCGGGCGCGGCCCAACCGGTCGAGCGTGCGCCGGATTTCACGAACGTAGTCCGTCATCACCGCGGTCATCGCGGGAACCTGTGACTTCTTGAAGAAGTACGGGCAGCGCATGAAGTCGAGCTCGATGCCATCGATGTTGTACCGGCTAGCGGCCTCTTCCGCGATCGCGATCCGGTAGCGGCGCACCCCTTCGTGCGCGAAATCCTGGAAATCCATGGCGGCTTCCGAAACCGGTTGCCCTTCGGGCCAGCCCTCGAGCCCATCCCGGCCGATGCGCCACTCGGGATGCTCGCGCCAGAAGCGGCCCGCCATGAAGTTCAGAAAATGTTTCGGGTCGGCGGTGGACTCACCCCGCACGTGATGCTAGTCGTTCTGGCGGATGTGAATCCAGATGTCGATGCCGGCTTCATGGGCGCCATCCACCATCAGCTTCATCGGATCGTGGCCTTGCTCGATGAGTCCCCGGATGGCGCGAATGTTCCGCCACCACCAAGAGGATTCGAGCTTGACGCCGGCGCCCTCGCGCAGGCTGTCTCCCACCACCTCTCCGCCCGGCACGCGGGTCGGATAGTTCATCACGTACAGGCCGTTCATGCCGATCGGCCAGGAAAGCGCATCGACTCGCGTGCCGGCGATCTGCGCGACCGTGGCGTCGACGAATTGCCGCGGCGTCAGGGGCGGCTCCCACACGCACGGGCCGCCTCCGTCGTCGTTGTAGATCAGCCGGTAGCGGCGCGGCTCCATGGACGGCGCCGCGGATTGCTGCGCGGCCGAGGCGGCGGCAAGCGGCGCGGCCCCACCGGCGGCGGTCAGGAAATTCCTGCGGTCCACCTTCGGCATGGCGCTATGCCAGCAGCTTCCGGACCACGTTGCCCGCAACGTCGGTCAGGCGGAAGTCGCGGCCCATATGGCGATAGGTGAGCGCCGCGTGGTTCATGCCGAGACAATGCAGTATCGTCGCGTGCAGGTCATGCACGTGGATGCGGTCCGCGGTCACCTGCAACCCGAAGTCGTCGGTTGCCCCGATCACCTGGCCGCCCTTGATGCCGCCTCCCGCCATCCATAGGCTGAAGGCGAACGGATGGTGATCGCGGCCGACCCCGACGCTCTTGTCCGGACTGTCGGCCTGAACCATCGGCGTCCGTCCGAACTCGCCGCCCCAAATCACCAGCGTCGAATCGAGCAAGCCGCGTTGCTTCAGATCCGTGAGCAGCGCGGCCACCGGGCGGTCCGTCTGATCGCAGAGCGTTTTCAGCTTGCGGTCGAGATCGTCGTGGTGATCCCAGTTGCCGTGCATCAGTTGCACGAAGCGAACCCCGCGTTCGACGAGGCGGCGCGCCAGCAGGCAATTGCGCGCGTAAGGATTCTTCCGGCCGGCATCGACTCCGTAGAGTTCCAGAATGTGGGCCGGTTCCTTGGACAGGTCCATCAGTTCCGGAGCCGACTGCTGCATCTGGAACGCCAGTTCATAAGACGCGATCCTCGACGCGATCTCGACATCTCCGGTTTCCGCCTGGCTCATCCGATTCAGATCGCTCAATCCATCGAGCGTTGCGCGCTGCAACTCGCCGTTGACTCCGCGCGGATTCGACAGATACAACACGGCGTCGCCGGCGCCGCGCAGGGGCACGCCCTGGTAACTCGACGGGAGAAAGCCGCTGGTCCAGTTGCCCGTGCCGGCGCCCGGCGCATTGGATCCGGATCGCATCACGACGAAGCCGGGCAGATTCCGCGACTCGTTGCCGAGCCCGTAGTTGACCCACGCACCCATGGAGGGCCGGCCTACCAGCGGCGATCCGCAATTGAGCATGAGCTGACCCGGGTGGTGGTTGAACTGATCGGTGAACATCGACCGGATGAGGCAGATGTCGCCGGCGCGGGAAGCCAGATGCGGCATCCAGTCGGAAAGAGGGATTCCGCCGTGGCCGTGGGGAGTGAAAGTACGAGAGCTTGCGACCACCTTGGCGGTTGGCTTGATGAAGGCCAGCCGCAGGTTCTTCGTCATCGACTCGGGCAGAGCCCGTCCCTCGTACTTCTTCATCGCCGGCTTGGGGTCGTACAAGTCGATATGACTGGGACCACCATCCATGAACAGGAAGATGACGTTCTTCGCTTTCGCCGCGAAGTGAGGAGGCAGGCCACCCGGACCGCGGCCCTCGGCGGCCATCAGTTGCGAGAGCGCGATCGTGCCCAGCCCGGCGGCGCAACGCTCCAGGAATCGGCGGCGGGAGTGAAGTTCCCGAAAGTGTCGCTGGTCCATGCGGATCACCCTCGCGTGATGAACTCGTCCAGATTGAGTAGCAGCCGGCCAATACCCACCCAAGGCGCGGCTTCGGTTGGCGCGATGCCGTCGAGATCGCGCGCGGGGAAGATGGATTCCACTAGCGACGGGTCCTTCTCGAGAATCTCGACCTGTTGGCGATGGAAGCGAACCAGCCGGTCCAACTCTTCGGCGCGGGGCTCGCGGGCGAGACTGACTCGAAACGCGAACCGCAGGCGATCCTCCACCGAGCGGCTCTCCGATCTCAAAATGCGCACGGCCAGCAGTTGCGCGGCTTCGAAGAATGAGGAATCGTTGAGCAGATTCAACGCCTGTAAGGGTGTTGTGGAACGCTCCCGGCGGCTGCATGCCACCATCGAATCCGGCGCATCGAAGTTCGTCATCTGGGGATGCGGCGAAGTGCGGAGGAACAGCGTGTAGAGGCCGCGGCGGTAGCGCTCGGCGCCCGTGCTCTCCTTCCACTTCGAGCCGCTGCCGTAGGCGAGGTCCAGCACTCCGGCCGGCATCGCGGGACGCGCGCTCGGGCCGCCGATTTCAACGTTGAGCAGCCCGGCAGCGGAGAGAGTCGCGTCGCGGATGAGTTCGGCGGAGAGGCGGAGCCGGCTTTGCCGCGCCAGCAATGAATTTCCGGGATCTCGCGCGGTGAGTTCCGGGCGCGCCTTCGAGGACTGGCGATAGGTGGCGGAAGTCACGATGAGGCGGTGCACTTTCTTCATCTCCCAGCCGCCCTGCATGAATTCGGCCGCAAGCCAATCGAGCAGTTCCGGGTGCGTGGGAGGTTCGGCGCGTACGCCGAAGTCTTCCGAAGTTGCCACCAGACCGCGCCCGAAGAATTCCTGCCAAGCTCGATTCACCGTGACGCGCGCGGTGAGCGGGTTGTCGCGCGACACCAGCCACTTGGCGAGCGTCAGGCGCGAAGCGCGCGGGTCCGCCGGCATGGGATTGAGGACCGCAAGCCCGGCGGGCTGGACCTCGATTCCGGGCTGGCGAAAGTCGCCCCGGACGAGAATATGCGACTTGCGCGGCTCCGGGCGTTCGGCGAGGGTCTGCGCTTCGGATAGATCCTGGCAGCCCGCCTTCAGTTGCCGCAGCTTCTCGTTCAGCTCTTTGAACTTCAGCTTTTCGAGTTCCTGTTTGGTAGCCACCCGCGAGTAGTTCCCGATGAAGAAGTCCGTGATCTTGGCGTTCCATTTCGCGGACCTTTGCGCGGCCGGGATTCGCATCTGCTCCTGCCCGCCATCGACGTAAAGCCCGAAGATGTCCCAACTGACGTCGTAGAGCGTGTCGACGCCCGGTTGCCCGGCGGCAAGCAGCATTTTGCGCTCCCAATCCGGCTGCAGCCCGGCGGCGTTGTACTCGGCGAGCAGCGCCCCGCGTTTCGCCTCGCAATCGGGTTGGCGCTGGAGATAGGCGGCCAATTCACCCGGAAGCGGAGCTTCGATGTTCGCTTCGCCGGCCGAGTTGAAAAACGCCGTGAGCTGATAGAACTCGCGCTGGCTGATGGGATCGTACTTGTGGTCGTGGCAACGGGCGCAGCCTACGGTGAGTCCGAGCCAGACAGTGCCTACGGTGCTGGCGCGATCGATCACCTGCTCGACGCGGAACTCCTCGCGGTTCACTCCGCCTTCGCGGTTGGTCAGGGTGTTCCGGTGAAATCCGGTGGCGAGTTTTTGTGCCAAGGTGGCGTTGGGGAGCAGGTCCCCCGCCATTTGCTCGATGGTGAACCGGTCGAACGGCATGCCATTGTTGATCGCGCGAATCACCCAATCGCGCCACTTCCAGGCGTCTGGCCGGAGGTTGTCTTTTTCGAAGCCATCGCTATCGGCGTAGCGAGCCAGGTCGAGCCAGTGACGAGCCCATTTCTCGCCGTAGTGTTCCGAGCGGAGAAGGCGGTCGACGACGTGTTCGTAGGCATCGGGCCGCGGGTCTTTGACGAACGAGGCCACTTCCTCGGGGGATGGCGGCAGGCCGGTCAGATCGAGGCTTGCCCGGCGGATTAGCGTCGAGCGCTCCACTTCCGGCGATGGGGCGATGCCTTCGGCTTCGAGCTTGGAGAGCACGAAGGAATCGATCGGATTCCGGGCCCAGCGACGATCGCGCGCGGGCGGCACAGGTGGTCGGACAGGAGCAATGAAGGCCCAGTGGGTGGCCTTGGGTTTCACCGCGGAGACCGTGGCGGCGCTGGCCGGCCACTGCGCGCCCTGGCCGATCCAGTCGCGAACCAACGCCACTTGTTCGGCGGTCAAACGCGGACCGGCCATCGGCATCGCCTTCTCCTTGGCGGTGCCGTCGATCAGCGCGATGAGCCTGCTGGCGGCGGCGTTGCCCGGTTTGATCACGGCGCCGGAATATCCGCCGGCAAGCGCCGCCTCCCGGGAGTCCAGCCGGAGGCCGCCGAGTTGCTTCGTTCCGGCGTGACAGGCGTAGCAACGCTGTTTGAAGAGGGGCTCGATCTGCTTGCGGAAATCCACCGCGGCGGGCGGAGAAGCCCAGCAATGGCAGGCCGCCGCTATCGCCGGCCATATCCACCGTGCGATCCGTATCAGGTCCAGTGACATGGTTCCCCTACGCGACTCGCGGCACGCCGCATTCGATCAGCATCCGGCGGACTCGCTCGCGATAGTGCGGCCGCACGTCGCGGGTGGGAGGCCGGCAGCGGCTGGAATCGAGCCCCACGAACTCCATGCAAAGCTTATCCAGGTATCCGTCGCCGCTGGTGTACCGCTCCATCTCTTTCCAAAGAGTGTGGTATGGCAGAGCGACGCGGGCCAGTTCGAGTTGCGCTTCCCGATAGCGTCCGCTTTCGAGAAGATCCCACAGAGCCACGCCCCATTGCGGCCAGTAGTTGCACGCATGGACTTCGATGGAGCGCGCACCGAGGATATGGCTGGTGACGAAGCGGACCTGATTATCGATGATGCTCAGCCGGCCGGCGAACTGCACGATGACCTGCTCGAACTCCATGTAGTCCGAAGTGGGCGTGGCCCACTTCAAGCCGATTACGTTCGGCACGTCGACAAGGCGTTCCACGAGCCCGCGCTCCACGGCGGAACTCGACGTGTAGGTGTTGTAGACGATGATTCCGATGTCAGCCGCATCGGCGGCGGTGGTGACGAACTCGTGGAAGTCGTCTTCGGTCGCCTGGAAGTAGAAAGGCGGAGAAACCTGGATGTATTCGGCGCCTATTCGGTGGGCCGCGCGAGCCAGCGTTGCCAGCTCTCGCGTGCTGGTGGTCTGCGCGCCCATCACGACCGGGATCCGTCCACCGGCTTCTTCGATCACCGCCGCGGTCACTTCGATGCGCTCGTCCAAGGACATCGTGCTGAAGCCGCCAGCGGCGCCGCGAGCGAGCAGCACGCCGTTGCCGGTCCGCAATCCACCATCGAGCAGAAAGCGAACATGGCGGCGGATGCCGGCGAGGTTGACCGCGAGGCTGCCGTCCACGAAGAGAGTGGGCACGGTTACGTAGCAGCCGGAAAGGCGAGTGCGAGCGATTGCTTGGTTCATGCTGTTGCCGGCGGCCGGGCGCCGTCCCCCTGAATTCCGTCGGCCCCGTGTCCCTTTACCAGGCCTCTGAGGCTTTCCGGGCTCATCGCCGGGAATCCGAGGCTGAACAGGTAGCCGAGCAGCATCGTTAGCCCCAGTCCCAGCGGCGCGTATAAGAAGAAAGACGTTCGAGTGAACGTGCCGGCGTAGATCACGATCAGAAGGCTGACCAGTGCGCCGAGGCTCGTCCCTTGCCAGTTGGCTCGAAGCGTCAAAATACCCAGCAGAAAGATCCCCAGCAGAATTCCGGTAAAGAAGCTATTGGTCTTGGCCGAAATCTCGAGCACGGTTCCCAGTCTGCCGACGAACAGGCCCATAACGGTCGCGGTGACGCCCCAGAACAGCGACATCCAGCGCGATACGCCGAGGTAATGGTGCGCGGGAGCTTCGCGGCGGATGAAGCGCTGATAGAAATCGACGAGCGAAGCGGTGGCAATCGAGTTCACGCCGGAACTGATGCTCGACATCGTGGCGGCCATGATGCCCGCGATCACGAGTCCGGAGATGCCCGGCGGAAGCGCGGTGATGACGAAGTACGGCAGGACCCGGTCCGGACTGAAATTGGCCGGGAGTCGATCGGCGTGCTTCTGGAAGTAGGCGAAGATCCCAAGGGAAATGAGGAACAGCAAGGTCGTCGCCGGACCGTCGATGAAGGCGTTGGCGATCACCGAGCGGCGGCTGGACCGAAGATCCTTGGCGGTGAAGTAGCGTTGAAGAACCACTTGGTCGACTCCGTACGATGCGAGGTTGATCACGAGATAGCCGGATACGACACTCCAAACGGTGATGTCGATCGTGGGATCCAGTGTCCAGTCGGCCATTTGCGTCTTTCCGGCCTCGGCGGCGATCGAATAAATCTGTCCGGCATCCCAGCCGAAGTCCATCAGCACGTAAACGCCGATGAACAAGACACCGGCCATGAACACCGCTGCCTGGGCGACGTCGGTCCAGATGACGCCCTCCATCCCGCCCAGCATCGTGTAGAGAGAGGTGCCAAGCCCCAACGCGAGCGAGCAGTAGACTTGCGAAACGCCGGTGATTTCGGCCAGCGCGATCGAAGTCGCGTAGATCATCGTCGCCAGCCAGCACAGCCGCAAAAAGATGAACAGCACGCTGGCGATGCTCCGTACCAGCGGATTGAAACGCTTTTCCAAGTACTCGTAGGCCGTGTAGACCTTCAGGTTGTAATAGAAGTTGACGAACAGGTAGAGAACCAGAGGCGTAATCAGAACCAGCGTGATGACGTTCGGATAGAGCATCAGGTTCTGCTTGTATATGTAGGCGGCAACGCCCATGTAGCTGACCGCGCTGGTGTTGGTGGCCATGATCGAGATCGCCACCGGCAGCCACGACATCTTCCGGCCGGCCAGCAGAAAATCCTCGGTGTCCTGTTGCCGGCGCCCGAAATAGCTGCCGAGCGCGATCGACCCGATGAAGTAGATGGCCAGTACGGTCCAGTCCAATGCGCCGAAATGTCCCAATTCATGCTCCCAGAAACTCGTCCATCGCCCGCCGGCGGCATCGACGGCTTCGAACAGCGCTTCCCGGTCGATCGTCAACGGCGGCACGATCTTGAAGGATCCCATGCCCGTGAGAAACATCATACACGCAGCGGCGAGGGTGTTCTTTTCGAATGCACCGAATCTAAGCGTCCGCGGCCATTGTGCACTTCGGCATGACGTTGCGATCCTCACGCGCTGAGTGCTCATCGTCGCGGTCTGCCTGGTTCGATCCAGCCGGCCTGGCTAGTACAATGCAACGTGATGCGTGGGTATCCGCCTGGGCACGAAGCGCCAGACAGCCACTGCAACGATCCGGCCCGCCGCGCCCTCAACCCGGCGTGACCGTGCACGGATAGGAAAGGGAGACGGAATGAAACCAAGCCGGCGCCAACTACTGCAACTCACGGCAACAGCGGCGGCCGCCGCCAGTCCAGCCGTGGGAAAACCCGCGAAGCGGCGGACGCTCTACTACAACGACGCCCGTCACTACTACCTTTTCGTGTTCGAGCCTCCGATGCGATTGGAAGACGCATGGCGTCCGATCGACGAGGTCGCGGGAACGGCCGTCGACACGTTCGTGTACGGAGTGGAGCGAGGTGACGGGCTCTTCTACCCATCCAAAGTGGGAATGCGTTTCGGCGCGGATATCCAGCCGTTCACGCTGTCGGCCTATTGGCGGGTCTGGCGGAACATGCAAAGCCTGATGGACCGTGGTCTGGATCCGCTCGAGGTTCTTCGCGATCGCGCACGGGCGAAGGGGCTCGACTTCTTCGCGAGCATTCGCATGGCGAGCCACGGCGGCATGAATCCGAAATTCAAAGTCACTGAAGGCGGCAGAGGCCTGGCCCATCCGGAACTGCGCGAGCATCAGTTCGCGGTTCTCGAGGAGTTGGTGACGCGCTACGGAGTGGATGGCATCGAACTCGATTTTGCCGCGGCGCCCGGCGGCATGCCTCCCATCGTCCGCAAGGAAGAGGCCAAGGCTTTCACGCCGGTTCTGACGGAGTACACCGGGCGGATCGCGCGCATGGCTCGGGCAAGACGCGGCAAGCCGTGTCACGTCGCGGCGCGCGTTTATCCGGCCGAGGCGATGTGCCTGGCGCAGGGAATGGATGTCCGTGCGTGGCTGCGGAGCAACATCGTCGATTCGGTCACGCCGATGCTCTATGCCGATTTCAATCTCGATCCGGACATGCCGTTCGATTGGTTGACGAGCGAAGCCAAGGCCACCAACGCCGCCGTCTACCCGATGCTGCAGCCGTATGCGCGCGACGAGGCGACGGGCTCGGCCGTGCGGATCGCGCCGGCGCCAGAAGTGATGCGGGCCGCCGCCGCCAACTACTGGGATCGTGGAGCGGACGGTCTCTACACGTGGTTCATGAATTGGCCTCTCGGCAACGCCGAACGGCGAATGCTGACCGAACTCGGAGACCCGGATTTGATCCGGCGCGAAACCAAGCGCTACGTCTTGCGCCGGCGTTCCAAGCAAGCCACCGAACTCGGCTACGGAGCGGCACTGCCAGTGGAAATCCCGTCGGCGAATCCGGATCGCGCCTATCCAATCCGCTTCCACGTCGCGGACGATGCCGCCACGACACAGCCTCGCGAAGTGGTGCTGCGAATCCTGGTGACGAATCTGGTGACCGCGGACGAGTTCCCGGTGAAGTTGAACGGACAGTCGCTCGCGGGGGAGCCGGTCGCCCGGAGCGCGGGCAATCCGGTCAGCCCGTATTCGGCTCTGTGGCTCGACTTTCGCCTTCGGCAAATCCGGCCTCGCCGCGGAGAGAACTTGTTGGAAGTGTCCCTGGACAGACGGCCCGCGCAACTACAGGGTGGCGTCACGGTGGAACAAGTGGAACTTGTGATCGATTATGGAACCTATGCATGAGATCGCCGCGGCGCGGATGCTTGCCGGTTACGACGCCACCCCGTTGCGAGCAGCTTGACAGGCGGCGGCACTATACTCTTTTCGTGCCTATTTGTGCTGGAGTGTGCGTCCGGCGACGATCCGCCGGACTCCTTCTTTTATCGCTGGTTGCCGCCGTCTCTTGCTCTCCGCCGGGCGGGCGGCTGGGAATTTCGGTCACGGATCCGGTCCACCCCGTGTTGATCCGAAATCCTCACAACGTCCTTCTCCAGGTGACCGTGAACGCCGCCGCCGAGGCCGAACTCACCTCCATGGAGTTCTCGACCGATGGTACGACCAGCCTTGCCGGCCTGAAGGATTTCGAACTTTTCAGCACGGGCGCGAAAGCTGAGTTCGCGGCGGAGAACCGTTTCGGCGAAGTGGAGCCGCCAGCCAAGACTGTGGCGTTTCGCGGCAAGCAAACGCTGCGCCCCGGCGCGAATGTCTTCTGGCTCTCATGCCGTCTCGAGCCATCGGCGGATCTGTCGCACACGGTGGCGGCGAGCCTGCTAACGGTGAACGGAACGGCCGCGGGGGCCGCCGCCGCGAGGCCCAAGCGAATCGGGATCGCCCTTCGCCGCCACATGGACGACAACGTGCACACCTACCGGATTCCCGCGCTGGCGACCTCTCCCCAGGGAACGCTGCTGAGCGTCTACGACATGCGGCGCCGCAAATCGCGCGACCTGCAGGAAGACATCGACATCGGGCTGAGCCGAAGTGGCGACGGCGGCAAGACGTGGGAGCCGGTCAAGGTCATCATGGACATGGGCGCCTACAACGGCAAGCCGCAAGAGGAAAACGGCGTCAGCGATCCTGGCATCGTCATCGACCCGCAAACCGGCGAGATCTTCGTCTTCGCCGTTTGGATGTGGGGCAAGCCGGGCAAGCACCAATGGGAAAAGGACGGCTCGGAACCGGGCTTCGAGACCGGCAAGAGCGCGCAGATGATGATGGTCCGGTCCCGCGACGACGGCTTGACGTGGAGCAAGCCCGAAAATCTCACGCGCAAGTTGAAAAAGGAAGCGTGGTGGCTGCTGGCGCCGTCGCCGCAGCAGGGGATCCATCTCGCTAACGGCACGATGGTGATGCCCATTCAGGGCCGCGACGAAAAGGGAGACACGTTCGCCACGATCATGTCGAGCGGCGACCACGGCGCCAGTTGGACCGTCGGAACTCCCGCGTACAGCGGCGGCAACGAATGCCAGGCCGCGTTGTTGAGCGACGGGTCCATCATGCTCAACATCCGCAACGACCATGAGCGCTTCCGCGCCGTGTACGTGACAGCCGATCTCGGCAAAACCTGGAAGACGCACCCGTCCAACCGCAACACACTGATCGAGCCGAACTGCAACGCCAGTCTGCGCCGGGTGACGGTCACGAAAGGCGCCGAGTCCAAGTCCGTACTGTTGTTCGCCAATCCCCATTCGCAAAAGGCGAGGACCCATCACACGATCCAGGTCAGCTTCGACGACGGTCTGACCTGGCCGGAAAGCAGCCACCTGCTGCTCGACGAAGGACGCGGCCGGGGCTATCCGAGCCTCTCCCAAATCGACAGCGGCCATGTCGGCATTGTCTACGAGGGCAGCCGGGCGGACATCGTGTTCGAGAGGCTTGCCCTATCCGCCTTGGTTCGATAGAGTAGCGTCGATAGAGCGGAGATGTTGAAAGGAACAGCGATGATAAAGACAGCCCTTCCCGGCTTGGCGCTCCTGATGCCCGGCTTGTGCCTGGCGCAGATTACCGGCGGTTCGTTCACGGGCGTGGTCACCGACGCAACCGGGGCGGCCGTGGTGGAAGCCCGCGTGGACGCCCGCAACCTGGGCACGAACTCGGTCACCACGACATCGACCACCGAACAGGGGCTCTACGAGTTTCCGCTGTTGCCCGCCGGGCGGTACACGATCACGGTCGAGAAGGGCGGTTTCCGGCGCGCAACCACGGGTGAGTTGCAGTTGAACTCGGGCACGCGTCCGAAGATCGACCTCGCGCTCCAGATCGGCGAGATTTCGCAATCGGTGGAGGTGGTCAGCGAGGTCCCGCTCGTGAACGCCACTTCGCAGTCGCTCGGCACGGTAGTGGATTCGCAGAAGGTCCGTGACCTGCCCCTGAACGGCCGTACGTTCACGCAGTTGTTGGTGCTGCAGCCGGGCGTGAGCATGTCGGGCGGAAACGCCAACCGCGGCGGCGTGGAATTGAACGGTCATCGGGTCTGGGCAACAACTGGCTGATGGATGGCGTGGATATGTCGTTCGGAGAGAACAACGGCGTGGGCATCGGTGGCGTGGGCGGGAGCGGCACGGTGATCAACTCGATCAGCATCGAGGCGCTCGAGGAGTTCAAGGTCACCACCAATGCGTTTTCGGCCGAGTACGGCCGCGCCACGGGCGGCGTCATCAACCTGACGACCAAGTCCGGCACGAATCAGTTTCATGGGACGCTGCTCTACTTCGTGCGCAACGACAAGCTGGACGCCAACAACTTCTTCTCCAACCGCGCGCGGCTGGGCAAGCCCCCGCTGCGTCACAACCAGTACGGCGGCAACATCGGCGGCCCGGTGAAGAAGGACAAGCTGTTCTTCTTTTATAATTTCGAGGGCGACCGCATCCGCCGCGGCCGGACCATCACCGGCACGACGCCAACACCGGCGTTCCTGGCCGCGCGGAGAAATCCGCGACTGCGCGAGCATCTCTCGAACCTGCCGAAAACCTTCGAGCCGACGGCGACTCCGTTCATCGGGCAGCATTTCCGCAACGACCGGCAGCGGGTCAACGAAGCCACCAACATCGCCCGCGTGGACTACCTGCTGGGAGCTCACCGCTTGTCCGGACGCGTCAACTTCAACAACCAGGATGTGTTCAATCCGCTGTTGCGCGAGGACGTCCGGCAGCAGTTCCCGTTGCGCCAACGCAACGTGATGGTGTCCGATTTCTGGGTGGTTTCGCCCCGCACCTCGGTGGACGCGCGCTTCGGCTTCAATCGCACGGCCGTGATTCGCGGACCCAATGACGGGCGTCAGAAGCCCGGCCCGCAAGCCGGCTATGTTTCGATTGCCGGCCTGACCGGTGGCAGCGATCTTCAGGATCAGCTCGCGACGTTCACCGATGTCTTCAGCGGCGTAGCCAACATCACGCATATCCGCGGCGCCCATACTTTCAAGGCGGGGACCGAGATCCGGTCCACCGACAGCTTCCGGGACCAGTTCGGCAACCCCCGGGTCTTCTACAATTCGCTCCAAGACGCCATTGACGACCGGCCGTTCCAGGTCGAGATGTTCTTCGGAAATCCCAAGGGCGGATATGCGTTCGGTGGGTACGCGGCATACGCGCAGGATGACTGGCGCATCAGCCGCCGGCTGCAGTTGAATCTCGGGATGCGCTACGAGTACTACGAGCCGTTCAAGGGTTCGATCGGATTGGCGAGCAGGGATCCGTTTGGCCCCAGGACCAAGAAGGGCGATTCCATCTGGAATGCCGACCGCAACAATTTCGGCCCGCGGCTCGGTCTGGTTTGGGACCTGTTCGGTAGCGGCAAAACGATCATGCGCGTGGACGCGGGAATGACCTACATCGCTCCGCAGCCGTTCTTCTACTATGACGCGGCGTGGATCGGCGAACGGGTTCCATTCGCTCCGCTGGTGGCCGTGATCGACATTCCAGCCAGCCTTCAGCCGGTGACGTTCCCGTTCCCGGTGTCGTTCGTGCAGTCGGTCCGCGAGAACCCGGCGTTGGTTCCGCGAGGACTACAGCCCGGACTGCTCGCGCCAGATCCGGCCCGGCGCGACGAGTATGCGCTGCAGGGCAACTACTCCCTCCAACAGCAGATCGGTTCCACGCTGGCCGTGCAGGCATCCTACGTGCTCAATCGCGCCGCCAAGCTTTACAGTTCGCGGCTGATCAATCCGATCAATCCAGCCACCGGCCGGCGCGATCTCGGCCAGGACATCGGCGCGGCATGGTTGCAGGAGTTCGGCGCGAACATGACCTACCACGCCATGCAATTGGCGGTGAACAAACGGCTGAGCAAGGGACTGAACTTCGACCTGTTCTACACGCTGTCGAAGGGCATGCAATACAACAACGCCGATAACGCGTTCGTGCGCGATGGCGTCACGCAGGACTTCAACTGGATCGCCGGTTCGCGCGGTCCGAAGGTAACGGACGTGCGCCACCGCACGACCGCCGTGTACTCGTATCAGATCCCGTCTGGTTCGTTCGCGAAAAGCGGCCTTGCGAATGGGCTGCTGGGCGGATGGACGGTGCAGGGAATCATGGGCTACCGCGCCGGATTCCCGTTGAACGTGGTGACCGGGCGCGACAATGTCGGCAACGGACGCCCGGACGGCCAGCGGCCTGACGCGGTTGGCGGTCAAAGCCCGTATCTCGAGGGCGCCGACAGGCTGCTTGCGCTCACTCGAGCGGCGTTCGATTTCGACACCGTGCGTACGCAGCGGCGGTTCGGGAACCTGGGATACAACACGGTTCGCGGTCCTGGAGCGTTCACCTGGGATGCCTCCATCAACAAGTGGTTCACGGTGCGCGAGGGACACCGGCTGAACTTCCGCTTCGAAATGTTCAACTGGATGAACCACACCGTGTTGGCCAATCCCAGCACCAACGGATTGGATGCCAATTTCGGGCGCATCACGTCGGTCGCCGTGGACCCGAGAAACATCCAGTTTGGGTTGAAGTACCTGTTTTAGGGTGAGCCCGCCGCTGACCGCATCTGGCGGCGGGACTCCCGGAAGGAACCAGCACAGTGAAAGCACGCATCGAACAACCGTTGGATGGCCGGCGCGATTTTCTTCGGACCCTCGGCGCGGGCGGCGCCGCTCTCCTGGTGGTCGCGGGGCCGGTCTCCGCCGCCGGCGCGGCCTCGTCGCGTCTTGTTCAGGGCGAGTTGAAGTCATGGCGATCCCACCCGCCACTCGCGCGACTCGAAGTGGCGTTCCGATTTCTGGAACGGCCCGATCTGAAGATGTTGCCGGTGGGCAGGCATGAAATCGACAGCCAGGCTTACGCGGTGATTGACAAGTCTCGTTCGTTGCCGCCGGAAAAGGTCGAGTTCGAGGCGCATCGCAAGTACATCGACGTGCACTACATGATCTCTGGACAGGTGACCACCGGCTACGCTCCGGTGGAGGACCTGAAGCTGCACACGCCTTACAACGAAAAGGACGAAGCGGCGATGTACCATGTGCCCGCCAACTACACGAAAGTGAAGCTCTACCCCGGGATGTTCGCGGTGTTCTTCACCGGAGGGGGACACATGCCGAACTGCCATTTGGGTGGCGTCCACGATCTCCACAAGGTGGTGGTGAAGGTTCGCCACGACCACGGGCCGAAGCCGTGAGCAGACGGGCGCTGCTGCTCACGGGATCGTTGTGCGCATGGCTTGCCGGTTGCGGCGGGCCCCCGCCGGCGGCGAGCACTGAAACCAGGGCGGCCAACGCGGCTGGCCATTTCGACGAACAGGAGCTGTTCCAGGCGGGCGAGGCAGGCTACTCGCGATACCGCATTCCCGCGCTGGTGGTTTCGGCGAAGGGAACGATCCTCGCTTTCACCGAAGCACGGAAGGGAAAAGGAAGCGACACCGACGAGATCGACATCGGTCTCCGGCGCAGCTTCGATCACGGCAAAACGTGGGAGCCGATGCGGATCGTCGCCGACGATGGAACGCGCACGATGAACCAGCCAACGCCGGTACTCGATCGCGATACCGGCACGATCTGGCTGCCGTTCTGCAAGGACAACCGGCAGGTGTTCGTGATGAAGAGCACCGACGACGGCGCGACGTGGTCGACTCCGGTGGAGATCACCAAGGACGTCAAGGATCCCTCCTGGAAGTATCTCGGCGCGGGCCCAGGCCACGGGATTCAACTGAAGAGCGGACGGCTGCTGATTCCCGCCTGGGGGGACACTTCGCCCGGACCAGCCACGTGGCCGAATGCGAACTGGGGCAAGGTGCAATTCTCCTACGCCTTCTTTAGCGACGACCACGGCGTCACATGGAAGCGCGGCAAGCCTCTCGACAACGATCTGTCCGACGAGTGCGAGGTGGTGGAGACCTCCGACGGCAAGGTGTACATGAACGCGCGTAGCCGCCAGGACCGGAAGGCCCGCATGTTCGCGCGGAGCGAAGACGGCGGCGCGACATGGTCGAAACTCGAAGCCGACCCGGCGCTGCCCGAGCCTTCCTGTCAGGCAGGCTTGGCGCGCTATTCGACCGGCAGGGATCGCATCCTGCTCACGCATCCATCGAGCACCGCGAGCCGCACCCGCCTCACGGCGAGGCTGAGCTACGACGAAGGCCGGACATGGCCGGTGTCGAGGGTGATTCAAGAAGGGAAGGCCGCCTATTCCGATCTCGCGGTGGCGCACGACAACACAATCCTGAGCCTGTATGAATCGGGAGGATCGGCCACGCTGACGCTGGCTCGTTTCGATCTCGCGTGGCTGACCGCTGGCGCGGATCGATGATGACGAGACGGCACCTACTCGCGGGCGCGGCCGGCATCGCACCGTTGGCGCGCGCGGCGGACGGTCAGGCGCTGTTCGAGGGTTTCGCGGTCGAACCTCGCGCGCATGTTCAGGAAGCCATTCTGAACCGCCTGGACGACGGGCGCTTGTGGCTTCTTTTCGGCGAGAACAAGCGCTTGGTGGGGAAGATTTCCAAGGATGGTGGCCGAACGTGGGGGCCGGTCCAGGCGTTGACGGAGAAGGGAGGCGCGCCGATCGAAACCGGCCGCGACAACGTGCATCTCACGATGCTCCACCTGAAATCCGGACGCCTCGGAATCGTCTACGGAGGGCCGTACTCGCGGCCCGGCCGCGACGGCACGCTGCAGTTCCGCTCATCGGCGGACGGCGGCGCGACGTGGTCGCCCGCGGTGGTGATCGATCCGGTGTTCTCGCTCTGCCGCACCGGCGGCGCGCGCGTGCTCTCGAACGGACGGATCGCGGTTCCCGCTTTCAACTGGTACAGCCCGTCGGCGGGGGGCGACTCGGAGTCGTCGCAAAACAGCATCTGCATCAGTTGGGTCTTCTATTCCGGCGACGAAGGCGCCACCTGGCATCGGAGCCTCAGCGAGCAGTTCGTCAGTATCGACGGCGGACGCGGTGGGTGCTACTCGTTCGAGGAGCCCAGTCTCGAGGAGCGGGCCGATGGGACGCTGCTGATGCTCGGACGCACGGAACTCGGCCAGTTCTATCAGTGCACATCCAATGACAAGGGCGTGCGCTGGAGCGCGCCTCAGCCTGCTCCGCTAGCGGCGTCCTACGCGCCGCCGATGCTGGCGCGGATGCCCGGATCGGCGGATCTCCTGGTGCTCTGGAACCAAGCCTCGGCGGAAGAGATCAAAGCGGGATTGAGCCGGCACCGGCTCTCCACCGCGATATCGAAAGACGGTGGAGCGACCTGGGGACATTTCCGGAACCTCGAGTCCATGGATGACCGGGCCCGGATCGAAACTCCCGCGCGGATCGAAGTCCTGCGGTCCACGGGCGGGTACCGGCAGCCCGCGGACCGGAGCCGCTATCCGCGCAGTCCGGGCTGCTTGCGGATCTGCTACCCGACCGTCGTCTTCAACGGTGACGAAGTCGCGATCGCGTATGACTACGGTTATGGCGTTGGTGAGTTCGCCGGCCGTCATGCCACGCGGATCAAGGTCGTCAACAAGGCGTGGTTCTACCGGGCATGAGCCGGGCGGCGCCCTCTTATCGAACGGTCATCGCGAGCTCCTGAATCCGGAGATTGGTGGTCCCCGCGCTGTTCACCAGGCGCACCCGCAGGTCATTGTCGCCGAAGCGAACCAGCGGCTCCGCCAAGCGGACTGGCCGTTGGCAACGAACTCGCGCTGGATCGCCGCGAGCGTAGCTGGCCGCGATGACCGCAATCTCACCGAGATCCGGAAACGCATCGAGACGACAGGTTCTTCACCAATTGTTCGCGGTCAACTCGGCGGCTACAGCGCGAAGGGCGGGCGATACTGCTTCGTCAGGAGACGGTTTGCCTCCGGGTCCTTGGGGAACGTCTCCGTGGCGGGGTCGAAATGAAGCACGCGGCCCACGCGGTAGGCGATCGCTCCGAGGTGCACCAACGCGCACGTCTTGTGCGCCACCTCCGCTGGCGCGATCGTTGGCTTGCGCGTCTTCACCGAATCGATGAAATCTGCGAAGTGCTTCGGGTGCCCGCCGCCGCCCTTCATCGACGGACCTTTCTCTTCCTTTGGCCCGAGGTAGACCTGAAACCATCCCCGCCGGGAAAACACCATGAAGCCGTCGGTTCCGTAGAACGCGTTTCCGCTGTCGACGCCGTATTGACCGTACTGAGTCCAACTGCGCTCTTCATAGAGCAGCACCTTCCCGCCGGCGAATTCGTAGGTGACGCTCATGTTGTCCGGATAGTCGTCCAGTCCGCCATCGACGTTCCGGCCGCCGGCCACGATCCGCACCGGATGCGACTGGGGGGCAAGCCCGAAGTGCGCCATGTCGAGATCGTGGACGCCATCGTTGCCGATGCTGCCGTTTCCGTATTCGAAGGTGTTGCCCCAATTCCTCGAATTGTTGAACCGCCTCGGATTGAACGGACGCGCCGGGGCGGGACCGAGCCACAGGTCGTAGTCGACTCCCGGCGGCGGCGCCGAGTCCGCCACCGGCGCGGGCGGCGTCATCTTTTGCTGGTTCCAGGCCTTCGACATCTTGACGGCGCCGATCACACCGCCGTCGAGCAGTTCACGCGCCTTCGCGGTGACCTCGCTCGAGCGCATCTGCGTCCCATGCTGGAAAATCCGGTTGTAGCGAGCCGATGTCTCGATCAGGATTCGGCCTTCTCGAAATACATGGCTCGCGGGCTTTTCAACGTAGACGTCCTTGCCCGCCTTCATGGCCGCGGCCGCGATGGGGCTGTGCCAATGATGTGGGGTGGCAATCATGACCGCATCGATCGACTTGTCGTCGAGCAGCTTGCGGAAATCGCTCGCCGTCCGCGGCGCTTTGCTCGTCTTCTTGTAGACGAGTTGGCTGGCGCGTTCGGCGGCGTTGGAGTCGACATCGCAGACCGCGATGATGTTCGCGGTTCCGAGGTCGAGCGCCTGATTGACGGCGCTGGTTCCTCTGCCTCCCACGCCCACGAACGCCAGCCCGATCCTGTCGCTGGGGGCAATGTTCTGGGCGCGGGCGCTGAGTCCGCTCAATGCCATCGCGGCCCCGGCCGATGCGGCGACGATCTCCCTGCGGGATAAAGAATCCGGCGGTTTCATGGCGCGGTCTCCTGGAACGGAAAAATGATGACGCCCATCACGATCATGTCGCGCTGCCCTTGTTCTTCCGAGGCCCTCCGGAGAAATGCCAAGGCGGCGCTGTGTACGATAATACTGGTTCACGTATACATCCTGCTGGCACGGAGGTGTCCGCGATTAGGACATTCGCCGATGCAACGTTCACCCATTCTGGAGGCGACAAGATGATCACGAGAAGGGCTCTCGCGATGGCTGGCGCGGCCGCCGTGGCGTCCGGGGCGAAGCACAAGCCGGTCCGTGCGGCCGTCTATGGCGCCGGACACGCCCACGCCATGGGCAAGGTCGAGGCGCTGCGCAAGCTGCCGGAGTTCGAACTGGTGGGAGTTTGCGAGCCCGATCCGTCGGTTCCAAGGACCCATAAAGCCTTGCAGGGCGTCCGCTGGCTTTCCGAGAAGGAAGTGCTAGACGATTCGATCGAGTTCATCGCCGTCGAATCGCGAGTGCAACAGAATCTTCTTTACGCCAGGCGCGCCATCGACGCGGGAAAGTTCGTCCATCTCGACAAGGCGCCAGGTGACGACCTCGCGAAATTCCGTGACCTGCTGACCGAGGCCGCTCGCAAGAAGTTGGTGGTGCAGATGGGCTATCAGTGGCGTTATCAGCCGGCCATGCAGGCGGCCATTGAAGCGGCCCGAAACGGTTGGCTGGGCCGCGTGCAGCATTTCCGCGCCGTGATCGACAAGCCGATGTCCGCGAGCGACCGGGTTCAACTGGCTGCTTTCCGGGGCGGCATGATGTTCGAACTCGGCTGTCATCTGATCGATCGCGCCACGGCTCTGCTCGGACGGCCAAAGAAGGTGACGGGCCACCTGTGGCATCACGGGGCGTTCCATGACACGCTGGCCGACAACACTCTCGGCATTCTCGAGTACGATCACGCGGTGGCGGAGATCCACGTGGGCGCCACCAATCCTTTCGGCGGCGAGTACCGGACCATCGAAATCACCGGCACGAATGGCCTCATGTCGGTGCGGCCGTTCGGCCCGTATCGAATGGTGAGCCACCTCAAAGACGCCGTGGGGTCCTATCCGGGCGGGCGCAAGGAGCACGTTTTCCCGCCTGACACGCTGCCTGGCTTTGCTCCGGACATGCTCGAAATGGCTCGCGTGATTCGCGAGGGCGCCAAGCCCAGCCATTCCGCCGGGCATGACCTCATGACGCAAGAGGTGCTGCTGCGAGTGTGCGGATATGACGTATAGCCGCGCGCCATTGGAGATCCGCGAGAGTCGAACCATGGAGACTGGAGGCCCCTCTGACCAACAGCGGCGTTGAACTCTACAAGCGGGCGCGAAGCCGAATTCCGGGAGGCACGCAACTTCTGTCCAAGCGGCCCGAGATGTTCCTTCCGGACCAGTGGCCCGCCTACTATTCCCGCGCGAGCGGAGCCGAGATCTGGGACATGGATGGGCGCCGGTACATCGACATGTCGATCGGTGGCATCGGCGCCTGCGTTCTCGGCTATGCCGACCCCGATGTGGACGATGCCGTACGCGAAGCAATCGGGCGCGGAGTGGCGTCGACCCTCAACTGTCCGGAAGAGCCCGCGCTCGCCGATTTGCTGTGCGAGTTGCATCCTTGGGCGGACATGGTCCGCTACCTTCGTTGCGGCGGCGAAGCGATGGCGGCCGGCGTGCGGATCGCGCGCGCCAGAACAAGAAGAGACAAGATTGTTTTTTGCGGCTACCACGGCTGGCATGATTGGTACCTGGCCGCCAATCTCGCGCAGGGGAACCAACTGGACGGCCACCTGCTGCCTGGGCTCGATCCGGCTGGAGTGCCACGAGCGCTGGCTGGCTCCGCGATTCCGTTTCAGTACAACGATGTTGCCGGACTCGAGAAGGCGCTTGCCGCCGCCGGTGACGATCTGGCGGCGATCGTGATGGAGCCGATGCGCTCCGCGGAACCGGCGCCGGGCTTTCTCGAACGCGTTCGCGATGAAGCGCACCGCCGCAAGGCGCTGCTCGTCTTCGATGAAGTGAGCGCCGGATTCCGCCTGAATACGGGCGGAGCGCACCTGACGCTCGGCGTCAATCCAGACATCGCGGTGTTCGCGAAGGCGATCGGGAATGGCTATCCGATGGCCGCCGTGATCGGCACGGGCGATGCGATGCAGGCGGCGCAGGATACGTTCGTGAGTTCCACGCACTGGACCGAACGAACCGGTCCCGCGGCGGCGCTGGCAACCGTGGCCAAGCACAGGCGCCTCGACGTAGGGCCGCAACTCGTCAGCACCGGACTCAGCGCGCAAGCTGCCTGGCGCCAGGCCGCATCCGAGACCGGGCTCGCCATCACGATCGGCGGAGGGCTGCCTCCGTTCTCCCGTTTCACGTTCGATTATCCGGAACCACTGCCGATTCGCACTCTGTTCACGCAATGCATGCTGGACCGCGGCTTTCTGGCTGGCGCCGCTTTCTACTCGATGCATGCGCACACTCCGGACCACGTGGCTCAGTACGGAGCCGCGGTCACGGAGGCGTTCCGCGAAATCAGGAAGGCGATCGACGAGGGCGCGGTGGGGAGCCTGTTGCGAGGTCCGGTAGTGCACAGCGGCTTTCACCGCTTGGCCTGAATCGGCGAGGAGTGTGACCGATGGATTGCATCACGAGAAGGACCTGGATGCCGGCCGCCGTCGCGGCCGGCGCATTCGCGGCGGCGCCCGCGAAGAAGGATCGAGGCGGCGCGCGCCGCTCGATGCCGGAGTTGCGCGCCACCCTGCGCGGCGTTCACAACTTTCTCACCACGCCGTTTCGGCCGGATCTGTCGCTGGACGATGACGGCCTGCGGCGGAACGTGGCGCATCACGCATCCAAGGCGCCGGCTGGCATGACGATGGTCGTTGGCGGTGGGCTGGGTGAGTTGTTTACCATGGACGCCGATGAACAGCGCGCGATGGCGGCGGCCGCGGTGGCCGGATCGGCGGGACGGCTGCCGGTTGTGGTGGGCGCGGGCGGCGGCTATCGATTGGCGATGCGGATGGCGGAGAACGCCGAGAAGGCGGGCGCGGACGCGATCCTGCTGTTCTCACCGCCCTACGGAAGCGAGAGTGGAGATGGCGCGTTCCACTATTTTCGCGATGTGGCCGCGTCGGTCGGTATCGGAGTGGTCGCGTATCCGCGCGGCAAGGAAGAGTATTGGCCCGCGGTGCTGAAACGGTTGGCGGAGATCCCGAACGTGATCGGGTTCAAGGATCCCACCGGCGGAACATCGATCGGACAAGCGCTCGGCTCGCTCATCGAGGAGCGTTTGTTGTGGATCGCCGAGGGCGAGGCCCACGCGCTCGAAGCCTTGCCGGCCGGATCGCGCGCCTACACCACCGCGGTAGCCACCTTCGTTCCGAACGCTTGCCACGAGTTTTGGAAGCACGGCGTCGCCGGCGAGCGGACGAAGATGCGAGCCGTGATGGAGACCGGCATCGATACGGTGGTGCGCGTTCGATCGCTGCGGCCGAACTATGGCATCAGCGGCATCAAGGCCGCGCTCGAGGCGCTGGGACGCGCGGGTGGTCCGGTGCGCCCACCTGGGACCAACGTGGCTCGGGAAGATCGCGCGGCGATCGCCGGGATCGCGCGCAAGCACTCGGAGGCATGAGATGCGCGAAAACCCGCGGAGAGCGTTTCTAGGCGCCTGCGGCGGCGCGGCGATCGCCCAGGTGACGGAGCCCGCGCCGGACCGCAAAGGATCGCTGGTTCGCTTCGGCCACACGGATCTCTTTGTGTCGCGGCTCTGTCAGGGCACCGCGTTCCGTCAGGTGGCCCGCGATCCGAACGATGCCATGGGCCAGAGGATCCTGCACCGGGCGCTGGACCTCGGCATCAATTTCTTCGACTCCTCGAATGCCTACGGCTGGGGCGGCGCCGAGATGGCGCTCGGGAAAGCGATCCGCGGGCGGCGCGACAAACTGGTGATCGCCACCAAGGTTTCCCCGCACCAGAAGCCAGAAGAAGGAAAGCCCTCCGTCAATCCGGCGCTCTCGCGCGACTACGTGATGACCGAAGTAGAGGGGAGTCTCCGCCGGCTCGGTACCGGCTACATCGACCTGTACCTCTATCACAACCCCGACAACAAGACACCTTCGGAAGAACTGGTTCGAACCATGGACTCGCTCGTGCGCGCCGGGAAGATCCGCTATTGGGGCGCCTCGAATTTTTCCCCGAAACAAATTGGCGAGTTCGTGGATCTGGGCTCGCGCAAGGATAAAGCGCCGTTGGCTGGCCTCGAAGACTACTACAACATCATCGCCGGCACGCGGCGCGACTTCATGGAAGACGAACTGTTCCCGCTGATTCGCCGCGGACGCCTCGGGCTAATGGCGTTCAGTCCGATCGCGGAAGGCCGCCTCGCGCCGGGCCGCGAAGTGGACCGGGGCAAGCCGTGGGCGCCGGTGGTGGACGCGCTCGACAAAGTGGCTCGCGAACTCAGCGCCAGCCGTCCTCAGGTTTGCGTCGCTTGGGTGCTTGCGCGCAAGGAGGTCACCAGCGTGCTTGCGGGCGCCGAACATCCGGATCACGTGGACGACAACTTCGCCGGAACTCGCCTTGCGTTGCCCGCCGATGCGCTCGCGGCCCTGAACGCGGCCAGTGGCCGGTTGCGCGGAGTAGACACCAGTGGCCGCTGAGTCCACTCGCGCGATCACGCGACGCCAGAGCCTTGCGCCCGTCGCGGCGCTGTTGCCGCAAGGCAACGCCGCGCCGCTGGCCGGCCTCGTCGACGCGCACGTTCACGTCTGGAGCGCAAACACGGGGAAGTATCCGTTGGCGCCGGGCTTCACGATGAAGGACCTGTGGTCGCCGAGCTTCACCGCCGAGGAGCTGCGAACGCATGCTGACGCGGCGGGCGTGCGGCGCATCAATCTCGTGCAGATGACCTGGTATGGCCTCGACCACCGCTACATTCTGGACCTCATTGCCACGGACCCGCGGCGCTATTGCGGAACCGGGATCGTGCCCGCGATGTCCGATGTTTCAGGCCCCAGTCCGGACCAGGCCATGATCGAACTGTCGCGGCACGGTGTCGTCGCGTTTCGTGTTCGAGGGAAGAGCACCCGCCCGCCGCTGCCGGAGATGACGCGCTGGATGGAGCACCCGGGCTACGAGAAGATGTTCGCCGCCGGAGCCGCCCACAATCTTGCGCTGAGCTTCCTCATGGGCCCGCCAGATCTACCCGAGCTCGACCGCATGTGCGGCCGCTTTCCGGAGTCTCCCGTGATCATCGACCACTTCTGCATCATCGGGCGGCAGGGCCGGTTCGACGAAGAGGAAGTGGCGGCGCTGGTTCGCATGGCGCGGCACAAGCGCGTCATGGTCAAGTTCGGCGGCTTCTATGCTCTCGGAAAGAGGCAGCCTCCGTACCTGGACATGCTGCCCCTGATGCGGCGGCTGGTGGAGGCGTTCGGTCCGGACCGCTGCATGTGGGAGAGCGATGCGCCCATGCAGGCGAAGCCGCCGCACACGTATGAGGCCGCCGTGGCCGTGATTCGCGATCATGCCGATTTCCTGAGTGCTTCCGAAAAGCATCGGATCCTGACCAAGACAGCCGAAGATTTCTTCTTCCGGAGGTAGCGCGCTCATGATGACCGATTCCACCATCTCGCGCAGAGACATGCTCGGCGCGGGTGTCGCTGCCGCGCAACGCCCGCCATCGAGGCGGCCGAGGATCGCCGCCGTCGTGACCGAATACAGGAAATGGTCGCACGCGCAGCATATCGTGGACCGTTTCCTCGACGGCTACGGCTGGGACAACCGCCACCACCGGCCCGCGGTGGATCTGGTGTCGCTCTACGTCGATCAGGTGGGACCCAACGATCTGAGCCGGGAGCGCGCCACGCGGTTCCCGTCGATGAAGATCCACAAGACGATCGCGGAGGCACTCACTCTCGGCGGCAGCAGCCTGGCGGTGGACGGCATCATTCTCATCGGAGAGCACGGCAAGTATCCGGTGAACGAAAAAGGGCAGACGCTGTATCCGCGCTATGAGTTCTTCCGGCGGATCGTGGATGTGTTCCGCGCCAGCGGCCGGTCCGTGCCCGTGTTCAACGACAAGCACCTTTCGTGGAACTGGGAATGGGCGCGCGAAATGGTGGAGACGGCCCAAAGCATGGGCTTCGCGTTCATGGCTGGATCCTCGGTCCCGCTTGCGTTCCGCATTCCCGATGTCGACATCCCGCTGGGCGCGGTGATCGACGAGGCCGTCACGATCGGAGTCGGCGGCGTGGACAGCTACGATTTCCACGTACTGGAATCGCTGCAGTGCATGATCGAACGCCGGCGCGGAGGCGAGACCGGCGTGGCCGCGGTGCACGCGATCAAGGGCGGCGCGGTGTGGAAGGCGATGCGCGCCGGATCGTTCGCCGCCGGTGGCTGGGATCCGGAACTGTTCGAAGCGTGCCTGTGCCGGAGCCACGATCTCGGCCAGCCGCGCAAAGGCTTCCATCATATTCTCCCCACGCTCGACGAGATTCCCAAGCTGGTCCCGAATCCGGTGGCCTACCGCATCGAATATCGCGATGGGCTGAAGGCGACGATGCTGCTGCTCGAAGGACTCGCGAATCCCTTTCACTTCGCCGCGCGGATCAAGGGGCGAAAGGACCCGCTGTCGACCTACTTCCTTCTGCCCGGACGCGGAGTCAACAACGGCGGCACGGAAGCGCCCTTCTTCAATCCCTTGGCCTATGCGATCGAGCAGATGTTCCTCACCGGAAAGCCCGTCTATCCGGTCGAACGTACGCTCCTCACCAGCGGGCTCACCGCCGCGGGGGTCGAATCGCTCTGGCAGGGACAGAAGCGCATCGAGACTCCGCACCTGTCGATTCGCTACCAGGCGCCGCGAGAGCCGTTCTACTGGGGCGCGCGGACCTTCCCTCCCTCGGCTCCCGGCTACGGCGGTCGAAACATCCCGGTGACAGGACCGCGGAAGCGCGTCGCGATCGTCACCACGATCTGGACGTATCTGTCGCATTCGCAGCACATCGGCGACCGGCTCATCGTGGGCTATCCGGAAAACGGCCGCTGGCACAAACCCGCGGTCGATGTCGTCTCTCTCTACGTCGACCAGAAGCCCGGGAACGACGAGAGCGCGAGCCGGGCCCGCGAGTCCGGATTCACCGTCTACCCAACGATCGCGGAGGCGCTTCGTTGTGGCGGCGAAAAACTCGCGGTGGACGCGGTATTGATCATCGGGGAGCACGGCGACTACCCACACAACGAGAAGGGGCAAAAACTCTATCCGCGCTACGAGTTCTTTCAACAGGTGACGGAGGTGTTTCGCAAGGATGGCCGCGCCGTGCCGGTATTCAACGACAAGCATCTTTCCTACAGCTTCGAGAAGGCGAAGAGGATGGTGGAGACTTCGCGCGAGCTTCGCTTCCCGATGCTCGCCGGATCATCGGTCCCCGTCACGTGGCGCCTGCCCTCGATCGAGCTTCCGCTGGACTGCCGGATCGAAGAGGCTCTGATGGTTGGCAACGGATCGCCGGACGCGCATGACTTCCACGCGCTCGAGGCGTTGCAGTGCATGGTCGAGCGCCGGCGCGGTGGAGAGACCGGCGTGAAGCGGGTTCAACTGATCGAAGGCGGCGCGGTTTGGGCGGCGGGCAAGTCGGGACTATGGTCCGAGCGGCTGCTCGAAGCGGCGCTCTCCAACGCGAGCTCGCTGCGGGGCCTGACGCTCGAGGACGGGCGAACGCAGGACCTGGTGCGCAACGGCGAGTTGCCCCGGCTGGTTCCCAGCCCAGCCGCGTACGTGATCGAGTATCGCGACGGATTGCGCGCCACGCTGCTGTGGTTGAACGGCGCGATTTCGAATTTCCTGTTCGCCGGGCGCGTGAATGGCGCACTGAGGTCGACGCAATTCTTCATGGGTCCGGTCCCCAATGTCACCTACTCGGCGTGTCTCGGTTCGGGCATCGAAGAAATGATCCAGACGGGAGTCGCGCCCTATCCGGTGGAACGAACGCTTCTGGTGAGCGGGATACTGGAACGGTGCCTGGATTCCAAGGTTGGTGGCAACCGGCGCCTGGATACGCCGGAACTGGACGTCCGCTACCGGGCGCCGAAGCGAGCCCAGTTCGCCCACACTTGAGCGGAGCCGCGATGTCTCCGATCCCGTATACATAATCCCGCCCGGGTCTCGCTGCTTTGACATAATGGAGCATCCATGAGTTCCCACCACACCACGCGGCGCACCGTTCTTGGCGCGGGGATTGCCGCTCCCGCGCTCATGGCGGCCCCGTCGCAAGGCCCCGCGGCGCAGGCTGGATCACGGCCGCCGGCCTATCGGATCATCTACAACTGGGATGGCGCTCCACACGCCTATTCGGAGTATCCGCAGACTGTCTCCCAGTTTCTCGACAAGACCTTCGCGCCCATGAAGAACACGCAGGTGGACGCGCATTTCTGGTGCATCAGCGAGCATGAAGCCAAGTGGCGCCCCACCCAGTTGGAGTTCACTGGCGAACCCGAAGACCGCCGCTACGACTCGGCTGGATCCATGCGCCACAACGAGGGCATTCGCGCCATGTACGACCGGGGCGAGGATCCCTACGGCGCCATGGTCCGCCGCGGAAAGGAACTCGGCATCTCGGTTTGGGCTTCGGTCCGGATGAACGACAACCATTTCAACGGCCTTCAGCCCGCGGAGATGCGCGACACCGTCATGTCCGGGCTCACCCGGTTGCGCAAGGCGCACCCGGAGTGGTGCCTGGGACCCAAGAACACGCCGAAGTGGTTCGCCGCCAGTTGGAACTTCGCGGAGCCCGAGGTTCGCGAGCACCGGTTTCAGCATGTCACGGAAGTTGCGAAGCTGGCCGATTGGGATGGCATCGAACTCGACTGGCAGCGCCATGCGTTTCATCTCCCGGCCGCCAGCGCCGAACGCCTCCGCTACACACTCACGGATCTGCAACGGGCCATCCGCCGCATGACGAATCAGATCGGCCGCGAGCGCGGGCGTCCGTTCTACCTGGCCGTTCGAGTGGCCACGACGCTCGAATCGTGCCGCCGCATCGGTTACGATCTGCCCTTGTGGGTAAAGGAGGGGCTCTGCGACGTAGTGATCGCGGGCGGCGGCGCGGGCACCGATCCGGGAACGAACGTCGAGGAGTTCCGGACCCTGCTGGAGGGAACGCCGATCCGTTTCTATCCGGGATTCGACGGAGGGTTCTGGGGTCAACACAGTGGACTGACCGCGGACTGGAATCAAGCTTGGGTCCGGGCCGCCGCTCAAGGATTCTGGGCACGCGGAGCCGATGGCATGTATGTATTCAACTGGCACGCCAACGAGCGTGGCCGGCGTCCTCTGCTCACCACCATCGGGTCCAAGGAAACGCTTCGGAAAACCAACAAGGCTTACATGAGCCTGCACCGCCACGTGGGAGCGGAAGACGGGCAATGGGGCGGCGCCGACCTCAACGACAGGATCCATGGCGAAACGCCCGTGGAACTGCACCGAACGCTGACGGGCGATGGCCCGGAGTTCCATGTCCGGGTGTTCGAGCCGGAGGCGAACGCCGCTTCGGTTGAATTGCAGATCGAGGTCGAGCACCTCACGCCGGACGACAAGGTGAAGTTCACACTCAACGGCGCCGAATTGGGCGCTCCCACGGTGAAGTACGCCCTGGGTGAGGATTCGCCCTCCGACATCGCCGAATCAGCATGGCTGGTCTGGAAGCTGCCGGCTAAAGCCGCTGTCGTGGCGACGCATACGGTGAAGGCGGTGCTGCTCGCCCGCCATCCGCGCGTCAGAGTGCCGCTGGTGGTGCGGCACGTCGAAATCCACGCTCGCTATTCGTAGCCGCTACCGGCTGAATATCGACGGATCGATCCAGTTCGGTTTAAGATGCCGGGGCGACCAATCGGCGGGCACGCTATCGACGCCGACGAGTTGACCTCCGCGTTCCAGGTGCGAATAGTACCCGGCCAGAAACGTCTTCGTCTTTTTGCGGATCGTCTCGAACGGCTGGTAGTTCTCGCCCTGAAACGTCCGCTGCATGTCGAACAGCTGAGGCGCGAAATAGGCGTACAGCGTTTCGCGAGTGTCCGGACTGCGATCCACCGTAACGCTCTCGGCGCCCTTGTCGCCGATCACGTTGACCGACAGGTAATGGTGCTCCGTTGCCGCCGTGATGGCGGCCACGAACGGAGGCTGGCCATCGCGGCCGCGGAACAGCATGGTCTCCTGCATGTATGTGGCGTTGCGCTCGTCGTCGGTGATGAGCGAGACTTTCTCCACGTCGAATCCCAGCGCCTTCGGCAGAAACCACTGCGCATGGAAATGGCCAGGGTACTCGGTGCTCCAGGAAGTTGCATGCACCGCTTTGACGATCCCCACGCGCTTGATCCGCTCGCGTAGGAACGAAGCCTGCGAATAGTGCTCTTGGACGCTGGTGGCCATCAGCGGCGTGCCGCGTTTGGCGGCGAGGTCGAGAATCGAGTCGAGGTCGCGGAGCCGGTAGGCGAACGGCCGGCTCAGGTAGGTTGGCACGCGGGCATCGACATAGGGCCGGGCCAGCAGGTGCTGCCACGGCGTCTCATGGATGCCGCCGAAGGCGATCGCGTCCACCTTGCCCAGCATGCCGTCATAACGCGCCACCGCGGTGCATCCGAACTTCGCCGCGAATTCGGCGGCCAGCTTCGGATTGACGTCCCAGCAGTGCGTGATCTCCATGTCGAGCAGTCCGCCGCCGAGCTTGCCCTTCTCCGAAAGAACGTCCGCCCAGATTCCCCAGAACGTGTACTCGCCCACGGCCATCGCTCCGATGCGCAGCTTCCGTGCCCGGGCGGACCCGGGCGCTTGCCGCGCGGCGGCCAGCGAGAGCGCGAACTGCCTTCTGTTCATGAGCTGCGTGACTCAGTTCGGGTAGCGGAAGCCCTTCACCTTGGTCTGAATCATCCAAGCGGACGACTCGCCGACGCAGTGCAACTGGTCCAGTTTGGCTCCGCCGAACGTGCAACTCACCGGATATTGCGGGAACCAGATCGTGCCCACATAGGTTCCGCTCTTGTCGAACACCTGCGCGCCGGAGAGCGTCGCCACGTAGATCCGCCCGTCGGTATCCACGGCCATGCCGTCGGCCCGCGAATCGAATCTCTGCGCCGGATCCTTGGCGCTGAGAACTTCCGGAGTCAGATTCAGCGCGGCGAACTTCCGCTTGTTGCTCAGCGATCCGTCCGGCTGAATATCGTACGCCCACAGGAAATTCTCACCCGGCGAGAACCACGTGTTGTTCACGTAGAACGTCTTGCCATCGGGCGAGATCTCGACTCCGTTCGGCATGGAATACTCGCCGGCCGGGATCACCACCTTCGCCGATCCATCCGGCGCGACATAGTAGACCTGCTTGCCGGGCTGGCTCTTCTTCGCTTCCGGCGTGAACTGCGGATCGGTGACGTAGAGCCCTCCCTTCAGATCCATCACGAGGTCATTCGGTCCGTCAATGGCTTTGCCGTCTACCTTGTCGAGCACCGTCCGCAGCACCTTGCCGGTGTTCTTGTCCACTTCGATCACGCGATGGCCGAACATGTCGCAGGCGAGCAGATTGCCGCCGCGGGAAGCGATCGTGCCGTTGGTCTGCATGCCGGAAGAGAGCGTCTTGTACTTTCCGCCGGGCTCCATCGAGATCAGACGGCTTTTGGCCGGGCTGCCGGTCCAGTCGCCGTTCTTCGGATCCTTGAAGAACATGTCGGAGAAGTAGAGCTTACCGGCGAGCCAAGTGGGGCCCTCGGAGAAGGTGAATCCTTCCGCCAGCTTGGTGGGCTTGGCATCCGGCGCGATCACCTCCCGGAAGAGCGCCATCTGCTTGTCGTGCCGCTCGATGTAGTCTTTGCGGACCGGCCAGAAAATGTCCATCGCATCGGCGCCGAGTTCACCCATTACCGCCGAGTGCACCATGTTCGAGGGCAGGAGGTTGATGCTGCGCTTCTCGCCGTCCATCGGATGCTTGCCGTCCATCACGCCTTGGGTCAAAGCTCCGCGCAAGGCGATCATCAACTGCTCCTCGGGGTGGATGTGATGCGGGAACGACGTGCCCGGATCCATGCGGAGCAGACTCAGCATGACGTTTTTTCCCCAAACCAGCCGCGCGCTCGCGCCGTGCCGCTTGTAGGATTGTCCCGGTTCGAGCGGCGTCAGCGGCGTCAACTGCAACTCTTCCGAGTTGTATACGACGCCGGGTTCGAGTGATGCCGTGATGCCTTGATCGGGGAACTTGCCGCCTTCCGGCCCGGAGATCGTGCCGCCCGCGAGAGCGATGTGATCCGCCCGGACTGGCGAAAACACGTCGAGCGCCTTGAACCCGGCGGGGCCCGCCTCGAGGCTCCTCTTCATGCCCTCGGTGAGGTAGAGGATCGAGTTCTTCTTCAACTGGAGTTTCTTGCCATCGACGGTTGCGGCCGCCTCGCCACTCTCGACGACGGTGATCGATTCGCCCGTCATCGCGAGTTCGGGGTACGTCGAGCCCGCCTTCATCTCGAGCTGCTCGAGCATCGCGCCGCTTCCCCACGCCACGCGGGCTGTCACTCCCTCGGCCAATTGGATGGACGGAACATCCTTGGAGTCGTATACTTTGCCTCCGTCGAGTTTGAGGTCCACTCCGGTCACCGGCATCGCCCGTTCCCGCATGGTGAGCTTGTGTTCGGCAATGATTCCGGCGTTTTTCGATTTCCAGGAATCGCCTCCGCCTCCACAGCCGGCGCAGAGAACGGCAACGGCAACGGCGGCATTTCGAATGTTCGGCACAGAGTGATCCTCGGCTTTGAAATGTGCGCTGCGCGCCCACCGAATCGCGCAACGCCTTTGGTTTATGATACAACCGAACGTACGCCTTGTATACACGAGATCCCGCGCCAAAAGGAGACGCAAGCGATGAAACGGCGAAGTTTTCTGACCGGTTCCACGGGCGGCGTGGTTGCGCTGGGAACCGGCGCGGCGTCCCCGGCTCGAGCCCAAACTCGGTCCGCGACGGCGAAATCGCGGCCCCGGATCATGTTCTATCACGACGGGCGCCACCCGCTGATTTACATGTACGAGCCGCCGATGCGGAAGGAAGAGTACGAGTCGGCCGTGGATGAGTTGGTGGGCACTCCCGTGCAGGCGATCATGTTCGGCCTGGGCGACGGGCGGACCGTGCTGCATGACACCAAGGTAGGCGAATTGTGGGGGCATCGCGTCAACAAGTGGCCCCACCCCATCTTCCGGCGCGCGCATCAGAACGCCCGGATGCTGATCGACGCCGGGCACGATCCGCTGCGAGTCGTCTGCGACCGCGCCCACCAGAAGGGCATGCTGCTATATCCGGCCTTGCTCATGCAAATGGGGTCGGGCAACGAAGAGGACACGCGCACGTCGAACTTCCGGCTCCGGAATCGCCACCTCGAGATCGGGGCGCGGGGCGGGATCGATCCCTCCTTCCCCAAGGGCGCCCTCCAATTGGCGGACTACAAGCAGCCCGAAGTGCGCCGCGAACGATTTGCATTGATCGACGAGACCCTGAAGCGCTATCCCGTGGACGGCTTCGAGTTGCAGCTCAACTACGGTTCCCGTTACTTCCGGCCGGATGAGCTCGACGAGGGGCGCAAGATCATGACCGAGTGGATTGGCGAGATCCATCGCGCCGTGATTGCCAGCGGCGCCAACCGCGAGTTGGTGATCCGCGTGCCCGGCAGTCTCGACGGCTGCTGGTCGATCGGGCTGGATGTGCGCGAGTGGATGAAGCGCAAGATCGTCGATGTCGTGGCGCCGCAGATCTTCGGCGGGCCGGAGCGCATCGACATGACGCTCGATGTCCGTGCGTTCGTGGAAGCAGCGAGGGGGACCGGCACTCGAGTCCACCCCACGCTGCAAAGCGATGTGGACTCCGATCGCACGCAGACCGCGCCGATCGAGATGATACGCGCGGCGGCCTGCAACTATTGGGCGCAGGGAATCGACGGCCTCTACCTGGCCCATTGGTTCAACCGGTGGCCCTATCAGGCGCCGTTCTACGAAATCTTGCGGGAGTTGCCCCACGCCGGCATCATGGCGCCCAAGGACAAGTTCTATTCGCTGCCAACGGTATCCTACCGGTATCCGAATCTGGCCGACGGCCTGGAACCCGGGATGTCCGTGCAACTGCCGAAGCCGCTGGCCCAGGGCAAAAGCGCAGCCGTGACGTTCCCTGTATCCGACGATCTGAAACGGTGGGCGAAGGTTGGCCGCGTTCACGAGGTTCTGTTGCGCGTGCGGCTGACCAACACCACCGAACTCGACCGCTTCGAGTTCCGTCTCAACGGCAAGCCGCTTGCTCCCGATGGGGACCGGCGCATCAACGAGACGTACAAGATGTCCGCGCCGCGCTATCGGGTGAACGGGTATTGGTATATCTGGCGGCTCGACGCGGCGCACTGGCCGGAGACGGGCAGCAACAAGTTCGAAGTCACGCTCACCCGGCGCGATCCGGATCTGATCCCCGAGATCGCGCTGCGCGACGTGGAACTGGAAATCAAATACAAGATGGGCAAGAATTTCCATCGTGGCCAGGATCCCGATCTCGGCCCGGCCCAGGGAAGTTCGCCCAATTGATCCGAACGGAGCCGGCTTCATGAACAGACGTAATTTCTTCGCGGGAGCGGCCATGCTTCCGGCCGCCGCGCAGGCGCAGTCCGCGGCGCCGGCCAAGAAGAAGTATCGAGCCGGTGTGATCGGTCTCGGCTGGACGGGGCTGCTGTACGATCTCGCCGAGCGTACGGGCGAGAAGTTCAGCGTGGACGACATCCAGCGCCCCACGCCCAAGCTCGATATGCGGCGGCGTCACTACAGTCACGACCATCCCGGCGAAGAAGGTCTGCCGCAGTCGTATTCGGTGGCCCTCTCCGAGAGGCCCGATGTCGAGCTCGTGGCCGGCGCCGAGCGCGATCCGAAGCGCCTGGCCGTGTTCGGCGAGCGGTTCGGACTGAAGGCCCTTTACACCGACGCGATCGAAATGATGAGGAAAGAGCGGCTCGACATCGTCGCGGTCTGTACGAACGCGAAAGGACGCTCGTTCCTCACCGTCAAGGCCGCGGAGATGGGCGCGAAGGGGATCGTCGCCGAAAAGCCGATGTGCCACACCCTCGCCGAAGCCGGCGCCATGGTGAAGGCGTGCGCCGATCGCAAGATTCCTCTCAGCGCGGGTGCGATCACAACCACTCATCCCTCGTTCGGCCGGGCGAAGCAGTTGCTGCGCGAAGGCGTGATCGGCGGCCTGATCTCGATCGATACCAGGGGGCCTGGGGCGCAGCATCAGAACTGGGCTTATTTCGTCGACGGAACAATTGCCTGGGTCTCTGGCACTGGCGACAAGCCACGCCGGGAAGGCGGGAGCGACGAATTCACGGGCCAAGGCATGGCCGTCACGAGCGACGGCCTGGTGATTCACTTCCGGCATGGCGCGCCCGGCGTCCGCTTGAGCGGAGCCAAGGGCGAGATCGCGTTCGATCGCTACCGGTGGACGCTTGACGTGGAACTCGATACGCCCGCCGGACGCCAGCGCGTCACGTCGCCGTGGCCCGATCCGCAGTTCGTGCCGCCCTATCATTCGGTGTACACGATCGACGATGTAGTCGCCTGTATGGACGGGCGAATGGACGAACCGAAGAATTCCGGCCGGCGCGTCGCCATGGCTCTGGAAGTCGAGATCGCGCTGAAGGAGTCGTCGCGGCGTGGCGGCGCCAAGGTCGAACTGCCGCTGGCGGACCGGTCGCTGGGCCTCAACTATGACTGGTTCCGGTAGGCTTGCCGCGCCGCACGCACGCCGACGCGCACCAGCGGGGATTGACACCATGGCTGCCGTGTGTATACATTAGGCAGTCCGAGCTTGGTCTCGAAACTGGGAGGTAGTCTCGTGTCGAGAAATGGAAATTTGGCCCTTACGGCAGTGCTGTGGTGCGGACCACTGGCATGGGCGCAGTCTCCACTGTCGAAAATCGTCGGCACCGTGACCGATCCGTCCGGCGCGGCCGTGGTGGGCGCCAAGGCGTCCGCGCGGAATGACGGCACGGGATTCACCGCGTCAGCGGCGACGGACGCCCGCGGGTACTACGAACTCGACAAGATGCCCGACGGGATGTATACCGTCGCGATCGAACTTGCCGGGTTCCGGACTCACCGGCAGGCGAAGATCGTGCTGGAAACCCGCCAGACTCTTCGAATCGACGTCGCATTGACGGTCGGCGATCTCAGCCAGCAGGTGGAGGTCACCGGCCAGGCGCCGGTCGTCACCACCGACTCCGGCCAAGTCAACAGCGGCCACTTCAACCGCAAGGCCATCAACAACAACTACCTGCCGCAGATCTCGAATGTTTATGTCGCCACCGCGGGCGCGCTCTCTCCGTCGTTTCAGGGGTTCCAGGGTGTCGGCACCACCGCCGCGCAGAACAAGACCACCGTCGATGGCGTCGAGATGAACAACTTCTTCCTCAACGTGGAAACGCTGCAGGAGGTCAAGGTTCTCACGAGCGGCAATTCCGCCGAGTACGCGACGCCGATGGTCATGGATTTCGCCACCCAGAGCGGAACCAATTCCCTTCACGCGAAGTTCCTGATGCAACTTGGAAATCCGGCGATGAACTCGCTCGGCCCGAACAATCGTGTCCGCGGACCGGGATATCCGACCAACCGCGATCAGCTCTGGTCCGTATCCGGTCCGGTGCGAATCCCGGGAATCTACAACGGCAAGGACAAGACGTTCTTCTACGTGGACCGCTACTGGCTCAATCAGGTGACGTACGTGCAGGGCGGAAGCCCGACAACCATTGCGCCCGAGCGCATCCGCACAGGCGACTTCTCGTTCCTGCCCGCCAGCCGGTTCCGTGCCGGTACGCTCATGGATCCCTCCACCGGCACTCCGTTTCCGGGCAACCGGATTCCGGCGTCGGCGATCAGCGGCGTCTCGGCGAACTTCCTGAAGTTGCTCCCGGCCACCAACTTCCCGTCCCAGAACCCGGCCAACGATGGTCCGAACTTTCTGCTGGGCCTCGGAACTCCGACGGGCTCTTCGACTGGGTCGAACTTTTCCGTCAAGATCGATCACCAGTTGACGTCGAAGGACCGCATCGGCTGGGCCTCGACATGGAGACGCGCCTACTCGACCAGCGATCGAAGCGGCTACAACTTCTGGTGGCTCGGCAACAACTGGCCGAGCAACAGCCAGCGTGTTTACTGGACCCGCGTGATACGGCCCAATATGGTGAACGAATTCCGGGCAGGCATCGAACGGAAGGACGAATTCGAAGCCACCGATCCGAACACGCCGTTTCCGAGTGGATTCTCCAGCCAGTACAAGGGCAACGGCCTCGCGCTGCTACGCGCACTCGGCTTCTCATGGCTGCCATCGCTCGATCCCACCACATCCGCCAGCCTGCCCGTCATCAACATCCCCGGATTCTCCACGGGGTTCGATTTCGGATTCACGGGCGGATACGACTATCGCGTGGATACCCGGAACTTCACGGACAACCTCTCGTGGGTGAAGGGTGCGCACAGCTTCAAGATGGGCGCCGATCTGCGTCCCGCCTACAACCAAACGATCAAGTGGGGCCAAGCAACCGCGGGCCGGTTCGACTTCACGGGACGCTTCAGCGGCCACCATTACGGAGACTTCCGTCTCGGCGTTCCCGACAATGCGGCGCGGGCCGGTGTCACTCCTCGCCCGTATCGCCAACAGATCTGGGGCGGTGTCTACTTCCAGGACAACTGGCGCGTGACGCCGCGGTTCAACCTCGAACTCGGCCTGCGTTTCGAGCACAACGGCCTGGCCTTCGAAAAGAACAACATGATGTCGAATTTCGATCCGGCTACGGGTAGTCTGATCGTACCCGTGGACGCGACCCGCGCCTTGATCAGTCCTGCGTTTCCTTCTTCGATTCCGATCAAGACCGCCGCGGAAGCGGGCTTCCCGTTGCGCCTGCGGAACCGGCCCCAATTCCATTGGTTCCCACGCCTCGGATTCGCTTACCGGCCCGGGTTCGTTTCGAAGTCCGTGCTTCGTGGCAGCTTCGGGTTCTTCTCGGTGCCTCCTTCCTGGGAGGCCGGCGGCGGCGCCTGTTGCGCGCAAGATGGAAGCGCCATGGCGACGCGAGTCCCGTTCGCTTTGGACGAGGCCTTCAGCAACAGCTACAGTGGCGGGCGCCCCGCGTTCTCCTTCCCGTTCCCGTTTCCACAAGGATTCGGCGCGACCGGACAGACGGCGCTGGGTGTCGATAAGAACTTCCCGTTTGGCTACACGGCGAACTGGAACCTGACCATCGAAAAGGAGGTTCTGCCCGACACCGCGTTGCGCGTCACCTACCTCGGCGTGAAGGGCACCAACCTCCCGTATCAGTCCTACCTCAGTCCCGCTATCGGACGCGGCGCGCTTTATCCGCGATTCAGCCGCGTGTCCATGGTGAGCGCGGGAGGAAACCTGAGCTATCAGGGCATGGAAGCGTCGCTGAAGCGGCGATTCTCGGCGGGCATGCAGTTTGAAGCCTTCTATTCCTGGGGCCACAAACTCGGCCTTCCCAGCGTGCTTCGGCCCTGGCGGGAAACCGACTTCGGGGACTACATCGAGGACGCGCGGAACCGGGAACGCGACTACGGCCGCCAGCCGGATTGGGCCGACCAACGGTTCAGCATCTCCCATGTCGTGGAGTTGCCGTTCGGACGCGGGCGAAAGTTCCTGTCTTCGATCCCGCGCGCGGCAAACTACGCGATCGGCGGATGGGCGTTGAGCGGTTGGTGGTGGTTCGACACCTGGAAACCGATCACGCCGGTTGTCGCTGGCCAGGACCCGCTCGGACTGGGCCGCAACATTCGAGCATCGGTAGTGCCCGGGTGCAATCCGAACATCGCCCCCTCCCTCGGCGCGATCTACAATACCGCCTGCTTCACGCGGCCGGCGGCGGGACAGTATGGCGATGCCGCCTATAACGTCATCCTTCCCAAGTCCTGGGTTGGGCTGGGCCAGAACAACGTCGCGCTGTACAAGGACATTCCGCTGCTCTTCACCGAAAGCGCCATGCTTCGAATCGGAGGGAAGTTCGTCAACTTGTTCAATCACCCCTGGCTGACGCAGGCGGGTGGAGGCAACATCATCACCGGTGGCACGGCGGGCAGAGGCGCCATGACCGGTGCGCGAACGGTTCGAATCGAGGCCAAGATCGAATTCTGATTCCCGAATGACAGCGACAGGCGCGTCCGGCCGGGGCGTTCTGGACCGGATCGAGCGGCTGGGTAACCGGCTGCCCGATCCGGCCATCCTGTTTGTCTGGCTGCTGGCGTTCGTTTGGGTGATCTCGGCGATTCTGGCGCCGGTCGAGTTCGCGGAGTTGGACCCGAGGACGAAGCAGCCGGTCCGGGTCGTCAATCAGTTGACTGGGCCGGCGATCGCCGGCTTTCTCACCCGGATGGTCCGGACCTTCATGGAGTTTCCGCCGCTCGGCACGGTGCTCGTGATTCTGCTGGCCACCGGCGTTGCGGAACATAGCGGCCTGTTTTCGGCGGCGATCCGCGCCTTGCTGCGGCGCACGTCGCGCAAGCTGCTGACTCCGATGCTCCTCTTGGTTGCCGTGCTGAGTCACTCCGCTGGCGATCCTGGCTACGCGATCGTGATCCCGGCGGGTGGGGCGATGTTCGCCGCATCCGGCAGACATCCGCTGCTGGGAATCGCCGTCGCGTTCGCGGGCGCCTCGGGCGGATTCAGCGCGAGCTTCCTCCCGTCGTCGCTCGATCCCCTCCTGCAGGGCTTCACGCAGCAGGCGGCGCGCATCATCGATCCTGACGCGCGGATCAATCCGCTGTGCAATTGGGGATTCATGAGCGCGTCGGCGCTGCTGCTGATCGGAGTGGGCTGGTTCATTACGGATCGCATTGTCGAGCCCCGGCTGGCGGGAGTTGCCGTGGACGGCGAACCAACCGATGCCTCCTCGATGCCGGAGGCTCCGGCGGCCGAGTCGCGCGGGCTTCGAATGGCGTCGATCGCGGCGGCGTCGATCGTAGCCGCCATGGTGCTTGCGTGCTGGCCGGTGAACTCGGCGCTACGCGATCCGGGAGGCAGCCTCATCGCTCCCGCGGCGCCGTTGATGCAAATGGTGGCGCCGATGCTGTTTATTCTGATGCTGGTTCCGGGCATCGCCTACGGCGCCGTGGTGGGAACGGTGAAGAACCATCGCGACGTGGTCCAGGCGATGACGAAGGGAATGGGTGGTGTCAGCTACTATGTCGTGATGGCGTTTTTCGCCGCGCAATTCACGGCGGCGTTCACGCAATCGAATCTCGGCCTGCTGATCGCGATCAAAGGCGCGAACGCGCTCGAGGCCTGGCGGCTTCCCGCGCAAGTGACCATCGGCGGGATCATTCTGCTCACGGCCGCGATCAATCTGCTGATCGGCTCGGCGTCGGCGACATGGGCGCTGCTCAGTCCGATCTTCGTGCCGATGCTGATGGCGGCCGGGTTGTCACCGGAACTCACGCAGGCTGCCTTCCGAGTGGGAGACTCGAGCACGAACATCATCACCCCTCTGATGCCGTTCTTCCCCTTGGTTGTTCTCTATGCGCGCCGCTATACTAAGGGCGCCGGCTCCGGGACGCTGATCTCGCTCATGCTCCCTTATTCGATGGCGTTCCTGGTGGTATGGAGTCTTCTGCTGGCTGTATTCTGGACCTTTCGGCTGCCGCTCGGGCTGCAAGCCGGTTACACGTATTCCCGATGAACGAGGTGAAAAAACATTGCTACTCGCTGAACTCTCCTGGCCGGCCGTGAACGCACTGTCGCGCGACGTGCTCGTGGTGCTGCCGATCGCGGCGCTCGAACAGCACGGCCCGCATCTGCCATTGTTCACCGACAGTTTTCTGGTAGGCGAGGTGGCGCGGCGGGCCAATGAGGCGCTCGGCGGCCGGGTGTTGTTCGCGCCGGTGACGTGGCTCGGCAATTCGCATCATCATCTCGATTTCGCGGGCACGATGACGGCGGCTCCGCGCGTTTACCTCGACATGCTGCGCACGATGATCGATTGCGTGCTGACGCACGGCTTCAAACGCATCGTGCTGCTCAACGGCCACGGCGGCAACAACGTGCCCGGGCAGCAGGTGCTCTATGAGGCGCGTCAGCATCATCGCGATCGCAAGGACTTGTTGTTGCTGCTGGCCAACTATTGGGCGCTCGGCTCCGATCCGGCGAAAACGATTCCAGGCCTGCAGCACAAGATCGAACATGCGTGCCAATGGGAGACATCGATGATGATGCACCTGCGTCCGGATCTCGTTGGCGGCTACAAGAGCACTGCCAAAGTCGAATGGGGGAACCCGTTCCAGCCGGCCACGCGCGCCTGGACAATGCCCGATGTTTCCCCTGAGGGACATGTCGGAGAGCCCGCGCTGGCCACGGCCGGGATCGGCGAGGCGCTTCTCGAGGCATTCGCCGCCGATGCGGTTGCGTTCCTGACCAGAGTGATCGAATGGGACGGAAGGAGTTGGAACGGATGAGCAATCTGATTTCGCGGCGCGGGCTTTTCGCGGCTGGCGCGGCGGCCTTTTCCTTGCGCACCCTGCGGGCGCAGCAGCGCGCCAACGCGGCGTTTCCACGGCTGAAGATCGTCGATATCGAAGAACACCGGATCCAGACGCCGTGGGCGGATTTCCAGAAGTACGAGATGATGCACTTCTACGGCCCCAGCAGCCGGGTGATCTATGTCGTGCGGACCAATAGTGAACTGACCGGTCTCGGCGAGGGTGGGGACCCCGAGTCGAAGGACACCCTTCAGAAGTACATCGGAACCAGCCCGTTCGACTGGGTGGCGGACGAAACGAGCAAGGCGCTCGGCACGGCGATGTACGACTTGATGGGAAAGGCCGCCGGCGTCCCGGTTTACAAGTTGATCGGCCCGAAGCACCGCTCGTTCGTTCCCTGCGCGGCATGGCACGTGTCGACTCATCCCAAGCGCATGGCGGCCGCGGTGAAGCACTTGGCCGGCATTGGCTACACGTGGATGAAGTATCACCTCTCGCCGTTCGAGAATGTCATCGACCAGATGGAGGCGATGCAAGCCGTCGCGCCGAAGGGCTTCAAGATTCATCACGACTTCACGATGGGCGGATCGAATGATCACGTTTTCGAACTGCTTCAGAAGATCGAGAAGTATCCGATCGCGGGGGCCTTCGAGGATCCGATGGCGGAGCGTGACATCAAAGGCTACGCCGAGCTTCGCGCCAAGTGCCGCCTGCCGATCCTGTACCATCATTCGCCGCTCGGCGCGGGTTTCGAAACCCAGCATCGAGCGGCGGACGGTTACATCCTGGGCAACAGCTCGATCGGCGCGGTGATGCGGCACGCGGGCCTGTTCGCGATGCTCGAGACTCCATTCTCTTGGCAGAACACCGGCGGCACGATCACGCGGGCGATGACGCTTCACATGCAGGCGGCCTGCAAGACGGCGTATCTGCATTTCAACAACGACACCGAGTCCTGGAGCGCCGACGTGGTGAAGGAGCGGCTGGAACCGGTCAATGGGTTGATTCGGGTGCCCGAGGCTCCGGGGCTGGGCCTGACGCTCGACCGCGCCGAACTCGAACGGCTGAAGAAGCTGCAACTGCCCGCGCAACCCAAGTGGATCATCAGGACGCGGTTCGCCAACGGGTCGATGATGTACAACATCGGAGACACCACGTCGCCGATCTTCATGGTCCGCCCCGATACGAGACGGCTGGCAACGCTGAGCTACGACGCTCCGTTGACCACTGAATACTGGGATCCGGACGGAACGCCGGCGTTTCGCACCATGATGGAGAGGCTGGAAAGAGAAGGAATGGTTCTGGAGCGCGCATGATCTTGCGAAGGACGTTCCTGGGGGCCGCTGCCTCCGCGGTGGCCATTCCGGCTCCTGGCGGCCGGAAGCGGCGCACCATGTACTTCAACGACGCGCGCCACTTCTATCTCTATTCGTTCGATCCTCCGATGAGCGACGAGGACTCGTGGCGCCCGATCGACGAATTGCTCGGGACGGCCGTGAACACGCTGATCTACGGCGTCGAGACGGGAGGGCTGTTCAGCAGATCGAAGGTGGCGCCGCGAGCCTTTTCGCAAGGACGCCCCTACACGAGCGGATTGGCTTGGCGCGCCTGGTACAACATGCAGAGTCTGATCGATCGTGGGCTCGATCCGCTCCGTGTCGTGATCGATCGCGCGCACGACAAGGGGCTCGACTTCATCACGAGCATGCGCGTGGGTGACGGCAAGATGGACTTCTCGCGCAAGGAAGTCCGCGATACCCGATTCTCCTGGCTCGAGGAACTCGCCGGGTATCCGGTGGAGGGGATTGAGCTCGACCTCACCTACACGCCGTTCTACTTCCAGCCTTCCGAGGCGAGGGCCAACGCGCCGGTGATGAGCGCCTACGTTCGCGACATCGCGGCGATGGTCCGGTCGAAGGGCAAGGATCGGATAGTCGGCGCGCGCGTCTTTCCCACCGTTGCGCTCAACGAATCGCTCGGGCTCGATGTCAAGGAGTGGCTGGCAAAGCGCTACGTCGACTATGTCGCTCCGATGTTCTACGGGTTCCATCAGCTCGATCCGAATCTCCCGTTCGAGTCCCTGGTAGCGGCGGCGAGGGGGACGGGCGCGGACGTGTTTCCGGTGATTCAGCCGTTTTATCTCAGGCAAGAGGAGCACGCCACGCCCGCCATGCTGCGCGCGGCGGTAGCGAATTTCTGGGCCAAGGGCGCTACCGGATTGATCGTGGCGCCGTGGTTCCGATGGCCGTTGCGCGATGCCGAGAAGTCTTTCCTCACCGATATCGGCGATCCGGACTCGGTGCGGGATCGCGACAAGCACTACGTCGTGGCGCACCGCGAACCGGATGCGGCCCGTCACGGATATGGGCAACCGTTGCCACTGGCGATCGAGCGGGCCGATCCGAACGCGCGATTCTCCGTGCCCTTCTACATGGCCGATGATTGTTCATCGAAACGAATCCGGTCCGTGAGGTTGATGCTCAAAGTCGTGAACATGGTTGGGCCGGATCAGTTCGCCGTCCGCTTGAATGGAACATCGCTCGACAGCGAGCCACGGCGGCGCACCAGTCACCGGTACGGGTTTCAATGGCTCGACTACACGCTCGGCGGCATCCGTCCCCGCCGCGGCGAGAATGTGCTCGAGGTCGCGCTGGCCAAGAGACCGGATGGACTCGAAGGAGGGGTCACGGTGGAACAGGTGGAGGTTGCCGTCGACTACGGGCTGCCTAGCTCCATGTTCGAACGTCCCCGAGCGCTCGAGGAGCGGTAGGCGAGCATGTATACTCGTATGTCGATGACGCGCCGTCTGCTCCTCTCCTCCGCCGCTTCGCCGCTGCTCATGAGCGCTGCCGGCTCCGGCGATTTGCTCACCACTCCGGAACAGGCGGCGGGGCGGCGCAAGCTTCGTGTGGGAATCGTGGGCTGCGGACGCATGGGTCAGTACTTCGCCGAGGTGTATCGCCGCTCGCCCGACACCGAACTCGCCGCGATCGCCGAGTACAACGACGAGCGCCGCAAGGTGGTGGGCGACCGCTTCCAGGTGAAGGCTCTGTTCAAGGAAGCGCCGGAGATGGTCCGAAGCGAAAAACTGGACATCGTGGCGATCATCACGCCGACGAAGTTCATGCAGGCGGCGGTATTGGCCGCGGCCGAGGCCGGCGTGAAAGGCATCTCCACCGACAAGCCGATCGCCGCGAAGCTTGCCGGCGCCGATGCGATGGTTCAGGCATGCGGCAGCCGCAAGATCGTATTTGCGGGAGGCAACCTGCAACGCGCGCGATGGCAGACGCAGATCGCGGCGCAGCGTCTGCGCTCCGGCGTCTACGGGCGGATCACGGGAGCCACGGTCATGGGATACGGCGGTGAAATCTCCGGTGGCGGTTGTCAGCACGTGGCCGTGCTTCGGTTGTTGACTGGCGCCGAAATCACCCAGGTGGAAACCTTCGGCTATCCGGCCAAGGCGCTTGCGCCGGAGGCGAACGATCAAGGCCTCATGATCAACGGCCGGTGGCGATTGTCGAGCGGCATCGACTGCATGGTGTTCGGCGAACGCGACCCCTTCAGCGGCGTGGAAGTTCGAGCCGAACGGGGAGCGGTCCGCTGGAGTTGGAACGCGCCGCTGCTATTCGAGGGCAGTGGAAGGACGGCGCCCCGGAAGGAGATCGATCCCGCCTATCCACCGTTTCCTTGGGCGCGGATGCTCGAAACTCCGCCGCTGCGTAACGACGACGACTACCTGGTGGCGTCGATCCGCTCGTTCGTCGATGCGGTTCATCTCGGGCGGCCGTCGAGTTCGCTCTTCGTCTCCGGCCACGATCTGCGGCAGTCCCTCGAGGCCGCGATCGCCAGCAAGGTCTCGGCGATCGAAGGTGGGCGGACTATTTCCCTGCCGCTCGCCGATCGCTCTCTCACGTTGATGCCGTCGCCATACCGGTGGCTGGGCGGGGATGCGGTAGGCAGTCCGCAGCCGGTCAAAGACGCTTCGGGAGAGTCGCGTTGATTCGCCTCTCGCTTGTTGTCGCTTCACTGCTCTCGGCGCCGGCGGCTCTAGCGCAAGAGGCGCCCGCCGCCGCCCAGGTCGTGGCCGTCGAGCCGCTGACACCCAACGTCAAGCGGCTTCGGGTTCGCATGCCGAAGAACTACAGATTCGAGGCGGGGCAGTTTGCGCTGCTCTCCGTGCCATCCGCGTTCGTCGAGGCATGGAATGCGAAGTACAAGACTGAGCTCGGCGCGGTGCGCCGCCCCTACTCGTTCGCGTCGAGCCCGAAACGGCTGCCGGTGGCGGAGTTCATCATCCAGTTGGCGGCGCCACCGCCCGGGCGCGATGTTCCGCCGGGAATCGCTTCCACATATATCCACGGCGAGTTGAAGCCGGGCGGCACGATCGAGATCGGACAGCCGTTGGGCAGCCTGAACAAAGCCGGGGACAGCGCCACCCGGCCGCTCATCCTGGTGGCGGGCGGAACCGGCGTGGCTCCCTTCGTGGGGTTGCTGGATCACTGGTTCCGGACCAAGCAACACAAGGGCCGCAAGATCTACCTCTTCTTCGGCGCCCGGCAACGGCGCGACCTGATGCTCGACGCGCAGTTCCGCCGCTGGGCCGCCAAGCATTCGAATTTCACCTATGTGCCGGCGCTTTCCGATCCCGCGCCCGATGACAACTGGACCGGGCCCACCGGCTTTGTCAACGTGGTTCTCGACAAGCACTTCACCGGCACGCTCGACGCGGACGTGCTGATTGCCGGCTCGCCGCGCATGATGCAAGAGACTGTGAAGGTGGTCAAGGCGAAGGGAGTGCCCGAGGGACAGATCCGCCACGATCCGATCAAAGTCGCGCCGTAGACGCGAGGTATGGCAACCGATTCGCCGCTCTAGATCTAGATTCGCTCGATCAGCACTTCGGCAGCGTGGGCGGCCAGCGCCTCCAGGTCGTCCGGATCGGACGTGAGTATGGTCCCTCCGGGTTCCGCGAATGCCACGACAAGCGCATCGACGGCTGACCCACGACGGGCCAGTCGCCGCAACTGGGCTGCTCGTCGCGCGAGAGACTCGGGGATCGTATCGGCGATGTCACAGGTCTCGAGGAACCGATTCTCGTTGGCGTCGCGCCCCGCGTGCCCCTGTATGCACTCCACGAGAACCACCGCAGGTACCGCCGGTGGCCATAGGCCCTCTTCGCGCAGGGCGACGATCAGGGCTAGGGCGCGGCGCGAGCGCTCAGCCAGTTGACTGACCGCCCCCGAATCCAGGATCAACACAAAGGCTAACCAGCCTTCCGATCCGTGCGGCTGCCGATTCGTTGTGCCACGGCGACCGCGCGGGCGCGCGCCCGAGGATCGGGCTGGCCGACCTGTGCCGCAAGTTCGGATGTGTAGCGCCGGCTGGCGGACTGTAGCTCCTGACGACGCACTTCGGTGCGCACCGCTTCCTGAAGAAGCTCGGATGCGGGGAGTCCGCGCTCCTTCACCATTTCGTAGAGATCCGTTGGCAGGTAAACCTGCATGCGCGGCATACGCCTAGTATACGCACATGCGTTCACCCAGGCTTGTGCGTGCGGAACTCTCGATCGCATTGTACTGCACAGCGGCGTTTACCTGGCATGGCAACGCCGCGGCTCATTTGCCGGCGAATCGTTGCCTTACGCCGGCTTCACGCCTTCTTCCAGAGCGCCGAGATATCGTCCTTGGGCTGGAATCCGAGGATGCGCTTGGCCTTGTCGTTGCGAAACTTCCCGTGCGGCATGTCGGTCAGGATCAGGAACACTTCGCACTTCGAGGGCAACTTCGCTTTGTCGACGGTGAGTCCCAGGCGAATGGCCTCGCCCGCGTCGTCGCCGGTCACCACGAACGGAACCGGGTTGCTTCCGGGCTTGAGCTGATTGAACGAACCCGGGGCGGCGCCGCGAAGGTCGCGGAAGTTGTAGAAGAGAAAATTGAGCACGTGGATGTCATGATGCTCGGTGAACACCCGCGTCACCTCGTGGCCGAGCGACTTGGTGAGCGCGTAGAGAATCGTCGTCGGCTGCGGCGGAACGTCGCCATCCATGCCGAAGTCGAATCCCTCGTACGCCGGACCGGTAACGGTGAAGTGCGGACCCGTGTTGAGGATGCGTTTGATACCATGGCGCACCGCCGCCGTCATCATGTTCCAGCAGCCGCCGGTGTTCACGCCGAACGCCAGCCGCTCGCTTTCCCTTACGACGGAGCAATTCACGATCGCGTCCATTCCCTCGGAGGCGCGCATCACCTGATCGAAGGAAGTCATGTCGACCACCCGGAACTCGTGCCCGAGGTCTTGGGTGGGCTGCTTGACGTCGGAGAGCAGCAACTGGTGATCCTTGCCGAGCGCGTTGGCAACGAAGGGCCCGAGATATCCGGCCGCGCCGGTGACGAGTACTTTCATGGCCTCACCATTTCACCTTCGGTTGATAGTTCAACGCGTACTTGGCGCCCGCGACGGAGAATCGCGCCTTGGGCGAATCCATTCCGATGTGGACAACCGCCCACCAACTGCCTACGCCCTGTTGGTTGTCGCGCGGCGTGGCGGCAACCGCCCGGGCCACGGCGTGCGCCACGTCTTCCTCGTCCACCCACATCGGATCGAACGGCTTGCCCGCCGTCTCGGCGAACTTCACCACTTTGCCCAGCCGCAGTGTCATGGCCCGGATCTTGCGGTCGCGGGCGAACTCGCGGCAAACCACTTCGCCCAAGTACTTGCCGAGCACTCGCGCATCGGTCGTGGGCCGGGGCCGCCAGGATTCGCTCACGGTGTAGCCGGCGTCGTAGGCGGTCATGAGGTCGAGCGTACTGAGAAACACGGCCTTCGGGACGCGCGCTTTCGACGCGGCTTCGAGCAGATGATAGGTGCCGCGGGTGAGCCAGTCGAGCGTCTGCCGGTCGTTGTCGCCCGGTGAGGATTCGGCGACATGCACCACCGCGTCGAGTCCCTGCACGAGCGCCGCCGTGTCGTCGGGTTTGTCGAGCGGCGAGCGGATGAACTCGAAGCCCGGCGAGACTGGCTCGCGATCGGTGAGGCGGATCTGGTGATCCTTGCCGAGCACACGGGCCAGAGTCATCGCCAGCGGATGCGCGGCGGACGTGATCAGGATGCGGGGCCGTCGCGCCCCCGGCCCTTCCTGTGGCGCGGCCGCCATCGCCGCGGCGGATGCGGCGGGCGCGGCCAGAATGGTCCGGCGCCGCAACCGCCGGTCATGGATGGGATGGTCACTCATCGTACCGCTCATGATAGCTCCGCCGGCCGGAGCGCCCATCCGCCGCTGGTCCAGACCAGTACGCGCTCGTCGCCGAAGGGACCCTGTGGCGGGACCAGCGTCTCTAACTCGGCCAGGTGTGCCGCCGGGATCCGCAGTTCGGTTGCGGCTATCGCCGATTCCATCTGAGCCTCGCTACGCCAGCCGAGAATCACCGATGCCACGGACGGCCGCGAAAGCACCCAGGCGATGGCATACCCGGCGCTGCTTGCTCCGCTTTCAGACGCCATGCGAGCGAGCGCTTCCAGCCGCTCGGCGTCACCCGGTTTCAGCTTCGGAACCCATCCGGGTTTCTCGCTCCCGCGCGATCCCTCAGGGGCCTTCTCTCCGGCGTACTTGCCCGAAAGGACTCCGGCCTCGAGTGGCTGGTAGCTGACGATCGAGACGCCATAGTGCGCCGCGCAGGCGTTCTGCTCCAGGTCGACGCCGCGATAGAGCAGGTTATACTTCGGCGAGACCACCTGAAGTTTCGGCGCACCCGATGACCGCGCCATTTCGCAAGCTTGCGCAATGCGCCATACCGGCCAGTTCGAAGCTCCGACAGCCCGAACTTTACCATCGCGGATCCAACGCTCGCATGTTCCGAGGAACTCCTCCACCGCAACGGCCGGGTCCCAGCGGTGAGCCAGAAACAGGTCGACGTAGTCCGTGCCGAGCCGTCGTAGACTGGCCTCGAGCTGCTTGTCGAGATGGCGGCGCGACAGGCCGGCATCCAGCGGTCCGGCGCCCGCCGGGTTACCGAATTTGGTGCAGATCACGGCGCGGTGGCGCTGCCCGCCCAGCGCCTTGCCGAGCACCTGCTCGCTGACGCCGCCCGGTGACCCCCAGGTCCGGCTGTAGCCCTCGTAAACATCCGCGGTGTCGAAGAAATTGATGCCGCGTTCGAGCGCGGCCGAAACCAGCCGGTCGCACTGGCTCTGGTCGAGCGGGTTGCCGAAGATCATTGTGCCCATCGTGATGGGCGAGACGCGCATACCGGTCGTGCCGATTGCGTTGTAGTTCATGCCTTCCGCCCTCCGGGTAGGGTGCGGCCGGGAAGCCGATCGAGGAGCTCGACTGAGCGCCGGTTACTGTATACCATCATGTCTGCATCATTATGACAGGTGCGGAGCGCACAGGAGACCCGGGCCGCGCAACCACGATCCGGGGAACTTCCGGATTCGGGAAAGGCGCACGATTTACGCCCGCGGCCCCCTTACCGGGGGTGCAGATACTTCTTGAGGAAGCCACCGACAGACTTGGAGAAGTCCTCGTCCGGAGCCTCATAGTTGGCGGCGATGTGCGCCGCCATCGCTTTGGCTGCCGCTTCCGCATCCCGGCGGCACAATGCGTCGACGATCGGTTGATGCCCGGCGGCGTGTTTCTCCCGTTCCAGCAGGACCTGCTGTACCGAGATCGCGGCGGCGTTCCTGCGGTAGTAGGGCGACGCCAACGTTCCATTGGAAACAATGTGGAATGGGCCCACCACGCGAATCAGCAGCTTCTCCAATTCATCGTTGGCGGTGAGGCTCCAGATCTTCCGGTGGAGCGCCACGTCCAGAGCATCCTGGTCGGCGAGACTGTCCTGGGGTTTCTGAAGATCCTCGGCGATCGCGCGGAGTTCGCGAAGGTCGTTTTCCGTCAAATTGGGGATCGCTTCCTTGACGGCGAGTTGCTCCAGGGCGATTCGGATCGGGACGAGCTTGGCGATCAGTTCCTCGGTGAACTCGGCCACGAATTTCCCGATCTTCGGACGATCGATCAAGAGACCCTCGGCTGTCAGGAAGGTGAGCGCCTGACGAATCACGGAGCGGCTTGCACCGAACTCCTCGACCAATACCTCTTCCTTGAGATGCTCGCCGGGCCGGTAGCCGCCGGTGTAAATCTTCTCTCGAAGCCTCTTGTAGGTGCGCTCCGCGAGGTAGTCTTTTTGCCTGGGCTGGGCGGAACGGTTGGACGAGCGGCGTTTTCCAGTCTTCTTCGCGGCGGGCATTGAGTCGGGAACTCCAATCGTAACACCAATCAAGCCGGCTGCCCCCAACGGTGCGGAGTGAATTTCCGGCGAGCATGCGCAAGGGCGGCCCGGCACGTGAAATGTGGCTCGCCGCGAGTCGGGATTGTAGCCTTCGGCTCCGTCCATGCCACAAGCGCCGCATAAGACGACTCTTGGCGGAAGTGTTGGCGGCTTGACGCGGCCGGCCCCTTCACGGCGGCTGCTCCTGGATGTACAATCATTCCGCTAACAGCGGTTCGGTCCCTTTGCGAGGTGTCCATGAAGATCCAGGTCTCGATCGCCGCCTTTGCGCAGGAATACCGTGCCTCGATCAAGAGGTGATCTCCACGTGCCCCCCCTGGTTCTGCTCACCGCGCTCTCGATGGCCTTCGGTTGGCGAATTCGCGGACAGTTCGGTCATGAAGCGGGAGCGGCCATCGCGGGCGCGCTCGGCGCGATGGCGATCGCGCTGCTCTCCGGCCGCCAGGATTGGCAACGCCGCGTGCACTACTTCGCGCTGCTCGGCGCGTTGGGATGGTCTTTCGGCGGCAGCATCTCCTACATGAAGGTGATCGGCTACACGCACTCGTCGGACTCGGCGACGGTCCTCTACGGATTCGCGGGCGTGTTCCTGATCGGATTCCTCTGGGCCGGACTCGGTGGCGCGGGGACGGCGCTGGCCGCTGTGCTCGATCAAGAGAAATTGCGAGATGTAGTGCGCGCCGCGGCCGTGGTCATGGGAGCGTGGTTCGTCGAGGACGTGTTCGTGGATGCCGTTCGCGCCCACGGCGGCCGGTCGTGGAACTGGTTCGACAGCGACTGGATGGGCGCGACGTCCGCCGCGCTGGCGGTGTCGATTCTCGCTCTCGGCCGGCGCCGCATCGACTTCGGTGTTTCCCTCGTTCTCCATCTTGCCGCGGGCTGGTGGATCGCGTTCGGCCTACTGGTTCCGATCCTCGGACTTCACCTCAATCCTCCGCGTGGCGACAACTGGGCTGGCGTTCTCGGACTCTTCGGCGGTTGGGTGGTCTTCAGCAGGCGGCGGCGTCTGGATGAAGCCGCGCGTTCGGCGATGCTTTGCGCGATCCTCGGTGGCGCGGGATTTTGCCTGGGGCAGACGCTCAAGCTCGTCTGGATCGCCACCGGTGTGCAATGGGGATGGCACGCCACCATGGAGTGGTTCCACGGTCTCTTTCATGGCGTTGCTCTCGCGATCGCCATGGCTCCGCTGCTTCGCGGCGGCAGCGTCTCCTGGACCGCCATGCCGCGGATGGAGGTTTTTGCAGTGCTCTTCGTCGTGTGGGTAATCCCGTATCTGAACTTCCGCCGCACGCCGCCGATCTGGCTCAAACACGTCAAATCGCTTCCAGCGGCGTTCCATGGCCTCTATCTTTCCTCGAACTTCCTCCCATCGCGAGGATGGCTGGGCTGGATCGAAATCGGCTTTGTCGCGGCCGGCGCGATCGCCGCGGCTCTGCTGGTGCGCCACACCCGCCAATCCCTGGCGCCGTTGTCCGGATCGTGGGAGAGCAGAGGGCAACTGCTCTACCTGACGTTGCTGTGGACCATGTTCGTGATCAGCACGGTACACGAGACGGCGATGCTGGAACCGATGGTCCTGGTGATGCAGATGGGCGTGGGTCTGACGGGAGCTATCTGCATGTGGCTGCTTCTCGCATCCCCGCCCGTTCGATCCACCGCCGTCCCTGCTTGGCCCAGCCGCATACTGGCGATCGGCCTGGCCGCCGCGATCGTCGCGCCCGTGGCCGGCTGGACCGTCAAGCGCGCCCTTTACGGCGACAAGTTCGGAGGCTACTTCTACATGAACCACATTCGGTTCGGTCCGAACAATACCAACGACAAACGCTGACGAGCCCGGGCCGCTACGCCGCGCGCAGGCGTCCCGCCCCATAACCGGCGGCCAGGGAAATAAGGATCGTTGCGCCATGCCACACCAGCAGGTGGACTGCCTCGAGGTCGGGGCACGACACCTGCAGCGCGAGCATCGCGACCGCCGAGGAGAACGCGGCGGTCAAGACGCCGGTGCGAGCGCCGTTCGTCGAGTACCCCAGCCGGGCGAATGCGTACGACGCGCCGGCGGCCATTGCCGAGAGCACAGCTCCGGCGATCAGGCATCCCTGGCCATCCGCCACGAAATCGCCGGTTGGCGCGAACGGAAACAGAGACGCCACGATTGCCGGAAATCCAACCGCGATGAGCGCCACCGGCGCTAGCGGCGCGACTCGCCGCCGGCTGCCCGGGCGGATCGATTCATGGAGACTCGCCGCCGCGGCCAGGATCGCGGCAAGGAACAGCGCGCCCAGCAGCAACGGTTGCGCGCCGGTCAGAGCGTTCCAGCCGCGAACGCCAACGCCCCAGGCGCTCAGGCCGCCAATGATCGCCGCAACGCAGCAAGCGCCGGCCGCAGCCACCCAAACTGGCGGCACAGGCGCGACCGGCTTCAGGTCCGCGTGCAACATCGCGCGGATGCGCTCCGCGGCGCGCTCGTCCTCGCGCGGGACCGGCAGTGGGGCGAGACTCCAGGAAAGCAGGGCGGCGCAGCGGGGACAAGTGTCCATGTGCCCGCGCACTTCGGGGCGCGCGCGGAACTCCGCGGGCTCGATTCCCTCGCCGAGCAACAGGTCAACGTCCGCGCACTTCATCCGCTTCCTTCTCCCCGGTCGTTTTTCAATCCGAGCGCCCGCCGGACCGCTTGGTAGGCGCGGTACGCCTTCTGCTTGACGGCGGGCGCGGTGGACTCGGTTGCGCGGGCCACGTCCTCCACGCTCATGCCTCCCACCTTCAGCATGATCAACACCTCGCGCTGTCCCTCTGGCAATCCGTCCATCAGCGCCAGAATCTGGTCCGCGCGCAGCCGGTTTTCGATTGGAACGCGCGGGTCGGCCGACGGGTGTTCGGCCATGAGGTCGATGTTGGACTCGCGGCCAGACGAACGCTGCCAGCGGCGGTACTGATCCACCCTGGTATGCCGGGCGATCGCCAGCACCCACGGCAGCACCGGCTCGCCGGGCCGGTAGCTGCGCCTCGCCCGATGCAAGCGCAGCCAGCACTCCTGCAGCAAATCGTCGACCGGCCCGGTGCTTCCCCCAAGGGCATAAAAGTAGCGCGACAAGACCGGGTTCAGCAGGCGCACCAGTTCGTCCGCGGCGCCGGCATCGGCTTGCTGATAACGAACCATCAACGTCAGTAGCTCTTGCTGGAAGAGCCCGGTGTCCGGCCGCGATTCCCGCGCGCGGTCCGTTGAGGGCATGCCAGTCTTGTATATCCCATTCGAGTTTCGCCCGAAACCGGCGCCGGAGGCAAGATCCGCGGGATCATACCAGCCTCCGGTCCGCGCGAATGCCTTCGATCTGAACCAGGGCGGCCTGCTGGGGCGCCTGGGTCCGCACGTTTTCGAGCCGCAGGACGCCCCGCGGGCACACCTCCGCGCACAAGCCGCAACCGACGCAGGAGGCGCGCGTAAAGCTCTCGTTGGCCTGCGCGTAGGAACGGACGTCGATGCCCATCTCGCAGTACTTGGAGCACATGCCGCAAGAGATGCACATGTTCTCCTTCACCGCGATCCGGTACCGGCCCACCTTCTGGACCAGGCCGAGCAACGCCGCCATCGGGCAGAAGAAACGGCACCAGACGCGAGTGCCGCCCAACGGGTAGAGTCCGACGCCGACAACGCCGGCGAGCATCGAAGACACCATCAGGCCGTAGAAGGACTGGAAGCCCGCCGTCCACTGGACGATGGCCGGATTCGTCTTGCCGGCTCCCCAACTGATGAAGAGCATCGCCGTGAGGAGTAGACTCGCGCCCAACACCGCATGGACGGTCACCCGTTCGATTCGCCACGAGGCATTCGACTTGTCCGACAGGTGCCGCCACGGCTCGCCGAAGGTGTTCGCCAGTCCGCCGCAGCCGCAGATCCAGGAGCAATACCAGCGCTTGCCGAAGAGCGCTCCCAGCAGCGGAACCAGCAGCGCGGAGCCGAGGAAGCTGTAAAGGATGTACGGTAGCGGGAGCGAGAAGATGTACGACGGGGTCAGGTAGTCCATCTTCAGCGGCCAAAAGTAGCTGAAGTAGTACTCCGGCTGATGCAGGAACTTCAACATTTGCGGGATCGAGAACGCGAACACGGACTGGACGAAGATCACCACGCACGTGCGAATCACCTGGTAGCGGTTGTGCCGGTATTTGCGAATGACGTGCACGCCACCCGCCGTCACCGCCAACGTGTAGAGGAGCCCGTACAGCGTCCACTTGCTTTCGAGCCCGATCATCCGCGCGGGGACGGCGAGCCATTCGGTGAAGTAAAGGACCAGATAGAAGCCCGTGAGGATCGCGGCGAGCAGCCATGCCGAGATGCCGCGGTTCTTCACGTCATGCAAAAGCGAGTGAGCGGAGCCGGACTTGATCATGCCGCCCTCCTTTCCGCGCTCTGGAACGCGGCGCGCACGCTCTCGAGAGCCAGCCTTCCGAACTCCACGTCGAACTGGGCCAGGTGTAGATTGGCCACGACATGGGCCATGGACCGCCGCTCGGCGATCCACTTCTCGAACCACTTGTGGTTCCAGCGCGAGCCCAACAGATTGACGCCCACCACGGCGCCCTCGTTTTCGACGATGCGAATGCTGGCGTCCTTTCCGGGAACGCGATGAAAAAAGGTCGTCGCTCCGGCGGGAGCCCGCGTCACTTCGCCGACGGTGGTGTACTCGATCTCGAAGAATTTGGCGCTGTTGTAGAACAGCGGCGGCCGGTAGGCGGCCGTGTCGCCGAGCATCGCTCGCGCGGCCGATTCGCCTTGCCGTTTGGCCGAGTACCAGATCTGCTCCAGCAGAGAGCCTCCGTCAGGTCTGGTGAACTCCGCGCAATCGCCGGCCGCCCAGACATCGGGCAGGGAAGCGCGGAAATCGTCCGCCACCTTGATTCCACGTCCCAGCGCCAGCCCTGGCGCGCCGCTCTTCAACCAATCGATGGCCGGCCGCACTCCGATGCACGTGCCGAGCAATTGACACGGAAACTCGACGCCCTTGTTCGTGCGGACCGACGATACGCGGCCGTCCGCGCCGGCGGTCACGCGATCCACCTCTTGTTCCAGATGAAGCCTCACGCCGCAATGGCGGATGTGATCGGAGACGATGGCGCCCTCCTCGCGGTTCAGTGCGACTGGCCAGTACCAGGAGTCGCGGACGAGGAAGTCGACCTCTACTCCGTGATGCACCAGACACTCCACCAGTTCGACGCCGATCAACCCGCCTCCCGCCACGACGGCTTGGCGCGTGGATGGCGTCAGCCGCTCGCAGTCCGCCAGGTTTTGCAGGGAAACGAACTGCACCACGCCGTCGCGGACGGTGTCCAGTCCGGCCCAGGGCGCGCGGTTCGGGACCGATCCCCCCGCCAGCAGGAGCCGGTCATAGGCGATCTCGCGGCCATCGTCCAGCCGCACGATCTTGCGGTTCGCGTCCAGTCCGGCGGCCCAGCCGCGGATGCGCTCGATGCGTTGCGCGTCGTAGCTCTTTCGCTCGTAGGGCTCGAGGTCCCGCGGATTCATCCGGTCCATGAACGCGTACATGAGCGCGGTCCGCGAGAAGAAGTAGTCGCTTTCGCCGCCGATCACGGAGATCCGCGCGTGGCGGTCCCGTTCGCGGATCTTTAGCGCGGCCGTGATGCCGGCCACACCGTTGCCAATCATGACGTAGTGCATGAAATCCTCTCTCAGCTTATCTTCGCGGCCAGCCGCATTTCGGTAACGGGCTAATTTTCCTCGATTTTTCGCGTTACCGAATCCCGGACGGCGGCGAAATCCATTTCGACGGGCCGGAGATCCCAATGTCGGACGCCGGCTGAGTTTATCGACACCCGAAAAGGAGCATTTCAAATGACACGACGCACATTCGGCGGCCGCCTGGGCGCCGCCGTGGCCGGCATCGGCGCGGCCGCTGCCGCCTCCCACCTGATGGCCGCCGACAAGAAGGCCAAGCACGTATGTAAAGGAATGAACGACTGCAAGGGTCAAGGCGGCGGACCCAAGGGAGTGGCCGGCAAGAACTCGTGCAAAGGCAAGGGCGAATGCGCCACCGTCTCCAAGCACGACTGCAAGGGCATGAACGACTGCAAAGGATATGGCGGCTGCAAGACCGGCGACAACGGATGCGCGGGGAAGAACTCCTGCAAGGGCCACGGCGGATGCCAGGTGCCGATGAAGGCCAAGACGTCGCGCCTGCGAGAGCGCGCCGTGCAATCGGCCTAGCCTTACTCCAAGGGGCCCGCCGCGACGGTGGGCCCTCGCTTCACGACAAGGAGTCACCGTGGCGAATCGATGGAATCTGCCCGACCTGGGCTTCGGCGCCGGCCTGCGAACCGTGCACTTTCAGCACATCCTCGCCGAATGGCCCGCCGTGGATTGGTTCGAAATCCTGTCCGAGAACTTCCTGGACACGGGTGGGCGGCCCGCCTACGTGCTGGACCTGACCGCCGAGCGCTATCCGGTGGCGATGCATGGTGTGTCGCTCTCGGTGGGGAGCACCGATCCGGTGAACTTCGAATATCTGCGGAAGCTGAAGGCGCTCGCCGGGCGCACCAAGGCGCGTTGGATCTCCGACCACCTGTGCTGGACCGGCGTGGCCGGCATCAACACGCACGACCTGTTGCCGATGCCTTACACCGACGAGTCGCTGCGGCACGTGGCGGAGAGGGTGCGCACGATCTCCGATTACCTGGAGCGCCCGTTGTTCCTCGAAAATCCATCCACCTATCTCGAGTTCGCCGAATCCACCTGGACCGAATGGGACTTCCTCGCCGAGTTGACTGGCCTGTCCGGCTGCGGGCTGCTCCTCGACGTCAACAACGTCTACGTCAGTTCGTTCAATCACGGCTTCGATCCCTTCGAATACGTGGACCGGATTCCGGTGGACCGCGTCGTGCAGATCCACTTGGCCGGGCATACGCACAAAGGCACACACATTCTCGACACCCACAGCGACCACGTCGTGGATCCAGTCTGGGAGCTGTACCGCCGCGTGTACCAGCGAATGGGCGGAATCGCGACGCTGCTCGAATGGGACGACTCGATCCCCTCGTTCGACACGGTGCACGCCGAAGCACTGAAGGCGCGATGGTATCGAACCATGCCGCAACAGGAGGCGCGAAGTGCGGCTTGACGCAACCCGGCTCGGCAGCGTGCAGCACTGGATGCAATCCTACATCCGCGAGGGCGGCGCGGCCGCCGATGAAGCCGCCGCGCTGATTCGTCCATCCCGCGCGCTGGCGCCGCTGGAACGGCTCGACATCTACCGGGGCATGTACGAACTGCGTTTGGTGGAAGCGCTGCGGGCCGACTATCCGGGGCTGGTGCGTTTGCTGGGAGAGGACCTGTTCGACGAACTGGCGCGATTGTACGTGGCGGCGCATCCGTCGCGAAGCTACACGCTGAACCGGCTCGGCGACCGGTTGCCCGAATACCTGGCGCGCGTGGAGGGTCTGCCGAAGCCCGGGTTTACGCGCGCCCTGGCCCGGTTGGAGCTCGCCGAGACGCTGGTTTTCGACGAAGAGGAGTCGCTGCACGCCTCCGCGGAGTTCTTGACCGGCGTGCCCGCGGACCAGTGGAGCGGGCTGCGTTTCCGGCCCATCTCCGCGCTCCGTTTGCTCCGTCTGGACTACCCCGCGCATCTGTTCGCCGATGCCGCGCTTCGGCCCAAGAAGACGAGGCTGATCGTTTACCGCCGGGATTTCGCCGTGGCGAGCCTGTCCGTGAGCGAGCCCGCGATGGCGCTGTTCGAAGCGCTGGCCGAGGGGCGGCCGTTGAGCGATGCGGTGGAGCGGGCGGACCGGGCGAAGGAGAGCGAGATATTCGGCTGGTTCCGCGACTGGTTCAGCGAGGGCCTGTTTCAGAGCGTCGAGGCCGCGCAGCCGCCGCGCGCTTCCGCATCCCGGACTCGAACGACACGCGCGACACGGCCATCAGCCGCCGCAAATCCGGGTCCTTGAGCTCCTTGCGCGCGGAGTTCGGCAGCAGCGTCTGCACCAGGTAGAAGGTTCGCGCGGAAGCGTTCGTGAAGCCGGCCAGCGCGCGATAGTAGCCCATCTGGCCGGGGATCTTGCGGCAGCCCTTCGAAAGCGCGTCGACGATTTCGGCGCGATCCTCGCCCGATAGGGAAGGGTGGGTTGAGAGCGTCGCGCCCCAGTCGTCGAGAAAGGGCCCCAGCGGCAACAGCAGATCGGCCGAACGCCGCAAGGGCTTGGGTCCACGCAGCGGATAGTTGCGATGTCCTTCCCCGGACAGGCAGTCCTTGTAGAGCGCCGCCGCCACCTGGAACCAGCCGCCGTAGGCGTTCCGGTTTTCGTGCGCCAGCTTTCCGAATCTGGTGCGCGAATCGCCCTGGCGTCCATCCCAGAAGCCGATCGCCTGATCCACGTCGCCGGCGTTGTGCGTGATGCTGGTTGCCAGCCGCAGCGCGTCGAGTTCGGCGTCCTTGCGGTACAGCGCCGTTCGAAACGCCTCCGCCTCGCGGTGGAGTTCGGCGTCCACGGCGGCGGCTGTCTTGTCCGCGTACTCGGCGTCGCCCAGCGCGACGAACCGGCCATGCGCGCCGAGAAGGATGCTCAGCCACTCGCCGTCGTGTCCGCTCACCGGGCGTCCGCCTTCGACATCGACGCCTCGCTTGGAGATGCCGTCGATCGACCAGGCGGCGCCGTTCAGAGCGAAGTCCGCCATGGCGCGCAGCGTGGCGGCGTCCCGCGTCTTGCGCCAGATCAGACCGCGGATCTTGGCGTCGACATCGGTGGGAACGAACGTTGCGACCGTGGCGTGGTGACAGGAGACGCACAGCGCGAAGTAGTCCGCGAGTTGCTCCTCCGGCGAGAGCCGCTCGTCGAGAATGGCTTTCCAATTGGCGAGCACGCTCAGGAATCCACGAGGCCCGCCGCCCTGTTCGAGGAGACGCGCGGTGGACGCCGGGGCCGGACTTTCGAACAAAAAGGGCGCCGTATTCACCACCAGATCCACCAACGCCGCCGGAGCGATCCAACTCTCCCACGCCGGAGGCCGCGATTCTTCCATCTCCGTATTGTCGCCCCGCTCGGCCGCCGGCTAACATAGCTGTCATGCCGAGACTCGCCGTTGGAGTTCTGCTCGCGTCGATGGCCGTTCACGGCCAGGACGAGAAAAAGAAGGAAGAAGTGGTGCTGCCTACCGCTTCCGAGGATCTGGAACGAGGCAAGAAGCTCTATGACGGAAGCTGCCAGCTCTGCCACGGTCCACTGGGCGACGGCGGCAAGGGGGCCAATCTGGCGCAGGCGAAACTCCCGCGCGCGCAGACCGACGGGGACTTGGCTCGCGTGATCGAGATAGGAATTCCCGGCACGGAAATGCCCGGCGCCTGGCACATGACGCGGCGCGAAGTGACGCAAGTGGCGGCGTACGTTCGCACCTTCGGTAAGACCACGCGCGAGGCCGCTCCTGGCGACGCCGGGCGGGGCCGGTCGCTGTACTTCGGCAAGGGTGGCTGCCAGGGTTGCCACACCACCAAGAACCCGGAGGGTGTGCTCGCCGGAGGATTGATGGGGCCCGATCTCTCGGTGATCGGATCGCGGCGGAGCGTGGCTCACTTGCGCGAGGCGCTCGTCGATCCGGGCGCGTCGCTGCCGGACTACTTCATGGACACCACCGTATCGATGAAATCGGGCGGCAAGATCAACGGACGCCGGCTCAACGAAGAGACGTTCACGATCGTGGTGCAGGACTACGGAGGCAAAGTCCACGTGATCGACAAGACGAACGTGGCGGAGGTCGTAAAGGACCGCAAGAAGTCGCCCATGCCGTCGTACGGCGGCAAGCTCTCCGCTTCCGAAATCGACGACGTGGTTTCGTTCCTCGTTTCCCTTCAGGAGGCCCGATGAGACTCGCGACCGCCGCATTGTCGCTCGCCGCCGCCGTTTCGGCGCAGGTTCCCTACGAGCGCATCCTCGAGGCTCGCAAGGAGCCGCACAACTGGCTCACGTATTCGGGCACGTACGACGGGCAACGCTATTCGTCGTTGAACCAGATCCACGCGGGGAACGTGAAGAAGCTCGGCGTGGCGTGGGTGCAGCAGTCCGGCGCCACGGAGCCCACCCAGACCTCGCCGATCGTGGTGGACGGCACGATGTACATCACCGAGCCGCCCAACGTGGTGAAGGCGCTCGACGCGTTGACGGGAACCGTCATCTGGACCTACAAGAAAACCATCCCGGACGATTTGCGCCTGTGCTGTTCCCGCGTGAATCGCGGCGTGGCGGTGCTCGACGACATGGTTTACTACACGTCGATCGACGCGCACATGATCGCACTCGACGCCAAGACGGGGCGCGTCCGCTGGGACGTGAGCTTCGGCGATCACAAGCTCGGCTATTCGTCCACCAACGCTCCGCTCGCGATCAAGGGCAAGGTGATCACCGGCGTCGGGGGCGGCGAGTATGGCATCCGCGGCTTCGTCGACGCCTACGACGCCAAGACGGGCAAGCGGCTCTGGCGGACGCATACGGTTCCGGCGCGCGGCGAGCCCGGCGTGGAGACGTGGGCGGGCAAGTCCTATGAGAGCGGCTCCGGTTCGACGTGGGTGACCGGTTCGTACGATCCGGTCAACAACCTGGTGATCTGGGGCGTCGGCAATCCCGGCCCCGATTGGAACGGCGATGTCCGCAAGGGCGACAACCTCTACACCGACTCGTTCATCGCGCTCGACGGCGGCACCGGCGAGATGAAGTGGTTCTACCAGTTCACGCCGCACGACACGCACGATTGGGATGCCACGCAGGTGCCGGTGCTGATCGATGGAACGTTTCGCGGCCAACCGCGCAAGATGGTGGCCACCGCGAATCGCAACGCGTTCTATTATGTGCTGGACCGCGCCACGGGCAAGTATCTCCATGCCAAGCCGTACGTGAAGCAGACGTGGGCGCGCGGCATCGACGACAACGGACGTCCGATGATGCTGCCCGGCACCGATCCGACAGTGGAGGGCAACCTGCTCTATCCGAGTCTGGCCGGCGGCACCAATTGGTTCAGCCCGTCGTGGAGCCCCAAGCACAACCTGTTCTACGTTCCGGTCCGCGAGGAAGGCGCTTACTACTACAAGGGCGAGGCCGAGTTCAAACCCGGCGCGCTGTTCAATGGCGGCGGGCAGAGGTCGAACCCTGCGGAGGAACCATATGGCGCGATCCGCGCGCTCGAGACCGATTCGGGCAACCTGAAGTGGGAGTTCCGGATGAAGACCCAGGCATCGGCGGGGATCCTGTCGACCGCGGGCGACATCGTGTTTTCGGGGACCGGGCAAGGCGATGTCATCGCGCTACACGCGGCCACCGGCGAACTGCTGTGGAAGTTCAAGGGAGGCGGCGGCGTGATCGCCGCGCCGGTGACCTATCTGGTGGGCGGCAAGCAGTACATCTCGCTGGCGGTGGGACGCGCGCTGTTCGCGTTCACTCTGGTGGAATAGATGCGGGCGCTTGCTTTGCTGGCCGCTGCCGCGTTTGCGTGGGGCCAGAACGACATCGTCTGGAATCTGGAGCCCACCAAGGAGAATCCGCGGAACTCGGAGGGCGCGTTCGTCACGCTGAAGTCCGGACGCGTGCTGTTCCTATACACGCAATTCTACGGCGGCGCGCGGGACGAGAGCCCGGCGCGGATCGTGAGCATCGCTTCGGACGACGGCGGAAAGACCTGGACGTCCAAGCCGGAAGTCGTGGCCGAGAACGACGCTGGCGCGAACATCATGAGCGTGTCGCTGCTGCGGTTGAAGAGTGGGAAGCTGGCGTTGTTCTACCTGGTGAAGAACAGTTGGATCGAACTGTATCCGGTGCTCCGGTATTCGACGGACGAGGCCCGGACCTGGTCCGCGCCGAAGCGGATCATCCCCGCGCCAGGCTACTTCGTGCTGAACAACGACCGCGTGGTGCAGCTCTCGAGCGGCCGCCTGATCGTGCCGGTGGCGTTTCACCGCGCCAAGGGAACCGCGGGCGAAACGGTGAAGTCCTACGATCCGCGCTGCATCGCGCTCTGGTACTACTCCGACGACGAAGGCGAGACCTGGGCCGAGGCGGACGACTGGTGGGCTCCGCCGGGCCGCAGCCGAAGCGGCTTGCAGGAGCCCGGCGTGGTGGAACTGGCCGACGGCAATCTGTTCAGTTGGGTGCGGACGGACATGGGCGCGCAACTGGGAATGCGGTCGTGGGATCGCGGGAAAACCTGGTCGGCTCCTACGCCGACGGAGATGCGGTCGCCGTTGTCGCCGGCGAGCATCAAAAGGCTGCCGGGATCGGCGGATCTGTTGGCGCTGTTCAACGACCACTCGGGCCGGTTCCCATTCGTCGAGCGGAAGCGGACGCCGCTGGTGGCCGCGATTTCTTCCGACGGCGGAGCGACTTGGCCGCATCGACGGCTGCTCGAGGGCGACCCCGACGGCTGGTATTGCTACACGGCGATCGAGTACGTGGGGGACTTCGCGCTGCTCGCCTACTGCGCGGGGGACTCGAAGGTGGGCGGATTGAACCGGCTGCGGATTCGCCGCGTGTCGTTGGACTGGCTGCGGGGCGGGTCCGCCCGCTGAGCCTCGACGCCGATCACGCGTGCCTCAGGAACGCGGAAGCTCACCGCTTCCACGCCCGCAGCAGGTCGGTGGAAAGAACCGTGGGAGCCCAATACTTCTCGATGTGTTGGATCACCAGTTCCGTCCCCTCGTCGTGCGTCACGTGCGGCTTCGCCTTGGGATCGTACATCGCATCCGTCATGTCGCGCACCAGGATGCAGGGCACGCCCCACTTGGTCATCTGCTTGATCGCGAACGTGCGGTTCAGGATGCACATGTTGGTGTGGACGCCCATCACCAGCAGCGTCCTGATCCCGCGCAACTTCAGTGCCGTGTAGACTTCGTCGCCCTTGTCGGTGATCAGGTCGCGAGCCGCGTCGATCCGGATGCCCGCGTGCTGCCGGCTCCACGCCTTGTAGAACTTGTCGCCGGTGTCGCATCCGCCCGCGGTGTCGTCGATCGGCAGCGAGGGCGATTCGAGCAGCAGCGGCCGCGGCGCCGCCTGCCGCTCCATCTTGGCCGCCGCCAGGCGCGGTTCGTCGCTCTTGTAGAAATCCATCGTCTCAGACGGCGCGTGGATGATCAGGATTCCCCGCGCCCGGGCCGCCTCCACGAACGGACTGGCACGCTTCACCATGGCGTCGACCCGCTCGGTGGCGCCGCGGCACCAGTGCTTGTCCCACATGTCGCAGAGGATCATCGCGGTCTGGCGTGGATCGATCGCGCGATCCACGCGCACCTCGCGCCACTCGTCTCCGCCCTTGAACAACTCGACGCGCGAGCGCAACGGGATCGTCTGCGCGCACAACGGCGCGATCAACGCCAGCGCCGCCGCCAGTCTCATGCCATCCCCGCCGTGCGCAGCATTCCGCGAAAGGCCTCGAGATCGCGTTTGCAGAGCTTGGTGAACTCCTCGCGCGAAATCGTCATCTTCGTTTTGCCGGAGTCCGCGCCGCCGAGTTCGTCGTACTCCATGTGGAGTTGCAACGGACCTTCGAAGCCCGACGCTTTCACCAGCTTCAGGAATCCGCCGAAGTCCACCATGCCTTGTCCCAGCGCGCACCAGTGAGCGCCCCACTTGCCCTTGGCGTTCTTTTCCCAGCGGAAATCCTTGAACGCGATGCCGCGCATCACCGGCGCCACCAGCCGCGTGGTGTTGATCCAGCCGCCGAGCCCGCCTTCCACCGTCGCGTGGCCGATGTCGAGGTTGATTCCCACCGCCGACGTGTCCAGGTCGCGCACCACCATCCAGATGTCCCACATCGACGCGCCGAACTGGCCCACGCCGGAGTGGGTATGGTACATCGCGCAAACGCCGTACTGCTTGTTGAGCGCCGCCAGGTCCTTCGACGCCGCCTTGAACTCGGCGATCTGTTGCGGGATGGTTTTGGAGGTGTCGTATCGGAAGCCGCCCCAGCGGTAGCGCTTCATGCCGAGCTTCGACATGGTGCGCACCATTGCTTCCGCGTGCGGCGACCGCGCGTCGACGATGCCCGCCGTGGTCATGGGAGCCGCCAGACCGGCCGCGTGGAGCTGTTCCACCGCTTTCGGCAGATCGTCGGCGACGCGCTCGGGCAGCACGTGTCCGCCGGTTCGAAGCGTCAGGTCCATGGCGTCGTAGCCGATCTCGGCGGCGAGCTTGGCGGCGTCGGGAATCGACAGCCACTGGAAGTGCTTGGAGAAGGCGCACACCGGAAGCTTGGTATCGGGCAGCTTGGCCGGCGGGGCGGCGAACGCGGCGGCCGCGCCCGCGTGGAGAACGTGACGGCGGGTCATATGGATTCGATTCTACGCCAGATCGCAAACGCCGCGAGTCCGGCCGCCAGAGTCGCCAATCCGTAGAGTACGTACATCCAGCCGGAGGTCGCGAAGATGTAGCACCAGCCGGCGAACGCGAGCACGGCGGGCAGCGGATAGAGCCAGATCCGGAACGGCCTCTCGATATCGGGGCGGCGCGTTCGCAACCAGTGCACCGCGGCGATCTGCGCCAGAAACTGCGCCAGGATGCGAGCCGTCATCAGCGCGGGCAGCACCGCTTCCAACGGAAGCACGCTGGCGGCAATGGAGAGCCCGCCCATCACGAGCACCGACACGGTGGGAAAGCGGCCTCGCTCGTGCAGCTTGCCGAATGAGCGGAAGAAAAAGCCGTCCACCGCCGCCGCGTACGGAATCCGGCTGGAGCCGAGCGTCAACGCGAAGCAGGATGCCAGGCTGGTCCACAGAATCAGGATCGTCACCGCCGGGGCGGCCCATCCTCCCACCGCGCGTTCCATGAACTCCGCGGCGATGAACTTCGATTGCATCGCTTCCCGCCATGGGACGACGCCCATGATGGCGAGGTTCATCACCGCGTAAATCGCCGCCACGGCAACCACCGAGATGAGAATCGCCTTCGGGATGACGCGCGCCGGTTCGCGCACCTCGCCCGCCACCAGGCACACGTCGTAGTAGCCGAGAAAATCGTACATCGCGATCAGCATCGCGCCGCCCAACCCCAGGAAGAACCCGCGCGACAGTTGGAACGCGTCGGGCGGAAAATCGAACGCGATCCTGGCGTCGAACCTGCCGATCCCGGCCGCGATCATCACCACCACCGTGAGCAGCATTCCCGCCCACAAGATCAACGTCAGCCGCCCGATCGAGCGGATGTTCCGGTAGAGCATCGCGGTGACCAGCACGCCTGCCCCGGCCGCCACCGCGCGCGTCTCCCATGGACCCATGTCGCGCCAGAAATAGCTAACGTACTGCGCGAATCCGATATAACCCGACGCGATCTCGAGCGGTCCGGAAAAGACGAACTGCCACACGAAAAGGAACGGAATCAGCCGGCCCACGCGCGTTCCGGCGAGGCTCTCCTTCAGGTAAAGGAAGGTGCCGCCCACGCCGGGCATCGCCGCCGCCAGTTCCGCCCATACCAAGCCGTCGCTCACCGCGATCACCGTGCCGATCGCCCATCCGATCATGCACTGCGGACCGCCCATCGCCGCGATGATCAGCGGAATCGTGATGAACGGTCCGATCCCCACCATGTTGCTCATGTTGAGCGCGGTGGCTTCGAGCAGACCGAGAGAACGTACGAGCGCGTGCTTGTCTTCGCGCACGAGCTTAAGTCTGTGGATTTTCGTCGATGGCGGGATCGCCTACGTCGAACTTGGGTCCTTTTTCATCCCAGTCGTCGGCCTTGAACATGCGTCCGGCGCCCTTCAGTCCGTCGATTTCCTTGACCGTGAGCCGCACCTTGCCGCCCTTCACGTGACCCCAGACGTGATGGTAGAACCGGCCTTCCTTGAATCCGTGGCCTCTCTCGATCGCGGCCTTCATGGTCCCGCCCGACGAGCCGACCTCCATGTACGCGATACCGTCGCGAACGATGCGGACGAACTGGTGTCCGTGGCCGGAGATAACGTGCTGTACTCCGTACTGTTTGGCCAGCTTGTGCAATTCGAACTCGGTGTTGCCGAGCGCCAGCAGCGCGATCCAGTAGGGCTTGTGGAAGAAGACGAATTTGGGGTTCTTTTCCTTGTTGCGCTCCAGGTCTTGCTTCAGGAAGTCGAGCTGCGCGCGGCTGAGGTCGGCCGTGCGGCTATTGTCGAGCACCGTGAAGTGGGCTTCCTGGTAATCGAAGCTGTAGAAGGCGGGGCGCTTCGATTCGCGTTCGTACAGCGCGCGCGAGGTGTCGGAAAAGACGTCGTGGTTGCCGGGCGTGAAGTAGATCGGATAGTGCTGGTACCGCTCCCAGATAGGCCGGAGTTCGAGCCACTCGCTTTCGGCAGAACCGTCCTTGCCGCCCTGGATCGTGTCACCGACGTTGATGACGAAGTCGGGGTGCATCAGGTCGACCTCGCGCCAGACGCGTCCGTAGATCTGCGCCTGCGCTCCGCCGGTGCGGTCCCCGATAATCGAGAAGCGGAAGTCGTTCTTCGGTTCGGTGACCGCGCGCGTGGCGATCACTCCCCCGAACAGGGCTACAACCAGGAGCGTGGCGAGTCTCGATTTTTCGCGCATGATCGATTTTTACATACTCGAGTGAGATTTTTCCGGGTCTCGTCGCACTATATCAGAGGGTGGACGTTTCATTTCCCCTGATTCTCGCCGTTTGGGTCCTGATCAGCGGCCTCGACGATCTCTTCGTGTACACCGTCTACTTCTGGCGGCGCGCGCGTCTGAATTCCGTGCCGGGCCCCGATCCTTCTCTGCCCGAAAAGCCCATCGCGATCTGGGTTCCACTCTGGAAGGAGGACGCCGTCATCGAGCGGATGCTCGATCATAATCGCGCCGCCATCCGCTACGGCAATCACCGGTTCTTCGTGGGCGTCTATCCGAACGACGAGGCGACGCAGCGGGCGGTCCGCGCCGCCGCCAGCCGCCATTCGAACGTCCACGTGTGTGTGTGCCCTCGTCCAGGCCCGACGTCGAAGGCCGACTGTCTGAACTCGATCCACCGGCACATGCGCGCGGAGGAGGATCGCACGGGAATGCGTTTCGAGGTGGTGCTGACGCACGACGCCGAGGATCTGATCCACCCGGACTCGCTGGCGTGGGTGAGCCGGCTCGCCGACGACTATGGAATGATCCAGACGCCGGTGCTCGCCTTGCCCACGCCGGCGGCGGAGGTCACCCACGGCGTCTACTGCGACGATTTCGCGCAGTTCCATACGGTGGAGTTGCCGGTACGGGGATGGTTGGGAGGGTTCATTCCGTCGAGCGGCGTGGGCACCGCCTACCGCCGGGATGCGCTGGATCTGCTCGCGTCGGCCCATACCGGTGACGTGTTCGAGCCGGGGAGCCTGACCGAGGACTACGAAAATGGATTCCGGCTCCAGGCACTGGGAGTAAAGCAGTTGTTCGCGCCAGTGCGGTTCGTGGATGGCAGGCCGCTGGCGACTCGCGAATACTTTCCCCGGTCGCTCCGGGCGGCATTCCGCCAGCGGACCCGATGGATCACCGGAATTGCATTCCAGGCTTGGCGCGCCCACGGATGGGGAGGCCGGCAGTGGTATTGGTTTTGGCGCGACCGGAAGGGGCTGATCGGGAATCCCCTCTCGCTGGCGTCGAACCTATATCTCATTGCCGTGCTTGCGGGCGCGGAATCCATGACAGGCATTCCCGGAGGCCTTCTGGCCGCGAACGGGGTGCTGTGCCTCGGTCAGCTCGCGGCGCGGGGCTGGTGCACGGCCAGGGTCTACGGGTGGGGATTCGCCCTGTCGTCGCCAGTGCGCATCCCGGTGGCTAACCTGTTGAATGCATTAGCTGCTTGCGCGGCTGCGTGGCGATTCGGCCGGGCAGTGGTATCGGGAGAAGCGCTCGCATGGGCCAAGACAGACCACTGCTATCCGGTCACGGGTGCTCTCGCGTACCATTCGCGGCGAATCGGCGAGATTCTGGCGCTTCAGGGCGTCCTCAGGAAGGGGGTGCTCGAAGAGGCGCTTTCGTCGAAACCGGTGGGGCGCCGGGCGGGTGAGCACCTGGTCTCCCTGAAATTGGCCACCTGGGATGACGTATACGCCGCGCTTTCGCTCCAAACGGGGATCCCCGTGGCGCGAATCAATGCGCGCGGAATCGCTCGAAGCGTGGCGCGGACGCTTCCAGACGACGTCGCGCGGCAGGGAAAACTGATCCCGCTGGCGATCGGGGAAGGCCACGTCGAGGTGGCGACTCCGGAGATTCCCGGGGACTTCGCCGTGTCACTTCTTCGGGCGCACATCCAGCTTCCCGTGCGATACCGGCTGGTGACACCGGAGGCGTATGAAAACTTGAGGAATCAATTGCTTTGAAGAATCATACATTTGCAACAATTTTTTGCACCACCACTTGCGCGAGGGTGCAGCGGATGATAATCTGGGACAGTCGCAGCGAGACAGGGTGGCGGCAAGCGAAAGCGAGCGAAAAGCACCTTGAAAAGAAGCGACGCCCCGGTCGGATCGGTTTGGACGGAAAATCGTTCGAAACGCTTGCGTAACGAATGAAGATCCTGTACACTGATCAATGGCAGGGACAAGCCTCCTAAGTAGTTCTTCTTCAATTTCCCCAAAACAATTCCAAGCAGATGGTCGTTAGAAGGCGCGAACGCGCCTCGCGGTACAGTTTGGAAGGGGACACGATTTCCGAAGCCAGTTCCAGGTGGATTCGCGCAAGCGGATTGCCGGGACCTAGATGTTTGACAATCTGGTTGGATGCAGAATAGTGATCTCGTCAAGCCTTGAGTTAAAGCGGGACAAGCGATAAGCCACCATATTCCGGTGGCTGAAACAAACTCTATCACATACAATGAGAGTTTGATCCCGGCTCAGAATCAACG
>SYLY01000160.1 GCA_005808475.1 Acidobacteriota bacterium
AACAGCAACTCGCCCTCCAACTCCGCTGACTTGGACAGGAGCCGTCAGCAGACCTCAACCCGCTACCGCCACATTCCGCACCACAATCCCAATGCCTTCAACGTCGCCAACGGCCATTCGGCCTATTTTGGACAGCAGTGAGTCAAGGTAGTGAAGTAACCGACCCGGCTCCGCCGTCACAAGGGCGGTCGAGCGCGCTCCACGGGCGGACCAGTCCGCGCCGGCCTGCCATGCCCGGCATCCGGTCCGGCGGAACGACTTCCTCGCGGCCGGGAGCGGGGATCGCGTTGGTCAGCGTGCCGGCGGCGTCGCGCGACTCATCGAAAGCCGCGGCGCCAAGGACCACCGGCGAGGCCGAAGGATTGGCGAACACGAGGTCCATCGTGAAGGCGGCCGGCGTCCTGTCCTCGAGAGGAAGGGCCAGGTCCACCGGGGGGCAGGCACGCGCCGGGCCGCTTCCTTCGTTGCGGCTCCTGGGAGATGTCCCGCGTCAACTACGCCGCCGCGCGTCGGATTCGGCCTGGCGGCGCTCGCAACTGGACTCACGTTACCTGTACCACGGGCTGCCAACAGCCCGCGGTGCGAGTAGCATGGCCGCACGCGGCTGGCTTCGGGTCTGATAGACTTGTCGAACCGCCAGCAACCTCCATGACCGGGCGCACCCTCAGCCATTATCAAGTCCTCGAACCGCTCGGCTCGGGCGGCATGGGTGAAGTATTCAAGGCGCGCGACACGCGGTTGAACCGGCCGGTCGCGATCAAGATCCTGCGATCCGAGCATCTGAGCCAGGCGGTCCGCAAGCAGCGATTTATCCAAGAAGCCCAAGCGGCCTCGGCACTGAATCATCCGAACATCGTTACGATCCACGACATCGGCCAAGCCGAGGGCGTCGACTTCCTGGTGATGGAGTTCATCGCGGGCCGAACGCTCGACATGCGGATTCCGCGCCAAGGCATGCGGTTGAACGAGGCATTGCGGGTGGCGGTGCAGATCGCGGAGGGATTGCGGCGCGCGCACGAGGCGGGAATCGTGCATCGCGATTTGAAGCCGTCGAACATCATGGCGGGCGACGAGGGGATGGTGAAGATCCTCGATTTCGGCTTGGCGAAGCTTACCGAACCTACTGGAATCGGCGAAGACGACCCAACGCGCACGGACCGGCCGGAAACGGAAGAGGATACGATCCTGGGCACGACGGCGTATATGTCGCCGGAGCAGGCCGAAGGCCGCAAACTCGACGCGCGCACCGACATATTCAGCTTCGGGGTAGTGCTGTACGAGATGCTGACAGGGCGGAAGGCATTCCAGGGCGCCACGAGGATCGCCACGATATCGGCGATTCTCAAGGAAGAGCCGAAGCCCATCGAGAACATTCCCACCGACCTCGACAAGATCCTCCGCCGGTGTCTCCGCAAGGACCGGGACCGGCGCTTCCAGCACATGGACGACTTGAAGATCGCGCTCGAGGAGGTCCGCGAGGATTCCGAGTCCGGCAAGTTCGACGCGACTCCCATCGCCGCCACGCCCGCGCCAAAAAAGCGTTGGCCGGCGATCGCAGCCGCCGCCGGCTTGGCGGTGGCCGCCGCGGGCGGTTATGTCGCGACGCGGTCCGCGCCGGGTCCGGCCGCGACGACCGGCGCGATACTGCGCCAACTCACCTTCGACCCCGGCCTCACCACCGAGCCCGCATTGTGGGCGGCGGGCGGCATGATTGCCTATGCGTCCGACCGCGGCGGAAAGAACCTGGACATTTGGGTGCAGCATCTGGAGACGAAGGAGTCGCGCAGGCTGACCACGCATGAGGCCGACGATCGGGAGCCCTCGTTTTCGCCGGATGGAAGCCGGCTCGCTTTCCGGTCCGAGCGCGACGGCGGCGGAATCTACGTAATGTCGACGCTCGGCGGAGGCGAGCGAAGGATCGCCGATGGCGGCCGGAGTCCGAAATTCTCGCCGGACGGGCAGTGGATCGCCTACTATACGGGCACACCGAATCACACCAACCCTTTCGCAACCAACGCCGCGGGCCTAAGTGTCGTTTCATCCGCCGGAGGCGCCCCCAAGCGCCTGGCTCCGAAGTTCCTTGCGGTTTCCGAGCCGGTTTGGTCGCCGGATGCCAAGGTCCTGCTGACCGTTGGGGGGCCCCGAACCGGCGCCGCGGATTGGTGGGCGGTCCCGATAGATGGCGGAGCACCAGTGAGCACGGGCGCGGCAGCGGCGTTCCGCGCACAGAAGATCCAGCCGCACGGTCCAGGAGCATGGGTGGACGACTCCGTGCTCTTTTCGGCGGACTCAGGCGATGCGAGAAATATCTGGCAAGTGCGCCTCGACCGCAAGAACTTCCGAGTCTCCGGCGAGGCGCGGAGACTAACGTCTGGAAACAATATCGAGGGTCACGCTTCGATTTCCGGGCGGCGCCTGGTGTTTTCGAACATACAGGAGAATTCCGGCGTCTGGAGCCTGCCCGCCGATCCAAACGCGGGGCGGATCACCGGGGAGGCACACCGCATTACGGAAAACCTGGCGTCGAACTTCAGCGCCTCGGTCAGCGCCGATGGCACGGCGGCCGCCTACGCGACGCAACGAGGAGACGGATTCGACATCGTCTGGATGGACCTCGCCGCTCGTCAGGAAAGGGTCGTTGCCTCCACCAGACGTAATCCGGGTCCCCGGATCAGTCCCGACGGGCGCGAGGTGGCTTTCAACGACTTCGAAGGGGACAAACCCGTGATTCGGACGACGCCAGTATCCGGCGGCGCCGCGAAGCCGATCGCGGAGAATCTCCAGCTTCGCAGTTGGACCGCGGATGGTACGCACCTCGTCGTCACCAGGCAAGGCCATTCCGGGCTGTTGAACCGGAACACGGGCTCGATCCATCTGTTCGTGCTCCCCCCTCCGGGCGGGCCGAGCGCGCCGCGGTCTTCGCCCGACAGACGGTGGATGGTGCTCTACCAGCCGATCGAGAACGACCGGTCGAAGATCCTCCTCGTGCCGGCGCGTCCGACAGCGGCGCCGCTTACCGATTGGATCCAACTGAACGAAGGGCTCTATTGGGACGCGGTTCCGGAGTTTTCGCCGGATGGAAAGACGCTGTACTTCCTCTCGCACCGCGACGGTTTCCGCTGCCACTGGGCGTTGCGCATCGACCCCGTCACCGGCAAGCGGATGGGCGAGCCTTTCGCGGTGCAACATTATCACAGCCCACGACGCTCGCCGGGCTACATGCGGCCGGGCCGCATGGCGAACGCCGTGGCGCGCGACAAGATCGTGTTCACGATGGCCGAGCGGACCGGCAACATCTGGATGGCGGAACTCCCGTAGACGGGGCGCAACCACTGGTATACTGGCGGGATCGAGACGGAGGACGGAGTATTGCCGAGGCCGCTGCACCGCAGAGCGTGGTTGACCGCATCGGTGGGAATGGCCGCGCTTCCCGAGGTCCTCGCGGCCCAACGCCATGCGCGGGAGGCGGTAAAGACCGGCAAGCAACCGGCATTCCTCGACAAGCGGGCGGCGGCCGACATCGAGGCGCTCACTTCCGAGATCGTCCCCACCACCGGAACACCGGGGGCCAAGGAGGCGGGCGTGGTCCACTTCATCGATCGCGCGCTCGCCACGTTCGAGCAGGACAACCAGAGGGCGTATCGCGATGGCCTGGCGGCGCTCAACGCGAAACGAGCCACGATGTTCCCGGGCTCGGCGAGCATCCCGGCGCTGACTTCGCAACAGCGGATCGCCTTGTTGCAATCGGTGGAATCCACGCCGTTCTTCGCGCTTCTGCGCACACATACGATGATGGGCTTTCTCGCCGATCCGGTCTACGGCGGCAATCCCGCCGGCGGCTACCGGACCCTGGGGTTCCAGCCCGCTCATATGTATGCGCCGCCTTTCGGCTGGTACGACGACAAGGCCAACGGCGGCGAGAACTGAGTGCCCGCGCCGTATCGCGCCACGGATCCCGTGGACTTCCTGGTGGTCGGCTCCGGCGCGGCCGGCGGTAGCGTCGCCAAGGAGCTCTCCCAGGCCGGCTTCGACGTCGTGGTGCTCGAACAGGGGCCCTATCTCACGGAGAAGGACTTCACCCACGACGAGCTGAAGTTCGTCTTCCAGAACTACCTGATCAACGATATCCGCAAGCAGCCGCAGACGTACCGGACAACGGCGGCGGAGACCGCCAGCAGGGATCTTCGCATGGTCTACGGCCGCCAGGTGGGCGGCGGAACCGTCCACTTCAACTCCAATTACTGGCGGTTTCTCGAGCTCGATTTCCGCGAGCGCTCGCTGTGGGGCGGCATTCCGGGGACCGGCTTCTCGGACTGGCCCATCACTTACTCCGACCTCGAGCCTTACTACACCAAGGCCGAGTACGACATCGGCGTGTCCGGCCTGGCGGGAGCGAATCCGTTCGAGGGGCCGCGGTCGCAGCCGTATCCGCTGCCTCCCATGCCGGTAAAGTCCTCCGGCGTGCTGTTCGAGCGCGGCGCGCGGAAGCTGGGACTGCGGCCGTTCCCCGCCCCGGTGGCCATCCTTTCGCGCGATTACCGGGGCCGCACGGCCTGCAAGCACTGCGGCTACTGTCCGCGCTTCGGTTGCGAGTTCGCCTCCAAGTCGAGCGCGTTGGCCACGGTGATCCGGATGGCCGAGCGAACGAAGCGTTGCGAAGTCCGCGCCGATAGCTATGTCAGCAGGATCGAGACCGATTCGCAAGGCCGCGTCACCGGGGCGGCATACTTCGATGCCCGGCGAAAGGAGCGGTTCCAGAAAGCCAAGGCCGTGGTGGTTTGCGCGAATGGCGCCGAGACGCCCCGCCTGCTGTTGATGTCCCATTCCAACCGCTTTCCCCACGGCTTGGCGAACTCCTCCGGGTTGGTGGGTAAGTATCTGATGTACGACCTCGGTACGTTGGTGTCGGGCCTGTTCGAACACCCGCTGAACGATCACAAGAGCATCGACGTGACGCGCGTGGTTTTCGATTACTACGCGGCGGACCGCCGGCGCGGCTTCTATGGCGGCGGCGGCATTGACTGCCGCTTCGGTTCCAACCCGATCACCCATGCGATCCTCGGCGTTCCTCCGGACCTGCCGCAGTGGGGCTCCGAATGGAAGGGTCTGGTGGGCGAGTATTTCACTCACACGATGAGCAGCCTGGCACACGCGACCAGCCTTCCGATGGAGAGCAACCGGATCGATCTCGATCCCGTTCTGAAAGACGCGTGGGGATTGCCCGCGATGCGCGTGACCTACCGGAGGCATCCCGACGACATCGCCAACATGAAGTTCCTGCTCGCCCGGCAGCGCGAGATCCTGGAAGCGGCGGGCGCCCGGAAGGTCTGGGACCTGGGCCCGGACGACCTCAGTTACTCGGTCCACCTGATGGGGACCTGCCGGATGGGCGCCGATCCGGCGGCTTCGGTGGTGGACAAGTATCATCGCGCGCACGATGTGCCGAACCTGTTCGTGGTGGACGGATCGAGCTTCGTCACCTCCGGCCGGCAGCAGCCCACGGCGACGATCCAAGCGCTCGCCTACCGGGCGGCGGCTCACATGATCGAATCGGCGAAGAGGGGCGAGGTTTAACGGATCGATGCAGGCGCTGCTCTACTGGCTGTTGCCCTTCGTCGCCGCGCCGCCGATGGCGCCGATTCCCGCCGCGGTCTTCGGCCTCTGGTGGTTCAACCATGGGCGCAGGGCAGGATCCGTACTCGCCGCCGCGATTCTCTGGGCGGTCTACGCGGCCTGGGAGATCAGCTTTCTGTTCCGGCCGGTGCGTGAGTGGATCCGCGTGGATTTGCTGTTGATCGCGCCGGTGCTACTGGCGAGTACCACAGCGGCGGCGGTCGCGATGTACCGGTCGCGGCGCTGAGCCGCTCGAGCCTGCCGCCCGCGCATGGTTCCAGGCGTTGCGGCTCTCTGCGTGCTAAAATTTTAGCATTATGCCAAAACTCCCGTGCATCCGTGGAAATCGGCGATCGAGAGTCCATCGCGACCGGCCATTCTGGCTCTTCCTGTCTCTACTGATGCTCCTGCTCCCCTCGGGATGCGTTCGACGCGAAGGCCGCAACTCCGACTGCCAATGGCCGCGCACGCTCGAACCCAGGGCGGCCAATGCCAATCACAGGGACCTTACGGCGGATCTGGAGTTCGCGGAGGAACTGGCTATTCGGTATATGGAAGCACACTATGGGCCCCGGGACCTCGCGGCCGCCGCCAAGGCGAAGAATCACTGCATGGGGCTCTTACTGGAGGAGATCGGCAAGGAGCGCGGCATTACCGCCAAGGAAGCGTTCACGTCTTTCGGCAAGCGTAATGGCGCCGCGGACATCGCGATGAACCTGCCGTTCCTTCTTCTCTACGCGCTTGCCGCCGATTTCGCGATTCGCCGCCTGGTGGCGCGCTATCCGCCCGGAGAGGGTTGGATGACAAGTATCGCGATGTTGCTGCTGGCTTCGATGGCCCTCGGCGCCATGGGACTCATGGTGGGTCAACAGTGGTCAGAGTTGGCCGAGTCGATTCGAGTTGGCTCGACGCACCTCAGCGTTCGCGGCTCGCGTTTGCCGGTCAACAAACACCCGGGCGAGGCGTTCGCGTTGGCGGTAGCTCTCTTTCTGGGCATAGCTGTCCTGCGTAGTTGGGGTAAGCGCAATGTTCCGCGCCCAGAGTGAAGATTGCCGCGGCGCCGAATCACTCGAGCGCCGCCGCGTACGCCATCTCGACGAACGCCTGCCGCTCGTCGGCGCCACCCTCGCGGTGGATCATGAAGATCCCGATCATGTCGCGTTTCGGATCGACGAAGCAGAACGTGCCGTAACGGCCGCCGTGTCCGAACGTCCCTTCCGAAGCCAGCGACAGCCGGCCGCCCGGTTCCGTGATCACGTACCAGCCGAGTCCCCAGCCGGCGCCGGGTTGGCTGGTCCGTAGCGAGCCGGTGTGATTCGACGTCATCACCTCCACCGACGCCGGCGAAAGCAGGCGGACCCCGTTGTACGCGCCCTTGTTCAGCATCATCCGATAGACGGCGAACAGGTCGCTGGCGGTCGAGTAGATGCCGCCCTCCGGCAGCGAGTAGAGCGCGCCCTCGCGGAATTTCATCTTTCCTTCGCCGAGCGGATCGGACGTGTATTTCACCGGCTTGCCGTCCCGCAGGATGTAAGCGGTGGGCATGCGGTGGAACTTTTCCTTCGGCGGGAAGATGTAGGTGTCGTTCATCCCGAGCGGTTTGAAGATCCGCTGCTCCAGGAAC
>SYLY01000017.1 GCA_005808475.1 Acidobacteriota bacterium
GCTACCCGCTGCGGCTGATCCTGCCGGGTTGGGAAGGCAATATCAACGTGAAGTGGCTGCATCGTCTGCACGCCGCCGATCAGCCTTTCTACACCAAGGACGAAACCTCCAAGTACACGGATCTGCTTGCCGATGGCAAGGCTCGCATCTTCACCTGGGAGCTGGACGCCAAGTCGGTGATCACGGCGCCTTCGGGCGGACACAAGGTGGCGGGAGCGGGATTCCTCGAGATCTCGGGACTTGCCTGGTCGGGCCGCGGCCGAATCGAAAAAGTGGAAGTGACGACCGACGGCGGCAAGACGTGGGCGCAGGCGCAACTACAGGACCCGCGCCATCCGAAAGCGTTCACGCGGTTCCGCCTGCCGTTCACCTGGGACGGTTCGGACACCGTGCTGGCGTCTCGCGCGACCGACGAAACCGGTTACGTGCAGCCGGACCGCAAAACGCTGGTGGAAGCGCGCGGCCTCAATTCCAACTACCACTGCAATTCGATCAAGGCGTGGAAGATCGGTTCCGACGGGAGCGTGACCAGTGTCGAGGCTTAGTCTGGCGTTGCTGTTCGCCTTCGCGTCGATGGCGCAGGATCCGAAATACAAGATCGGCCGCGCCGCCGGCGCCGAGGACATCGCGGCAAAGGACATCACCGTTCTATCCGATGGACGCGGTCTTCCGCCCGGTTCCGGTACGGCCTCGCAAGGCCGCGAGATCTACGAACGCCGCTGCCAGAAGTGCCACGGCAATCAGGGACAGGGCGGGGAAGAAGGGCCCGCGCTCGCCGGAGGCAACGGATCGCTGACCGGACCCAAGCCGGTGAAGACCGTCGGCAGCTACTGGCCTCACGCCACCACGCTGTTCGACTACACTCGCCGGGCGATGCCGTTCGACCGGCCCGGAACGCTCACCGACGATCAAGTCTATGCGTTGACCGCGCGCATGCTGTTCCTCAATGGGCTGATCGGCGAGACCGACGCGATGGACGCCAAGACGCTGGCTCAGGTGAAGATGCCGAATCGCGACGGTTTCGTCCGCGACAACCGGCCCGACACCAAGGGCGGCAAGGCGGTGAAGGCGAAGTGAAGCGGTTGCTGGCGATCTTGCTGTGCGCGGCCGCGCTCGCCGCCCAGAGCGGACCCGAGGTGCTGCGCGCCAAGTGCCAGGGTTGCCACAACGCGAAGAACCGCGCCAGCGGCCTGGCGCTGGACACTCGCGACGCGGTGCTCGCCGGCGGAAATCGCGGTTCCGCCGCGGCCCCGGGAAAGCCCGGCGAGAGCCGTCTGGTGAGCGCGATCCGCCACTCCGGCGAGTTGAAGATGCCGCCGGGCGGCAAGCTGAGCCAAACCGAGATCGCCGCCGTGGAGCGCTGGATCGAATCCGGACTGGATGGAATGAACGGCCCCGAGGCGAAGTCCGCGCCGAAGCATTGGGCGTTCACGCCTGCGTCGCGTCCGGCCGAACCTGCGGTTGGCGACGCCGGGTTCGCTCGAAATCCGATCGACAAATTCGTGCTCGCCCGGCTCGAAAAAGAGGGGCTGGCGCCATCCGCCGAGGCGAGTCGCGAGACGCTGTTGCGGCGCGTGTCCTTCGACCTGACGGGGCTTCCTCCCACGCCCGCCGAGATGGCCCTGTTCGCGGCCGACCGGTCCGAGGGCGCCTACGAGCGCGCCGTGGAGCGGCTGCTCTCGTCGCCTCACTACGGCGAGCGCTGGGCGCGCCATTGGCTGGATCTCGCCCGCTATGCCGATTCCGACGGCGGCAGCCGCGACGAGCCCCGCCAAATCTGGAAGTACCGGGATTGGGTGATTCGCGCCATCGGTTCGGACATGCCGTTCGACCGGTTCGTGGTGGAGCAGATCGCGGGCGACTTGATTCCCGGCGCATCGCCCGATCAGATCGTGGCCACCGGGTTCCAGCGCAATTCACTGCTACAGATCGAGGCCGGGACCGATCGCGAGCAGTATCGCGTGGAAGCGGTCTCCGATCGCGTGGATACCTACGGCACCGTGTTCCTGGGGCTTTCGGCCGGTTGCGCGCGCTGTCACGATCACAAGTTCGATCCGCTCGCGCAGCGCGAATACTACCAGCTTTTCGCCTTCTTCAACAACGTCGACGAGTACGGTCCGGCGCTTCCGCCGTTTTCCGAAACCAACGACCTCGAGGTGACGCACCGGCCCTTGCTCGCGCTCGGAAAACCGGCGGACACGGCGCGGTACGACGCGCTCCGCGAGCAGATGCTGGCGCTGTACAAGGAGCGGTTCGACTACAAGGAACGCGCCAAGCCCAAGGGCGGCGACGCCGGACTGGCGGCGCGCAACGAGACCATCGCCGCGCTGAAGAAGCAACTGCCAAAAGTGGAACTGTCGCTGGTAATGCGCAACCTTCCGGAACCGCGCGAGACGTTCATCCATTTGGGCGGAGACTTCCTGCGCCGCGGCGTTCGCGTGTTCCCATCCATGCCCGCCGGGTTTCATGCCGCGCCGGTTTCCAAGGATCCGCTCACCCGGCTCGATCTGGCGAAGTGGACGGTGAATCCGGCAAATCCGCTGCTGGCGCGGGTGACGGTGAACCGGATTTGGAGCCACTACTTCGGGCGCGGAATCGTCGAAACGGAGAACGACTTCGGCACGCAAGGCGCCAAGCCGTCGCATTCCGAACTGCTCGATTGGCTGGCAACCGAGTTCGTGGCGCGCGGCTGGAGCCAGAAGGCGATCCACCGCCTGATCGCGACATCGGCGGTCTACCGGCAGTCGTCGGCGTTCCGCGCCGATGCCGCGCGCGTGGATCCTCGCAACACGCTGCTGGCGCGGCAGAACCGGCTGCGCTTCGATGCCGAGATCGTGCGCGACGCGGCGTTGGCCGCCAGTGGCCTGCTGGAGCCGAAGACCGGTGGCCCGAGTGTGTTCCCCCCGCAGCCCGATGGCGCCATGGACGCGAGCCAAGTGAAGAAGTCGTGGAAAGAGAGCAAGGGCGCGGATCGTTTCCGGCGCGGCATGTACACGCACTTCTGGCGGATCACGCCGCATCCGGCGCTGGTGGTGTTCGACCAGCCGGGAGCGATGATGGCCTGCACGCGGCGGTCGCGCACCACCACGCCGTTGCAGGCGCTGACGCTGCTGAACGACGCGGCGTTCCACGAACTGGCGCGTGGCTTCGCGTCGCGCATCGTGAAGGAAGCGGCGCCCGATGCCCGGATCGGCTTGGCGTTCCAACTGGCGCTGGCTCGCGATCCGCTCGCGTCCGAGCGCGACCGGCTGGCGCGGCTCTACTCGGTGGAACTCGACGACTTTCGCACCAGGCCCGAGGAGGCCGCCAAGATGGCCGGCGCCGCCGATCCCGAACTCGCCGCTTGGACCAGCGTGGCGCGCGTCCTCATGAACACGGACGAATTCATCACGAGGGAATGATGCACATCAATCGACGCCACTTCTTCGAGCGGTGTGGAACCGGCCTGGCGCGGATCGCGTTCGCGTCGCTGCTCGCCGAATCGGCGGGCGCCGCGCCCAAGCAACCGCACTTCGGCGGCAAGGCCAAGAGCATCATCTACCTGTTCATGGAAGGCGGGCCCAGCCAGCTCGACCTGCTCGACTACAAGCCCAAGCTGGCCGAAATGAATGGCCAGACCACGCCGCCTTCCCTGCTCGAGGGCAAGCGCTTCGCTTTCATGGAGCGGATGGCGGCGCCGAAGCTGTATGGCACGCGGTCGAAGTTCGAGCGGCGCGGCCAGAGTGGACAGTGGATTTCCAACCGGCTGCGCCATGTCGGCTCGGTGGCAGACGACATCGCGATCGTGAATTCGGTGGTGACCACCAACGTCAACCACTCGCCCGCGATGGTGATGGCGCATACCGGGTCGATGGTGCCGGGCCGCCCGAGCCTGGGCGCGTGGCTGGTGTACGGGCTCGGCAGCGAGGCGAAGGATCTGCCGGCGTTCGTCGCGATGACCAGCGGTCCTCGCGGGCCGCGCAACGCCACCGACATCTGGGGAAGCGGCTTCCTGCCCACCGAGTATCAGGGCGTTCCGTTTCTCAACGGTCCCGACCCGATCTTCAACCTTCAGAATCCGCCCGGCGTCTCCACCGAACGGCAGTCGCGGGCGATCGACGCGATTCGCGATCTCAACCAGACCCGGCTGGACGCCACCGGCGACTCCGAGATCGCCACGCGGATCGCCTCCTACGAGATGGCGTTCCGCATGCAGGCGAGCTGTCCGGATCTGATGAATCTGGGGACCGAGTCCGCGTCGACGCTCGAGATGTACGGCGCCACTCCCGGCAAGGCGAGCTTCGCCAACAATTGCCTGCTGGCGCGGCGGCTGGTGGAGCGCGGCGTCCGCTGCGTGCAGGTCTACCACACCGATTGGGATCATCACACCAATATAGAGAGGGGACTGGACAAGGTGTGTCCCGAGGTCGACCGTCCGGCCGCCGCTCTGATTCTCGATCTGAAGCGGCGCGGACTGCTGGACAGCACGGTGGTGGCGTGGGGCGGCGAATTCGGCCGCACGCCGATGCGCGAGGGCGGGGAAGGCGCGGCCGGACGGAATCACCAGATCGACGCGATGTCGGTCTTTCTGGCGGGCGGCGGCGTCCGCGGCGGCGTCACCGTGGGACGCACCGACGAACTGGGATTCAAGCCGGTGGAGGATCCCGTGCATGTCCACGATCTGCACGCCACGCTGCTGCGTCTGTTCGGCGTCGATCACACGAAACTGACCTATCGATATCAAGGACGCGATTTCCGCCTGACCGATGTCCACGGAAACCCCGTTCGTAAGTTGATCGCCTAAGGAGCCCGCATGAACCGGCGCCATTTTCTAACGGCGGCAGCCGCCGCTCCGTTCGTTCACACCTCTTCCAAGGGCGCCACGCGCCGGCCCAACGTCGTCATGTTCATGACCGACGATCACGGCGCCTGGACGCTGGGAACGTACGGCTGCGGCGCCGCGCACACTCCGAACATCGACGCGCTGGCGTCCGGCGGCGCGCGATTCGACCGCGCCTTCGCCTGCACGCCCGTCTGCTCGCCCAGCCGCATGACGTGGATCACCGGACGGGTTCCTTCCACCCACCGCGTGCAGGACTGGCTCCGGCCGGAGGACAGCTTCCAGGCGAATTCGCGCAAATGGCTGGACGGCCATCCCACCTACTCCGAGCATTTGGCGGCCAGCGGCTACAAGCTCGGCATGTGCGGCAAGTGGCACAGGGGCGACGACCATCTGGCGCAGAAGGGCTTCGACTATTGGGCCACGATCCCCGGCGGCGGCGGTCCGTACAAGGATCAGGAGTTCGTGGTGAACGGACGCAAGGTCCAGACCAAGGGCTTCAAGACGGATCGCGTCACCGACTTCGCGCTCGATTTCCTGGACGGCCGCCGCGGCAAGGAGGATCCGTTCTACCTGCTGGTTCCCTACTACGCGCCGCACACGCCCTTCGAGTTCCAGCCGGACGAATATCGCAAGCCGTTCGAGAACTCGACGTTCCCCTGCGCTCCCGATACGCCGGCGCATCCATGGCAGAACCGCGGCTTGCGGGCCCATCACGGCAATCGCGCGAGCAAGCACGCCTACGCGGCGCTGATTCGCGGCGTCGACCAGAACGTGGGCCGCGTGGTCAAGCGGCTCGAGGAGATGGGCGTGCGGGACGACACGTTGATCGTGTTCACCGCCGACCAAGGCTGGAACGCCGGGCAGCACGGAGTGTGGGGCAAGGGCAACGGCACCTGGCCGTTCAACATGTACGAGGAGTCCATCCGCGTTCCGCTCGTCTGGAACCACCCGCGCCGCATCAAGCCGGGCCAGCGCATGAACGCCATGGTGTCGTCGTACGACTACTTCCCGACAATTCTCGACTACGTGGGCGTGAAGGCTCCGGCCGATCCCAAGCGCGTGGGCCGCAGCTACGCGGACTTCCTCCGGGGCAGAAATCCGAAATGGCGCAACCGGCTGTTCTTCGAATACGCCTACGTCCGCGGGCTTCGCACGGAGAACGTGAAGCTGATCCAGCGGATCGAGAAGTGGCCGAGCGAATTCTACGATCTCGAGGCCGATCCCGGCGAGACGAAGAACCTGATCTCCGGCGCGGCTCACAAGAAGCAGATCGATGCCATGCGGGCGGAGATCGCCGGCTTTTTCGGCAAGATCGGCGCGCCGGATATCGAGGCGTGGCAAAACACCACGCACCAGCAACTGACCGGCTACGCGGCCGCCAATCCGCGGAATTGAGGTCGAGAGTCTGACGCGGGGGGCCGTTTGGCTGTAGAATTAAGGACAAGCATATCGGTTTTTTACCGAGGGGCCTGTCCAACATGATCTACTCACGCTCGGCCGAGTACGCGATTCGCGCTTTCGTGCACTTGGCCTCGGTTCCGCCAGGCAAGTTCGCCATGGCGAAGCAGATCGCCGGAGAGGCGGATATTCCGGCGCATTTTCTCGCGAAGATCCTGCAGCAGTTGGCGCGCAAGGGACTCCTGCGGTCGAGCAAGGGGCCGACGGGAGGGTTCACGCTGGCGATCGCGCCGCGCGACATTTCGCTGTGCCAGATCGTGGACGCCGTGGACGGCCTGAGCGACTACAAACGCTGCCTCGGCGGCCGCACCGAATGCCGGGACGACGCGCCGTGCGGACTGCACGATAGCTGGAAGCGGATGCGGTCGTCTATCATAGATTATTTGGAGGGCACGTCGATCTTGGTGGTGGCCAACTCCCTGGAGCAGAAGCGGCGCGCTCTCGGGCAGTTGCCGGCGCAAGAGGCTCCGGCGCCCCGCAAGAACGGTTCCCGGAAGAAACAATAAAACCTTTATGTTGATTCGTACACCCAAGCGCACACTCGATCCCTTTCAGGGAGCCGAACGACAGGTGGAGGCGCTGAACTCCGTCCTGGTTCCGATGGTGGTGGAACAGACCGCCCGCGGCGAGCGCGCGTTCGATATCTACTCGCGTCTTCTCAAGGAGAACATCATCTTCCTCGGGACGCCTGTCGACGATCAAGTGGCCAATCTGGTCATCGCGCAGATCCTGTTCCTGACGGCCGAAGATCCCGAAAAGGACATCTCGCTCTACATCAACTCGCCGGGCGGGTCGATCACCGCCGGGCTGGCGATTCTCGACACGATGAATCTGGTGGAGCCCGACATCGTCACCTACTGCGTCGGCCAAGCGGCGTCGATGGCCGCCGTGCTGCTCGCCTGCGGAACCAAGGGCAAGCGGTTCAGCCTGCCTCATTCGCGCATTCTGATTCACCAGCCGTCGATGAGCGGACTGGCCGGGCAGGCCGCCGACATCGATATCTACGCGCGCGAGATTCTGCGCATGCGGGAGATCCTCAACGGCATTCTCGCCAACGCCACCGGCCAGTCGGTGGACCGCATCGCGCGCGACGTCGACCGCGACTACATCATGGAGCCCGATCAAGCGCTGGCGTACGGCATGATCGACCGCATCGTGGTGAATCGCGACTCGATGCCCAAATAGCGCCCACGGGGGCGGCCGCCGTCCGGTGGTCCGCCCCCTTGACGATCGACTATTCCGGAAGCGGCTTGCCCTTGGTTTCCGGCGCGAACGGCAGCACCGCCAACCCCACCAGGAACACCAGGCACATGGTGACCCCGGCGTAGCGCATGGGCTCCGGCTTGTCCACGTAGAAGCGGCTGGTGAGCAGCCCGAGCGTCAATGGGCCGAGCGCCGCCACGAACCGGCCCACGTTGTAGCAGAACGACGTGCCCGTGCTGCGCAGCCGCGTCGGGAACAGCTCCGGCAGATAGATGGCGTAGCCGCCGAACAGCATCAACTGGGAGAAGCCCATCAACGGGATCATCCAGAAGATGTCGGAGAAGTCTTTCAGGTTCCAGAACGCGAACGCGGTCGCCATCATCGCCGCGACAAAGGCGGCGGCGAACGCTTTCTTCCTGCCGGTGATGGCGGTGAGATAGGTGAACGCGTAGACTCCGAAAAATCCGCCGGCGTTTTGCAGCAGCGACGTGATGCCGGTCCACATCGTCTTCCGGCCCGCGATCTCGGCCTCTGGCATTCCCTGCGCGCGGAACGTTTTGTCGAGCACCGACCCGATGAGATCGAAGCTGAAGAAGCCGATGCCCCAAAGTCCCACTACGCCGGCGAAGGCGAGAATCATCCCCACGATCGCGTTGCGGCGCCAGCGCTGGTCGGAGAACAACTCGCCCATCGAGCCGAGCTTCTGTCCGCCGGCCGCGCGGGCGGCTTGCCACTGCTCGGGCTCCTTCAGCTTGCGGAATACGACGATCGCGAGCAAGGCCGGCAGCGCGCCCACCAGGAACATCGACCGCCAAGCCGATCCGATCGCGCCCGATTGTTCCAGCTTGCCGAGCCCGATGCCGACCATCGCCGCCATCATGTTGCCGATGGCCGAAGTCGCCTGTAAGGTTCCGAGCGCGTACGGCCGGGCCGCCGCCGGCACCACTTCCGCCACCAGCGCCACGCCGACCGCGAACTGTCCGCCCACGCCGAGTCCGGTCAGGAATCGATAGATTGAGAAATCCCACACGCCCGTCGACAGAGCGCTCAGGCCCGTGAACATCGAATAGAGAATGATGGTGACGATCATCGTCTTGGCGCGGCCGATGCGGTCGCCCAGCACGCCGAAGAACAGGCCGCCCGACGCCCATCCGATCATGAAGATCATGGTCGCGTAGCCGGAAAATTCGGCGATGCGGCCTGCCGCGGCGGGATCTCCAGGGCGCGCGCCCAGCAGCTCGGTGATGGCCGGACGGCGGGCCAGGTTGAACAGTTGCTGGTCCATCGTATCGAACAGCCATCCCAGGCTGGCCACCACCAGCACCAGCCAGTGGTAGCTATTGAGTTGGCGGTACCAGGGGAGGCCGGACGAATCCGGCGCGGGCGCGGAAGGCGTGTCGAAGTTCATGGAACAGCCATTGTACCTGCCGGCAGCGCCGGTCCATCAAGCTTCGATGCCCATTTGCGTCAGACGGTAGCGCAGCGCGTTGCGCGTCAGCCCCAGCATCCGCGCGGCCTGGCTTTTGTTGCCGCCGGCGCGGCGCAGGGCTTCGCGCAGGATCGCCTGCTCGTATTCGTCCAGCGTCATGCCTTCCGGGATGAAGTGCGAACCCAGATCCGGCCGCGGCTTTCGTTCGGTGTCCAGCTTGATGTCGGAGGCTTCCAGCCGCGCGCCCTGGGACAGCAGCATGCTGCGCTCGATCACGTTCTCCAACTGCCGGACATTGCCTGGCCAGCGGTACTCGCGCAGGATCTGCATCCCTTCGGCCGAGATGGAGTCGGCCGCCGATCCCAGTTCGCGCGAGAACTTCGCCACGAAGCGGCGGGCCAGCGCGGGGATATCTTCCGGCCGCTCGCGCAGTGGTGGAATCTCGATGGGCATCACGTTCAACCGGTAGAACAGATCCTCGCGGAACGTGCCCTGCTCGAGCGCCTGGCGCAGATCCACGTTGGTGGCCGCGATCACGCGCACGTCGATCTGGCGCGTCTTGTTCGAGCCGAGCCGCTCCAACTCGCGCTCCTGCAGGATCCGCAGCAGCTTCACCTGCACGGCCATCGGCACGTCGCCGATCACGTCGAGGAACGCGGTGCCGCCGTCGGCCTGTTCGAACTTGCCGGGCTTGGACACGTTGGCGCCGGTGAACGCGCCTTTTTCGTAGCCGAACAGTTCGCTCTCCATCAGATTCTCGGGGATCGCGGTGCAGTTGATCTTCACGAACGGCTTGTCGCGCCGCGTGGATTGGAAGTGGATCGCGCGCGCGATGAGATCCTTTCCCGTGCCCGATTCGCCGGCGAGCAGCACCGTGGACCGCGTGGGAGCGATGCGCTTCACGGTTTCGAAGATCGCCTGCATCTGGGTGGATTCGCCGACGATGTTGGCGATGTCGTACCGCGCGCCGAGCTGCTCCCGGAGATTGCGATTTTCGGCGCGCAGTTCCCGGTAGTCGAGCGCCTTCTGGATCACCGTCATCATGTGATCCATGGAGAACGGCTTGGGCAGGAAATCGGCCGCGCCCGCGCGCATCGCCTCCACGGCGGTTTCCACCGACGAGTACGCGGTCATCACGATCACCGGCGCCTGCGAGTTCTCCTTGCGAAGCTGGGCGAGCAGTTCGAGCCCTGTCATTCCCGGCAGCCGCAGATCGGTGAGGATGAGCCCCACGTTCGGCGCCATGGGCACGGCCTGCTCGGCGGTGCGCGCCTGCTCCACCTCGAAGCCGGCGCCTCGCAACTGCAGTTCGATCACGCGGCGTAGTTTGTCTTCGTCCTCGACGATCAGTATTTTGGGTTTCATGCCAATGGCAGCAGCACGCGAAACGTACTGCCCTGTCCCGGCTCGCTTTCCACGGCGATCTTGCCGCCGTGTTCGTCCACGATCTTGGCGACGATGGCCAAGCCCAGCCCGACGCCCGACGCTTTCGTCGTGAAGAACGGATTGAAAATGCTTTCTCGATTGGCGGGATCGATGCCGCCGCCGCGATCGATCACCGACACCTCCACGGCGCCTTCCGCGGAGCGCGTCTTCAGCGTCACCACGCCGCCCTCCGGACTCGCCTGCGCCGCGTTGAGCAGCAGATTGAAGAACACGCGTTCGATCAGATCGGCGTCGAACGCGAGCGCGGGCACGTCCGGCGAATAGTTGCGATGCACGCCCACGCGCGGGCTGGACGGATCCTTCTCGAGCCTCGCCGCCGCGAGGTCGAGCGTTTCGTGCAGATCGCCCGGCGACTTCTCGAGCCGAAGCGGCTTGGCGAAATCCAGAAATCGCGTGACCAGCGTGTTGGTGCGGTCCACTTCCGCGCCGATGTAGCCGGCCAGTTCCCGCGCGACGTCGTTGCCCTCGGGAAGATTCTTCGCCAACACTTCCGCGGACGCTTTCATGGTCCCCAGCGGATTGCGCAGTTCGTGCGCCAGGCCGGCGGTCAATTGCCCGAGCGCGGCCAGACGCTCGCCGCGGCGCGCCGCCGCCTCGGCCGCTTCGAGCTTCGCCGCCGTGGCCGTGTATTGGCGGTGCTGATCGCGAGTGGCGGCGGCGAGCTGATACGTCACCAGCGCCACCGTGGCGATCATCAGCAGCCGCAAGCAGATTTCGCGAATCTGATCGGGCGGAATCTCGAGGCGCGTGAAATCGAGAAACAACAGGAACGACAAGTACGACAACGCCGCCGCGCACGTCGCCGCGAACGCGCCCCACGCGCCCAGCGCCGTCGCCGCCGCCACCACCGGAACCATGAGGATCGGATAGTGACTGGACGCGATGCCTCCGGTCACGCCGATCAACAGATACGCCAGCCCCAGTTTGATCGCGATCGATCCGGCCACGCCGGAGCCCGACCGGAAGAAGCCGATGCGCGGTTCGGCGATCTGAAACGCGGCGATCGCCGCCAGCAACTCCATCTCCGCGTTGGATACGCGCGGACTGGCGGCGGCGAGCGAAACGAACAACAACAGCCAAGCCACGTCCTCAGGACGTACCGTCGCGCCGCGCGGTTGCTCCGGGGTTGCCGTCATGTCTCTCTTCGATTGTGCCAAAATAGACGGGAGTCTCTCGCTTCCCCAATGAATCCGCTTCATCCTATTCACGCCTCCGCGGAAGAGCCCACTACCGCGGCCGGCGAAACGTCGTTCGCCGACATTCTGAACGAGTTCGAGCACGAGCACAAGAAGGTTCCGGCGCGCGCCGCCGGCGCCGAGGAGTCCATCCCCGCCACCGACGGACGCGTGGTGTCGGTGACCCCCGGCGGCGCCTTCGTCGACATCGGGCGCAAGCACGAAGGCATCCTCGCGTTGGGCCAGTTGGCCAAGGACGCTTCCGGGCAGCCCAAGATCGCGCCCGGGCAAATGGTCAAGGTGACCGTCGGGCCGCTCGACGAGAATGGCTACCACCGGTTGTCCACGATCAAGATCTTCGTGCCCAAGGACTGGAGCGGGCTCCAGAAGGCGTTCGACGAAAAAGCCGTCATCACGGGCACGGTGCTCGAGTCAGTGAAGGGCGGCTTGCGCGTCGATGTCGGCGCGCGGGCGTTTCTTCCCGTCTCTCGCAGCGGCGCGCGCGACCAGGCCGAACTCGACAAACTGGTTGGCCAGTCGATCGAGTGCCGCATCACCAAGCTCGACACCGAGAAAGAGGATGTCGTCGTCGACCGCCGCTCCGTGCTCGAGGAACGCGCCTCGGCCGTCAAGCGGGCCGCGTTCGACGCGCTGCAAGAGGGCGTTGTGCTCCTGGGCGCCGTCCGGAGCGTGATGGAGTTCGGAGCGTTCGTCGATATCGGCGGCGTCGACGGACTGCTGCATGTCAGCGACATGAGTTGGGTGCGGAGCGCCAAGCCGTCCGATATCGTCAAGCAGGGCGATCAGGTCGAGGTCAAGATCCTCAAGGTCAACCGCGAGGCCCGCAAGATCTCGCTCGGAATGAAGCAGCTCCAGGACGATCCCTGGACCGTCGCTCTTCGCGAGATCAACGTGGGCGACAAGCTGCGAGGCAAGGTGGCCCGCCTCGCCGATTTCGGCGCCTTCGTCGAACTGCGGCCCGGAGTGGAAGGTCTGATCCACGTCTCCGAGAGGTCGTGGTCGAAGAAGCAACGGCGGCCGCAGGACATCTTGAAGGCGGGTGAGATCGTGGAAGCGGTGGTGCTCGTCGTCAACCCCGCCGACCGCCGCATCGGGCTCGGCCTGAAACAGGCGCTGGGCGATCCGTGGGAGGATGCGGTGAAGCGCTTCCCCGTCGGAACCACGGTCGAACTGGCCGTGTCCACGCTCGCCGCGTTCGGAGCCTTCATCGAAATGGCGGAAGGCGTGGAGGGGCTGATCCACATCGGCGACATCACCCACGGCAAACGGCTCCAGCATCCCAAGGAGATGCTGCGCACCGGCCAGATCGTCAAGGCGCAGGTGACCGAGGTCGACCACGAGCGGCGGCGGTTCCGCCTCGGCATGAAGCAGCTCGAGCCGACTTCGGCCGACGAGTACATTGCCGAGCACAAAGTGGGCGATCTGGTGACGGGCCGCGTGGTGGATGGCGGCAAGGAGCGGGCCAAGATCGAATTAGCCGAGGGCGTCCACGGTATGTGCCGGTTGGCCCCGGCGCGGAAAGGCCAGGAGCCGGCCCAGGCGTCCTCGGCGGATATCGGATCGTCCATCGCGGCGTTGGCGGCCAAATGGAAAGCCGGCGCGGTGGCGGCTTCCGATCCGCATCAGGGACTGCAGACCGGCCAGATCCGCCGCTTCCGCATTTCGGCCATCGATCCGGCGCAGAAGCGGATCGACGTGGAACTCGCGGACTAAGTGCGATGCCGGAAACGGCGCTCACTCACTACACTCTCAAGCACAGCCCCTATTCGAGCCACTCGCTGCTCCTCGCCCGCCTGCCCGAGCCGGGACGGGGGCGGCGGGTGCTCGACGCCGGCTGCGGCAACGGCTATCTCGCCGAGATCCTGGCGTCGCGCGGATACCGGGTCACCGGGATCGAACGTCCGGAAGGCGTCACACGCCAGATTCCGGACGAGATCCACTTCATCCCCGCGGACCTCGAACGTCCACTCCCCGCTTTGGGGGAGTACGACGTGATCGTCTGCGCCGACATCCTCGAGCATCTCCGCGATCCCGCCGGCCTCCTGACGCGGCTTCGACGGCATCTGGCGCCCGGCGGCCACTTCCTCTGCTCGCTGCCGAACTCCGCCAATATCCACTTCCGGCTCACTGTGTTGGCGGGGCGGTTCCCGAAGGAAGAGAAGGGGTTGTTCGACGCGACGCACGTCCAGTTCCTCACCTGGGACGGATGGGACGAACTGTTCCGCCGCGCCGGACTCTCCTTCCAGGCCGTCTGGCCTAGCGGCATCCCCGTGGGGTTGCGATTCCCCGCATCGGATGGTACTCCGTGGGTATCGGCCGCGGAGCGGATATGCTATGATTTAGCTCGACTCCGCAAGCAGCTATTCGCATATCAATTCGTCGTAGAGGCGCGATAAAAAACCATGGGGGCCGCAGTCAAAACCAAGGCGAAAGTAGTGGTCGTCATGCCGGCGTACAACGCCGCCAAGACCCTGCGCATGACCTACGACGATCTCCCCCACCACTTGGTGGACCGGGTAATCGTGGTGGACGACGGGTCCAAGGACGATACCGTGCGCGTGGCGCGCGAACTCGGCTTGCGGATCTTCGCGCACGACCGCAACTACGGCTACGGCGCCAACCAGAAGACCTGCTATCGCGAGGCGCTCAAGGCCGGCGCGGATATCATCGTCATGGTCCACCCGGACTACCAGTACGATCCGACGCTGCTGCCGCAGGTGATCGCTCCCATCGAACGGGGCGAGGCCGACGTGGTGCTTGGCTCGCGACTGCTGGGCGGCCAGCCGATGAAAGGCGGGATGCCCTGGTGGAAGTACGTCGCCAACCGCTTCCTCACCCGGTGCGAGAACAGCACCTTCGGGTTGCGGCTCGCCGAGTATCACACCGGTTACCGGGCTTACACACGCGACGCGCTCGAATCGGTGAACCTGGAGACCAACTCCGATAACTTCATCTTCGACCAGGAGATCATGGCGCAGTTCGTCGAGGTCGGCTCGCGGGTGGCGGAGGTTCCGGTTCCGACCCGCTACTTCCCGCAGGCGTCCTCGGCCTCGTTCGTCCAGAGCAGCGTCTACGGTCTGTCGATCCTGTGGCTGCTTTTCCGCTACATTCTGCATCGAACCGGCGTCAGGCGGAGCCGGCAGTTCCAGTCCCTGCGCCGCCGTTACGCGGACATGGTGCATGCGTAAGCGCGACTGCGCGCTGATCTTCCTTCTCACCGCCCTTCTGATCCGGCCCCTGTTCGGGATCGAGTACCTGAACAATTGGGCCTCGATCGAGGCCACCTTCATCGCCGGCGCGCGCTATCTGCTGGAACGCTGGCCCCATCCCCAATGGCAGCCCGATTGGTATCTGGGCACGCGGTGGGACTATGTGTATCCTCCCGGCATCCACTACGGCCCGGCGATCCTGGCGAAGCTGCTCGGTGTTTCCGCCGCGCGCGGCTATCACATCTACGTGGCCCTGCTGTACTGTTTCGGCGTGGCGGGCGTATACGCGTTCGTGGCCACCGCGATGCGATCCCGGCGCTGGGCGTGGATCGCGGCGGCGGCCTGCGCCACGCTTTCGCCCGCCTATCTGCTCATGGAGCACATGCGCCTGGATAGCGCCGGCAGCCGGTACTGGCCGATGCGCCTCAACGTGCTGATCCGCTACGGCGAGGGTCCGCATATGTCGGCGTTCGCCTGGATTCCCTGGGCGCTGGCGGCCGCGTGGATCGGACTGCGGCCGGGCCGCGACCGGCATCTCGGACTTGCGGCGCCGTGCTGCGCCATGGTCGCGACGAATAACTTCTACGGCGCCACCGCGCTCGCCACGTTCTTTCCCATCGCCGTCTGGGCGGTGTTCGTGGAGACGCGGGACTGGCGCGTGTTTCCCCGCTCGTTCGCCATCGCCGCGCTGGCCTATGGACTTACCGCCGTCTGGCTCGTGCCCTCGTATGTGGCGATCACAGCGCGGAACATGGCGCTCGTCTCCAATCCTGGCAATCTGTGGTCCGTGTGGCTGGCGCTCGGCGTAACCGCTGCAATCGCGGCGCTCACCTGGCGGTTCACACGCGACGCGTGGATCGTGTTCGTGGCCGGTTCCTCGGCTCTGTTCTCCCTGAACGTGCTGGGGAACCGATGGATCGGCTTTCGCATCTCGGGCGAGCCGGAGCGGCTGGTTCCGGAACTCGACTTGGTGCTGATCCTCCTGGCTGTCGCGGTTTGCGCCTGGATGTGGCGCCGGGGCTGGATCGCCAAGTTCGCGGTCGTCGCGCTGTTGTTCTGGTCAATCACGGTGTGCAAGGGCTGGGTCCGCCGCGCGCACACGTTTTATTCGGGGGATGCGAAGTACGCCGAACGCATCGAGTACAAGATGCAGGACTGGATCGCGCGCAATCTTCCGGACCGGCGCGTGCTGGTGACGGGATCGATTCGGTTCTGGTTCAACGTCTGGCAAAGCCAGGCGCAGGCGGGTGGCGGATCCGAGCAGGGCGTGCTCAACATGAACACCGTGTACTCGTACTACGCCGCCGTCACCGATACGTCCCCGGACTTCGTGGCCGCGTGGATGCAAGCCGTGGGTGTTTCGGCGATCTCGGTGAACGGCAAGGCGTCGAAAGAGATCTATCACGACTGGGAGAACCCGGAGCGCTTCATCGGCAAACTGAAGGCGCTGTACGACGACGGCAAGGACAACTGGGTTTACGAGATTCCGCGGCGCTTTCCCGAACTGGCCCGCGTGGTCGATGCCGCCGCCATTCGCGCCAACGGCCCCGCCTACGTGGCGGGCAAGGGCGAAGCTCCCCTGCGGTCGTACGTTGCGTTAATCGAGGCCGGGCCGGACCGCCGCGTCTCGGTCGAGCGGCCCGCGCCGGAACATTTTCGCCTCACCGCGTCGTTGCAGCCGGGCGACGCGATCGTCGTGCAGGAATCGTGGGACGCGCCCTGGCGCGCGTTCGACAACGGGCGCGAGATCCGCGTGGAGCCGGACCCCGCTGGATTCATGCTGATCGACCCTGGCCCGGGCGAACGGCGGATCGAACTGCGCTGGGAAACGCCGCTCGAGAATCGCGTGGGCCGCGCCGTTACGATAGCATCGATCTTGGTCCTACTATGGCTCCTGGCCGCAAGACGGTCCTCGCCGCTCTCTGCATCTTCCTCCTGAACGCCGCGTTGAACGCGCCGTTCTTCCTTCCGGGCGAGGGCAAGTACCGCGACTCGATCGAGGGCGGATACGCGTCGATGGCGCGTTTCTTCTCCGATCACCCCAACCCGTTCGGCTGGAACCCGTACCAGTATCTCGGGCTGCCGGCGCACGACTGGTATCTACCGGCCGTGCCGTACGCGAGCGCGGTCTGCATCTGGCTGCTTCCGATGCTGAAGGCGGAGCACGTCTACCGGCTGGTGGTCACCACGGCGGCGTGCCTTGGCCCGGTGACGCTGTTTCTCTTCGTCTTCTACTTCACGCGGAACCGCAAGTGGGCCATCGTCGCGGCGCTGCTCTACACGTTCTTCTCGCCGTCCTACACCCTGTTCCCGGCGATTCAGAAGGATCTCGGCATCAGCTACGTGCCGTGGCGCGTGCAGGCGCTGATCAAATATGGCGAGGGGCCGCACAACACCGGACTCATGCTGCTGCCGCTCACCCTGATCGCCTGTTGGCACGCGGCGACCCGGCGCCGGTTCTGGCACGTGTTCGCGGCGGCGGCGCTGCTCGCCGCAATCTCGCTGACCAACTGGGTGGCCTGTCTGGCCGCCGCATGGTGCTGCCTGGCGATGCTGATCGTGGGAACCACCACCCAGCACGAGCATGGCTTCGCGCCGGGGCGGTTGCTGGGGGCGGCGTTGCTCGGATATCTGTTGGCGGCGTTCTGGCTAACGCCCGGCTTCGTCCAGACCACGATGTTCAACTGGCCGGCCGACGCGTTCAACTACAAGCTCCAGACCACGCAATGGGCGCTGTTCGGCGCCGTGGCCGGGATACTGGCGGCGGGATGGATCTTCGTGTGGTGGCGCCCGGCGCGCCACTACCACGCGTTTCTGGCGATCTGTCTGGTGGGCTTCGCGTTCATCGTGTGCGGACACTACTGGTACGGCGTCGATACCATCCCCGAATCGCGCCGGTACGCGCTCGAGGTGGAGTTCTTCTTCGCGGCGGTTTTTTCGGAGGCGCTGCGATGGTTCCTTGCGCAGCCGCGGCGATGGGTGCGGGACGCCGGAATGGCGCTGTTCGGCGTCTGGATCGTGCTGTGGCCTACCCAGGCGCGGACCTACGTGGAGAGTACGTGGATCCAGCTTCGGCCCACTCCGCGCCAGAATACGGTGGAGTACCGGACTGCCGAATTTCTCGCATCGCGCGGTTCCGAGGGGCGCGTCTATCTCGGCGGCGGCACGCGTTTCCGCATCAACTCGTGGTTCCCGGTTCAGCAGGTGCACGGGACGTTCGAGTCGGGGCTGACCAACCGGTCGGCCGTTTACTTCAACTACTTCATCCGGACGGGGCAGGGCGGCAAGCCGGAGCGCCGCGCCGCCGACGCCATTCTGCTGATGCGCGCCGCGGGTGTGGAGTATCTGGCGGTCCACGGGCCGCGGTCGAGCGAACACTGGCGCGACATCCTGAATCCGGACGCGTTCCCGGCCGCGCTGCCCAAGGTTTGGGAGGACGGCGACAACTACGTCTATCGCGTGCCCTTCACCGGATTCGCGCATTTGGTTACGGGGAGCGAGTATCCGCAGTCACGGCCGCTGGCGGCGAACGCCACGATCCTCGAGTGCTTCGTCAAGGCGATGGACGACCCGGCCCGGCGGCTGAAGTTCGAGTGGCTGGGGACGAGCCGGTTCCGGATTACCGGCCCTGTTCCGGAAGGGATGCTCGTCTCGACCAGAGTGGCGTGGAACAAGGGCTGGACGGGCACGCAGGACGGCGCGCCGCTGCACGCCGAGCCCGACGCGATGGACCTGATCCTGCTGCGGCCGAAGCCGGCCGCGGCGGCGGTCATCGAATTGGCGTACCGGCCGCCGTTCGAGCAGGTCGCGTTGACCGTCGTCAGTCTGCTCGCCTGGGCGGCCTCGATCGCGCTGGTTTTGCGCGAGCGGCGGAGGCGGCGCGCATGAGTGTCCGCCGGTTTGGCACGGTGATGCGGCGGGCGTTCGTGCTCGCCTACAGCAAGAACTGTTTCTCGATCGCCAAGGGCGCCGCCTACTCCGGTCTATTGGCGCTGTTCCCCGTGCTGAGCGCGGCGGCGGCGATCCTGGTGCAGGTGGAGGCCGCGCCCGTACAGCAGTTATTGGCGGAGTTTCTCGCCGGTATCCTGCCGCCGGGAACGCAGGATCTGGTGCTGGCGCGCTTCGCCGCGTCGGGCCAGAAGCCGGTGCTGCTGTTGATCGGCGCGGCGGCGCTGGCGGTTTACGCCGGCTCCGGCCTCATGTTGTCGCTGATGGAGGGATTCAACGCGGTGAACGGAACGCCATCCGGACGGCCGTTCCTGCGCCAGCGCGCGATGGCGGCGCTGCTCATGTTCGCCACCGCGTTGCCGGCCGTGGCCGCGTCCGCTCTGATTCTGGCGGGCGCGCGGACCGAGGCGTGGGCGATCCGGTGGCTGCAGGGCGTACCGGAAGGCGAACCGCTCACGCTGGGCATCCTGTTCGCGGGTCAGATCGCGCGGTTCGCGATCGCCCTGGCGACCATCGTGGCCGTCACATCGTTGTTGTTCAGTCTGGGACCCGCAAAGGCGCGGCCGCTGCGCGCCGTGTGGCAGGGGGCGCTGGTGTCCACGGTGCTCTGGCTGTTGGCCACCGCCGGATTTGGCTGGTATGTCCGTAACCTGGCGAACTACAACGTGATGTATGGGTCGCTGGCGACGGTAATCGCGCTGCTGGTGTGGATGTACGTGATGGCGGCGATCGCCTGCGTGGGCTGCGCCTTCAACGCGGTGCTCGAACGCCGCGGCCGCAAGGGAGGACCCCGATGAAGACGCGGAAACTCGAGATTCGATGCCCGTTGTGCGGATCGGTTGACGTGTCGTATAGCTGCGCGCCGCATTGCTGCTTCAACCACGTCTGCGCGGAGTGCTACGCGACGTTCGAGCCGGTCACCACGCTCGCCGGCGGCAAGGTGAGGGGCGCCACGCCGCCGGACCCGTTGCCCGATCCGGCCGATCCCGCCGTCGCGTGCGCGTCTTGCGATTCGGTCGCTGTGTACATGGCGGAGGATGGCTTGGTGTGCACTGGCTGTGGTGCGCGTCTCGTGCTGGAACTCACCGAAGTGACCCCGGGGTAGGCGCCGGACCCGCGCCGGGCCCACAACGGGCCAAGCGGGCCGAGACCTCGTGGCCTGGCCCGCTCCCCTTCGATTCTCCGCTCGCGCAACAGAGGCCGGGTTCAAGCCGGCCGCGACTGCCGTTCCTCGATCCAGCTTTGATGGAACAGATACAGCGGATAGACTAGCGCGAACACGGTCAACGTGCCTGCCCATCCCAACGTGGTGCTTTCCAGCACCATCCACGCCAGGACCGCGCCGACGAAGTAACCGACGATCGAGTAGTAATTGCACAGCCGCCAGATGGTGCGCAACGGACGGTTCTGGACGAGGCAGACCACCACGGAGACGGTGGTTGCGTTGAAGAAGTACAGGACCACCAGGGCGACACACAGCCGGGCGAATCCAGTTCCTTCAGTGGGGGCCGACGCGGCCAGGGCGCCCGAGAACAAGTTCGCGAGGACGCCGGCCAGAGTAAGATTGGCCGCATTGAAAGCAATCTGAAACCACTTGGGCCGCCGCTTCGCTCCAACGAGACTTTGCATCGCGCCGGCCAAGGGGCTGAGGATGGCGGTCTCCGTCCAATTCGACGTGCTCGCCGTGACGAGAACCATGACAAAACCAGGGGAGAGCGTGGCCTCGAGGCCAGGCAGGCGCACCTTCATCGCCGATGCAATGAGGGCGAGCGTTAGATAGAGACCGAAGCGCAGTGGAGCGGGGGCTTGCCAGTTTAGCACTGACCACAGCACCAGGGCCGCCCCAGCCACGATAATGGCCGAGATATAGGCTCTTGCTTTTGTAGACATGTCAGACTCCTCGATTCCCAGTGGCTGAATTAGCGGTCCCCCACCGCGGACAGCGCTTCCGAGAATTGCGAAGAATCTCCCCAGATGATGTTGTCTCCCCAGATAATGTTGTCTCCCCAAATGACGTTGTTGCCGGCGACGTTTCCGCTAGTGGTCAGTAGCGTGTCTCCCCAGATGATGTTCGCGGACCAGTTGGCTGGATCGGAGGACCAGATCACCGGTTGACCCCAGACGCCGTTGGCCGCGCTGACAGACACGGTATTCGTGGCGGCATTCAACAAGGCTTTGGGGGAGTGCGCCCGGACACCGGCGGGAGCGGCCGCGGTCGAGTTGAGGGCCGCCCAGACGTCCAATTCGCCCGCGCCGACCGTGAAGATGTCGTATTGAATCGGATACACGATCCCCGTCACCGAATCCACATAGGTCTCAGCGGCCGGCAAGCCGCCCTTGGTGGCGGTTTTCATCAGCCGCGCCTTCACTGTGTCCGGAGAGAGGCTCGGATCGCGCTGCAGCATGAGCGCCACGGCGCCCGCGACCACTGGCGTTGCCATGCTGGTTCCGCTGAGTTCCAGATACGGACCGGCGCCGGTTCCGTCCGACCGGTAGTAGCTCTGCGCGATGACCTGATTGGGGTAGCGAGCGGCAAGCGTCGAGCCCGCGGCCATCGCCGCCACGATCCGGTTGCCCGGCGCCACCAGGTCCGGCTTCACGACGCCACCAGGTCCGGCTTCACGACGCCGTCGATGAGGCTGGGTCCTTTGGAACGGAAGCTGGCCATGCGGTCGTCGGCGCGGGAATTCGAGCGGTTGTCCTTGATGGCTCCCACGGTGATCACCCAAGGGCTGTTGCCGGGCGCGCCGATGGTGCTGTAACCCTTGTTGTTCATCGAATTGTCCCGGCCGCGGTTGCCCGCCGCCACTACCACCACGATGCCGGCCTGCCAGGCTCGCTCCACCGCTTGGCACAGCGGATCGAGGGTGTAGGACTCCCGAATCGGCCGGCCAAGCGAAAGGTTCATCACGCGGATGTTGTACTGGCTTTTGAGCTCGATGGCCCGGTCGATCGCGGAGATCACGGCGATGTCGTCGCCACTTCCGTTCTGATCGAGCACTCGGAGGTTGATGATATTCGCGCGCGGCGCGATTCCCTGGAACTTGCGCGTAGTCCCGGTTCCGGTCGATTGGGTCGCGTCGCCGGCGACGATGTCGGCGACATGAGTGCCGTGGCCGTAGGCGTCCGCCGCGCTCGTGGTTCCCGCGACGAAGTTCTCCGAGTAGACGACCCGGGATGCGCCGCCGTATGTGAGGTCCCCATGCGGGGTGACTCCGCTGTCGATGACCGCCACGCCGACTCCGGCGCCGTTGTAGCCGTTCTGATAGGCGATGTCTGCGAACACACCGGGTTCGGCGAACTCGAGCTTCTTTTCGACCTTACGATTGACCGAGACATATTTGACGCCAGGCACCGTGGCAAGCGCGGCGGCCGCATTGGCCGGGAGGCGCAACGCAATGCCGGTAAATACTCGGAACTCTTTTTTCGTCTGTCCTCTGAGCTTCAGGATATTGGCGATGGTCTTGTTGGACGGGTCGAATTGTACGATGACATCCACGAGTGCGGATGGCTGCGTGCCGTGCAACTCCTTGGACAGCTTCTTGGGGTCCGCGTCCGCCGATGCCGCGAATAGCGCGAGCATGACTGGAATGATTGCTGGGCGAGTCATGAACCGGATTGAAGCAAGCGTAGACCCATTTCGCTAACATGATGAAAAAACAGCTTTTTCGGTCACAAGCCCGGTGGCACAGCCGGACAAGACGATCGGTCACAGGCTCGGTCTCGGACATTCTGGCGGCTTTCCAAAACGGCGCCGCCCGTGGAGTATCGGACCGCGGCGCGTCCGCTACGCGAGCTCACCGAAGTGACGCCGGGGTAGCACATCGGACGCGTCCGGCGCGGTGGCGACGCGCTGCAGTTCGCGTTCGTCCAGCCAGTTCAACTCGCACACGGCGCAGTTGTCGATCACGATGTTGCCAGGGCCGCAGTAGCGATGCGTGTGCATGTGAGCGCCGCAGCCGGGGCAGAAGAGGCGTCGTTCGAGTTCGGCCGGATCGGGCGGTTCCGGCGCCTCCTCCGATTTCCGCGATACCGACCGGAGATGGCCCGCCAGCTTGGCGAACGACCGCATCGACACGAGCAGCCCCGCGCACCGCGGGCAGACCGCCACCGGGAAACGGCCCGCGGCCCCCGCCACCAGCGGGATCGAACAAATCGGACAATCCCGCCCCACCGGTCCGCCGGTGACGCGCACTCCGTCTTGTCCGATGGCTGGCGCGTGTGTCGACCGGCAGTATCCGCACTCGGGAAGGCGGCCCTGTTCCACCCTCACCGCCGCGCCGCAATTGGAGCAGTTCATCCGCCAATAGATCGGCGCCGCGGCGTCAAATCTTGAACGAACGTCCCTTGCTCGACTCTTCCTGCACCCATTTCTGGATGCCGCGCACTTCGTTGTCGAGCCAGTAGCGCTTCCAGTCGATCTTTTCCGGCGTCCAGGGCAACCGTTCGCGGTCGGCCGGCGACAGCATCGCGTGGGCGCGCCGGATGTTGCCCGCCTCGAACACGAACCGGTTGTCGTGCATGAAGGGCTGGTACAGCGCCAACGCCTGCTCGCGGATATTCACCTGGATCCCGAGCGTGCGGAACGACCGCGTCAGCCGTTCGATCGGCTTGCGTCCCGGCAGGTTCGACTTCTGCGCCAGCTTCTTGATCCCGTTGGCGATCTCATGCACCGTCTGGATGCGCGACAGCAGCTTCTGGCCCCTACTGCGCGACCGCGCGGGAGTCAGGATGCGGACGCCGGGCATCAGCCAGTGCGGACGGCCCGCCGCTTTGCAGTAGTCCTCGTACATCCACTCCACAAGCTTTTGCAGCGGGATGGGATTCACTTCCGCCGTGCCGATCTGGTAGACGCGGTCGCCTTCGCCCGCGAGCAGCAGCGCGCCGGCGATCAGAATCGCGCTGGCCACCTGATCCACCGGAACCACCTCGAGCGGAGCCTCGGCGCGCAGCGGCCAGTGACGCAATCCGCTCATCGCCATCATGATCAACGGCGCGGCGGTGCGTCCGCCCTCCACCCAGCCGGGAAAGGGAAACGAGAGAGCCGCCTCCACGATGGCCGGCCGCACGATCGTATAGTCGATGCCGGGCTCGGTCGCCAGCAACTGCTCGCCCAGGCTCTTCGAGTACGTGTAGGTGTTGACCCATCCCCACTGGGCCGCGCGCTGCACGCCGAGATCGGAGAGCCGCTGTTTGGTGTCCTTGGAGTTCTCCGTGCCCTTCTGTTTGGCCACCGCGTAGACCTCGCGGACCCGCTCGCGCATGAAGCGGATCTCGTCGTGGCATTCGAAGCTGTGGTCGTCTCGGTTCTTGCGGCGGGGATAGAATCCGGGCACGGGCTCGTCTTCCTCCACCAGGCCGTCGCTTTCGCCGCATACGAAGCAGGTGGAGATGTGGCAGATCCTGGCGCCCAGGCGCTTGGCCAGCGCGATGGTGTTCTCGACGCCATCCACGTTCGACTTGAAGGACTCGTCCACCGGCGGCGTGAACTCCACCAGTCCCGCGCAGTTGATGATCAGCTTCACCCGCCCGTCGAGTTCGGCGATCTTATCCTCGCTGAATCCCCAGAATGGTTCGCCGACGTCGCCTTGGTGCACCGTGACGCGGTCGCGCAGAACCGCCGGGTCCAGCCGCTCGATCACCGGCTTGAGCGGCGGCGACTTCAGCACGTCCTTGTCGAAGCGTTCGCGCGGCGCGAATCCCCGCTTGGCGCGCACCACCACGTGCAGGTGCTTCAGGTCCGGGTAACGGTCCAGCAGCAGTGCCAGCGTTACCTTGCCGACGAAACCGTTGGCGCCGGCGAACAGGATCTCGTTTTCCCGGAAAGCGGCGGACGCGTCGATGGAGGGGGAGGAGGTCGGAGTGGCGGGCAAAGTACGCTAGAATAGCCTAGCCACCCGGTGCGCGCCGTGTCAAGCTCCGGGTGCCTACAGCAGCGATGTCCTGGGCGTTCATCCGTTCCACATTCCTGATCGTGCCCCTCGTGTTCGCGATCACCGCGGTCTCCAGCACCGTCGGCGTGATCCTGTCGTATTTTTCAGCGACGGGGCGCACCCACCACCGGATCGCGAAGTTCTGGGCGCGGTGGATCTTGCGCGCCTCTGGCGTTCACGTCACCGTCGAGGGCGCGCAAAACGTGCCGCCCGGCGGCAACTACGTGTTCATCGCGAACCACCGGTCGTTCTACGACATCCCGTTGGCGCTGCCGTTCATCAACGCGCAGTTCCGGTTCCTGGCGAAGAAGAGCCTGTTCTACTGGCCCTTTATCGGCAACTATCTGCGCAGCGCCGGGCATCTTCCGGTTCACTACGACAACCCGCGCGAGTCGCTGAAGACGATGTCGGCCGCGGCGCGGGTGATCGGCGAGAAAGAGATCTCGATCCTGCTGTTCCCCGAGGCCGGGCGCACGGAGGGACCCATGGATCCGTTCAAGGATGGCGCGGCCTACATCGCCATCAAGGCGGGCGTTCCGGTGATTCCGATGGGCTTCATCGGCGCGCGCGAATTGCTCCCCCTGCATGGACGTGTGATCCGCCCTGGCGCCGTGACCATCCGGATCGGCGCGCCGATCCCCACCATCGACATGACGCTCGCCGACCGTACGCGCTTGACGCAGATGCTGTTTCAGCGGGTCTGCGAGCTGTGCGACTACAATCCGCCCGCCGAAAAGCGGGTGGCATGAAGCCGCGCCGGCAGGGTCCGACAGCACCCTCCGCAAACGGGGTTCGAGTTTTTGCTACGATTAGGCGTGGAATCCAGCGATTGCGGGGTATAATTCCGAAAGACTCATGATGGAGGCCTTTGGACTTACGGATGCGGGCTGTGTCCGTAAAAATAACGAGGACAACTTCCTCATCGATGCGAAAGCAGGTCTTTACCTGCTCGCCGACGGTATGGGCGGGCAGCAGGCCGGCGAAACCGCGTCCCAACTCGCGGTCGACACCGTCGCCGACTTCGTTCGCGCAGCCCCGCTGAGAAATGAGTCGACCCTTCTGTCCGCCTTCGAGGAAGCCAACCGCCGGGTGCTGGCCAAGGCGTCCACCGACATCGGGCTCAATGGAATGGGCACCACGTTGGTCGGAGTGCTCGACTTGGGCGACCAGATGGTGGTCTGCTCCGTTGGCGACAGCCGCGTCTACCTGTTTGAGGCGGGGCGGCTATCCCCCATAACGGAGGACCAGACTTGGGCTCACGAGGTCGGGCGGCGGCTCGGGCTCGACGACGAGCGGCTGAAGACCCACCCGATGCGGCACGTGCTGACCATGGCAATTGGCGTGGATAGCCCACTTCGGGTTCATTCCTATACCGTACGGCCTACGCCCGGCGTACTACTCCTGCTGTGCTCGGATGGGCTACACGGGGTGGTGGATCAAAAAAATATCGCCGATGGGCTAAAAAACCCTGCAACATTAGAAGCGAAATGTCACTATCTAATCGAGGCCGCTCGTCGAGCCGGTGGTCCCGACAACATTACCACGGTGGTAGTGGAAATCAAGCGGGATTAGGTCCCCGCGTTCGGGTGGGCGGAGTCTCACCCATACTTCATGCGATGGCAACTCGCCGTCGCGATCCTCACGTCGTTGGGGACGCGGCACGGGGCGGCGTCTGATTCCGCCATTCTGCAACTGCAAGTAGTCGAGGGAGAGGGCGCGGTTCAGACCGCCGGGTTCAAATCGGGCCGGCCGGTCACGATTCAGGTGAGCGACGAGACGGGGAAGCCCGTTGCTGGAGCGGCGGTCAGTTTCCGGCTGCCGGATACCGACGCCACGGGCCTGTTCAAGTCGGGGATGAAGACCGATGTCGTCGTGACGGGTCCCGATGGCAAGGCTTCGGTGTGGGGCATTCACTGGGGGCGCTTTCCCGGTCAGGTCCGGATTCGGGTCACCGCCGCCAAGGATCAGGCGCGCGCCGCAACGGTGGTCAACCAGTACGTATCCGAGCCTGCCGCGGCCAAGGGCGCCAAGCGGCTGACGCCGTCGGCCCGGCCTCCGGGATCGAGGTGGAAATGGGTGGCGATCGCAGGTGCGGGCGCTGGAGCCGGCGCGGCGGCGCTGGCGTTCGGTGGAAAGGCGGCGGCGCCCTCGACGCCGGCGGCGGCTGGCGTTCGCGTGCAGGTGGGACCTCCCACCGTCACCGTGAGGTTGCCATGAGGCCCGCCGTGTTGTTAGCGGCGATCGCCTGTTTCGGCGAGACCGGAACTGGCTTGCCGAAGATCGGCTGTCTGCTGGACTCCGAAGGGCAAAGCCTGACCGTCTGGGGCGTGCGTGGGGCCTTCGTCGTGGGCGGCTCCGATTGCACCGTGGACCGCCGCGACGATGGCTGGTCCGTCCGGCGGGAGAATGGAAGGCTCTGGCGCGTGCGGGTGGATCCGGATTCGGGCGGCGAGACGGCGCGAGCGGCGCTGCCTGCCGGCGTCACCCAGGCGCTGGTGCTCGATGACACCGCCACGCTCGAAGCCTACGGCGCGGAGTTGCGAATCGGCGACTGGCGCCACGAACTGCCGTCCGCGGTGACGGAGCTTCGATGGATGGCCGGCGACTGGATCCAGGCGGTCACGGCGGAGGGATCGTGGGCGATCCACCGGTCGCGCGAGATCTACATGCTTCCAGGAGGTGTCCGATGAGAGCCGCGCTAGCCCTTCTGCTCGCGGCGGCGGCTCAGGCGCAGGTCGAGGTGTATCTGCTCGACGCGGCCGGCCAGGAAGCTCCCGCTCCGGCGCTGATCGACATGGGCTCGGTCCCGGCCGGCGACTTCGCCGACCAGCGCATGCGCCTTCGAAACACGGGCGATCGCGCGGTGGTCGTCCAGACCCTGCGCATCGCCGGTGCGGGCTTCTCGCTCCAGGGCAATCCGAGCGGTCAGCCGCAATTGGCGCCAGGCGTGAACCTCGACTTCCGCGCGCGCTTCCAACCGGCCGCGTTCGGCGTCTATGGCGCCACGCTTCAGGTCAACGAGCGATCGTTCGTCGTCCGAGGATTGTCGCCCGCCGGGTTGCTGCTTAGCGTCGAGACCGGGGAGGGGCCGCGGCCGGTTACCAACGGCGGCTTGGTCGACTTCGGCTTGGTCGAGGTTGGCGTCGTCAAGCCGCTGCGTTTCCGGTTGCGCAACGAATCGGCCGAGCCGGCGCGCCTGCGGCAACTCCGCGTGACGGGGAGCTTCGAGGGGCCGGCCGGTTTCGAGGCGCCCGCCGACATCCAGCCCGGCGGTGGATCCGAGTTCGAAGTCCGGTTCGTGTCCCGGCGGTCTGGCGTCTTCGATGGCACGCTGCTCGTCGACGACCGTGTGTACCGCCTCCAGGGGACCGCTTCCGATCCGCCGTTCCCCGAGGCGGATCTGCTGACGGGAAACGCGGGTAGCGGCCAGCAGGCGACGCTGGTAGTCCGGTTCCGTGAACCGAGCCGTACGCGCGGTTCGGTGACGTTGCGGATGGCCTTCGCGCCGGCGAACGGCGCCCCGGACGATCCCGGCGCGATGTTTCTGGCATCGTCCTCGCGAGCGTCGGATCTTGCGATCGCCGTGGGTGACATCTCCAAAAGCGTGACGTTCCAGACGGGAACTACCGCGGGGACGATCTCGTTTCGCCTGGAGGCGGGCCGCCAGTTGCAAGAGGCCTCGGTGGCGATTCCGCCGGTGCAGATCCGGGTGGATCAGGCGAAGCTGAGCCGGTCGGCCACCGGCGTCGAGATCGAATTGCGGGGGTTCGACAACACCCGGTCGGTGCGAGAGGCCGCGTTCACATTCCACGACCGCGAGGGGAAGGCGTTGACCTCCGAACCGGTCCGCGTCGACGTCTCGGGCGCATTCTCCCGGCTGTTCCAGGAGTCGCGGATGGGCGGGCTGTTCCTTTTGCGAGCGTCGTTCCCGGTGGCAGGCGACGCCAGCCTGATCGGAGGGGCGCAAGTGGAACTGGTGAATTCGGTGGGAACGGCGCGGCCGGAGCGGATCGGTCCACCGTGACGTCAGGTAATGCGGTCGTGCTCGTAGCCTGCGTTCCGCAGCGACTCCATCAGCGATTCGACGTGATCGCGTCCGCGGGTTTCCATGGTGATGTCGATCACCGTGTCGCCGAGGTTGACGCCGTAGTAGGCGCGGTCGTGATTGGTCTCGACGATATTGGCGTTGCCCTCTTCGATGATCTGGCAGAGCTTGCGTAGCGCTCCGGGGTGATCCGGCAGGTGGATCCGAAGCCGCACCCGGCGGCCGTCCTTCACCAGACCGCGTTCGATGATGCGCGAGAGCAGCGTCACGTCGATGTTCCCGCCGCAGACCACCGCCGCCACGCGCTGGTTCTTCAGCGTCGTCTTGTGGTGGAGCAGCGCCGCCACCGCCGCCGCGCCAGCTCCCTCGGCGAGCGTCTTCTCGCGTTCCAGCAACAGCAGGATCGCGCTGGCGATTTCCTCTTCCTCCACGGTGACGATCTCGTCGACGTACTTGCGCACCAGCGGCAATGTCCGCTCCCCGGGGCGCCGCACCGCGATCCCGTCGGCGATCGTGCTGGCCGGGGGGAGCGTGGAGATCTCGCCCGATTCTAGGGCTTGCAACATCGAAGGCAGTCTCGCCGTCTGGACGCCGACGATCCGTACGCGCGGGTTGGTCTCCTTCACGGCGCAGGCAATGCCTCCGAGCAGTCCGCCACCGCCGATTGGGGCGATGATGGCGTCGACTCGCGGCTGCTGGCGCAGGATCTCGAGGCCGATCGTGCCCTGGCCGGCGATGACCTCGTCGTCGTCGAAGGCGTGCACCAGCACCCGCCCCGATTCGGCGGCGCGGCGGCCCGCCTCGGCGAACGCGTCGTCGTAGTTGAGCCCGTGGAGCACCACGCGGGCGCCGTACCCGGACGTCGCCGAGACCTTCACCAGCGGCGTGTGGAGCGGCATCACGATTTCGGCATCCACGCCGAGCCGCGCCGCGTGATAAGCCAGCCCCTGCGCGTGATTGCCAGCCGAGGCCGTGATCACTCCGCGCGCGCGTTCGTCCGGCTGGAGCGTCAGCAGCTTGTTCAGCGCCCCGCGCTCCTTGAACGAACCTGTCATCTGCAGGTTCTCGAGCTTGAGGAAGACCTCGTTTCCCGCGAGGTCGGAGACGGTCCGGGATTCGACGCAGGGTGATTCGGCGACTTCTCCGCGAATGCGGTCGTGCGCTCGTTCGATGTCGCGGACTCCGGTCATTTCCTCCATGGTATACTCAAAAAGTTCGCATTCCACCCGGACACTATTCTTGTGTCCGCACCCATCGAAGGACAATCATGCCGAAGCTGAAGACCCACAAGGGAGCGGCGAAGCGTTTCAAGAAGACCGGAACTGGCAAAATCATGCGCCGGATGGCGTTCGCGCGCCACATTCTGACTTCCAAGTCGCGCGGCCGCAAGCGGAAACTGGGCCAGTCGGTCGTGTTGGACGATACCAACGTAGCCGCGATCAGGGAGATGCTGCCGTACTAACGGCGAACGGCGTGGACGGGCCATTCCAGCACGTGCCCGATCCGCCCGGCGATTCAACGCAAGGAGAAAAACGTGCCTAGAGTAAAACGCGGTACTAACCGCACCGATAGCCGGAGGAAGACCCTCAAACTAGCGAAGGGCTACTTCCTTACCAAGAGCAAACTGTACCGGTCCGCGCAGGAGGCCGTCGAAAAGGCGCTGCGCTACGGATACGTCGGGCGCAAGCTCAAGAAACGCAGCTTCCGCTCGCTGTGGATCCTGCGCATCAACGCGTCCTGCAAGGCCAAGGGTATCTCCTACAGCCGGTTCATGGACGGGCTCAAAAAGGCCGGTCTGGATCTGAACCGCAAGATGTTGGCCGACATCGCGGCGCGCGACGACGCGGGCTTCGCACAGTTGGTCGAGAAGGCGAAAGCCGCCATCGGGAAAGCCGCTTAGCGGCTTTCCTCCCGCCCTAGCCGGGGCGCGGAGGAGGGACGAACATGGAATCCCTGGAAGCACTCGAGTCGAGAATCCGCAAGGCCGTCGAGATCGTCGGCCAGTTGCGCGCCGAGAACGAGAGTCTCCGCAAGGAGCTTGGCGAAGCGCGCGGGCAGGGCCACAAGGCCGCCGAACTGGCCTCGGAGGTGGAGACGCTGCGCGCCGAGCGGGAATCGGTCCGGAAGCGGCTCGAGAAGCTGCTCGACACGATCGACCAAATGAACGCCTAAGGCCGGGGCTGTACGATGGACGGCGAAGGCGAGAAAAAGCAGGTCCGGGTCACGGTCCTCAACCAAAGTTTCACGCTAATCACCACTGGCGATCCGCGTGAGATGGAGGAACTCGCCAATCAGGTGGACGATTTGATGAACTCGATCGCCCGCCGTTCGCCGAACCTCGACTCGACCCGTGTGGCCGTGTTCGCGGCGCTGCATCTGGCCGATCAGATTCGCATCCGCGAAGAGAAGCTGCAGTCGAGGATCCGCGAGATCGGCGCGGTGCTCGAGGATGCGATCAAAGCCGGCGAGGACGCGGACGGCTGACCGCCGGCCGGACATGCCCATCCTGGTCACTCGCGAACTCGCGCTTTTGCTGGAAGCCACCGAAGTGGCGGCATCGGAAGCCGCGATCGGCGCGATCAAAGACAGCGCGCCTCTGAGTGGCGCCACATCGTTCCCCGCCGCCGGAGGCCGGGCGCTATTCTTTGGCGCCGGATCGCCGCTCTCCCAGGCTCTGTCGCTGGGGCTCCGGGGCCCGGTGGCGCGCGCCGGGCTCGATGAGCTCGAGGCTTTTTTCTCGGCTCGATCCGCTCCCGTCGTCATTTCGCTGTGTCCCTACGCCGACCCGTCGCTGATGGCGGTCCTCGCGCGCCGCTCCTACCGCATCACCCATTTCGAGAACACGCTGGCGCGGGAGCTCCGCGCCGAGGATTGGGTTACCATGCCCAGCGGCGTTCGCCCGGCCACTCCGCTGGACGCGGTCCACTGGTCGAAAATGGTAACCGAGGGCTTCTCCGACACAGGCGAATCCGATCCGGCGACGGCCGAGCTATTCCAATGCCTGTTCGCGGCCGGTGGGGCCACTCCGTACTACGCTTACTCGGAGGGAGAACCGGGCGGCGGGGGAGTCGTCGGGATCTGGGGCGGGGCAGCCATGCTATACGGCGATTCGACGCTGACGCGTTTCCGCGGGCGCGGCCTGCAATCGGCGCTGATCCGGGCGCGCCTGCGCAAGGCGCTGGACGCCGGCTGCGGCTGGGCGTTCGCATGCACAATGCCCGGGTCGATCTCGCAGCGCAACTACGAGCGCGCCGGATTCCAGGTCGCCTACACCAAGACGATGCTGGTCAAGGATTGGACTTAGCCGGGGCGTCGGAGCCGAAAGGCCAGCTTGATATCTTCCTGGCACCCCGTGCGCACGAAGGAAAGCGCCTGGACCGCTGACATTTTCAGCAGTCACTTTGCGTTGACTGGTCTGCCGGGCCGAGAGACTCGGGGTGGGGGACGTGAGATGAGAACCATCATCGGTTGCCTGGCGGTGGCGGCGTGTTGCCATTCCCAAGATGTCGCGATCCTGTCGACGACCGCGTTCTCCATCGACGGCACGGCCCAGATCGCACGGGGCGAGGTCTTCGATATCGCGGTGCGGCCGTCTCGTGAGGTCTTGGCCAAGTTCTACGAGCGAAGTCACCCCAAGTACGAAGTGGTCCCGGAATCGGTGTGGCCCACCGAACTCGAGGGATTCCGGATTCGCGCGACCGTCGATGACAAGTCGTACGATCTGCCGATCGGCAAGGTTTTTGGCCCCCGGCAGCCGCTGGGCGGCAGAGCATTTGGGCCTGCAACCAGAGGTGGGCGAGCCCGGCGAGGTAGTCTGCCCGGAATCGAGCCTTAGTGAGAAGGTCCTCAATCTATGCGATGCGATCATCCTGACGACGCAGTTCCCCTACGAAGCGCCGGTGTATGTGGGCTCTGGCGGCGCCGGTCAGCAGTTCTTCCCGGAGACATATCCGATCGCGCGATTCGTCGTGGTGGCGGGCGGGGTCGAAAGCCCCGCCGTCTCGGCTTACTCGATGCCGTGGCAAATCCGGCCAGCCCGAAACGCCCGGCTGCTGGCGAACGAATCCTGGGACGCTCTGCTGCGCGCGGACGGATCCCCCGTCAGGGATGGGCGCGTGCGCGCCGGCGAGAGCCTCGCGTTTCTCGTTACCGGGCTCGGTTTGACCACGGATGCCGCGGGTCAAACGGTTGCCGTCGCCGGGCGGCCGGCGCCGAGTCCCGCGCGCCTGTTACAGCGCGAGTTCGTCCAGGCCTATGTGGAGTTCGCGACGCCATGGCTGCCGGCCCAGCCCGGTGCTCAGGTCGTTCGGGAGGTGCGGCGTCCTCCCGACGCGATCGCCTTGCGGCCCGGTGCGGTGGGTATCTATCTACGAGGTCCGTTTCACCCTTCCCTACGTGCCATTTTCCACCGCGCCGTTCGGCGCCAATGCGCGAATCACGGTGGGGGTTCCGGTGGAGTCCCAGTTTCTCCGCAATTCCGCGTCGGCCGTGTTCTGGGTGGCTGTCGAACCCTGATCCGCGACTTAGAGCTGTCAGAACCGGAACGTCAAGGTAATGTTCATCAGGCCCTGGCCCCCGGCGTTGGCCGTGGTGCCTTCGTCGGACGTGCTGGTGGATACTTTTCCGAAGGCCGCCGGATTGGTGAAATTGACCGTGGTGACCGGCGCCGACAGGTTGTACCACTTGAACGGGTTCTGGAAGTCGAACCGGAACTCGGCGGTGGCCCGTTCCTTGATCCGCCACTGCTTGGAGGCCGAGAATTGGGTATCGATGAACCGCTGCCGGTCGAACGTGTTGCGGCCCACGTTGCCCAATGTGAACGCCGCCGGGTACGAAAAGTAACTCATCGACTGGATCAGGCCGTTCTGGTTGGCCTGCACGAACCGGTCGCCGCCGATATCCTGCCAGTTGTCACGCAGACGAGCCCGGTCTCCAGTCGAATTGGGCCGCCACGCCCGGTTGGCGACGACGCCGGGCATGTACTGGAAGGGACTGCCCCCGAATCCGAACGTCAGCGCGTCGCCGCTCTGGATCCGGTAGAGATAGACCATGTCGAAGCCGCCCACCAATGCGTTGATCCAGCCGCCGCGATTCATCCACTTGCGGCCCTTTCCGAACGGGATCTCGTAGTTCATGCTGCCCGTGTACTGGTGCGTGCGGTTGTTGGACGCTTCCGCGCGGTCCAGGTTGCGGGGGAGCAGGTTATTGCCGCTGCTCGAGTCGATCAATTTCGAGTAGGTATAGAAGGTGAGGAACGACAGGCCGTGCGAAAACCGCTTGTCGAGCTTGACCGTGCCCGCGTGATAGTTGGATCTGGCGCCGTTGGTGCGGAACACGATGCCGCCAAAGTTGGGATACGGCCGGAAGATCTGCGAGTTGCCCTGGAACGCGCTGAATTGGGCCGGATTCGAGAGCCGTAGATCGTTGGCCCAGTCGTAGGAAACCGAATTGATCTCGCGGTTCTCGAATCCGTTGACCGAGGCGTTGCCGGTATAGGTGGCCTCCACCAGATAGTTGGTGGCGAAGCCGTGCTGGATTCCAAAGTTCCAGTTCATGGTGTAAGGCGACTTGCGGTTCCGGTCCACCCAGGTCGCGCCGCGGCCCCCGAAATTGGTTCCGGCGAACGGGATGGTGCCGTCGGGGCGGATGGCGGGAAGCCGGAGCAGCGAGGCGACTGGCCCCTGGGCCAGTTGGAAACGCGGCCGGAAGTCACCGTTCGGCGTGTCGATGCGGCCCGTCGCCGCTCCGTACTCCTCGGTGGGCGCGACCGGGAGCCGCTCGTCGACCGTGGATAGCGCGAAGCCGGTCCGTATGACGAACTTGCGCGGCAACGACCATGCCAGGCCTACCCGCGGCTGGAAGTTATTCCAATCCTGATTGTGCAGTTGCTTCGGGTGCGTGATCACGCCGATGCCGCCCGGCGCGATGTTATCCGGAGCGGTGGGATCGAAACTCGAAACCTGGCCGTACTTGTTGTTCTCCGTGCTCTGGAACTGGTAGCGCACGCCGATGTTGAGAGTGAGGTTCGGCGAGAATTTCCAGTCGTCCTGGAGATACCAGGACTGGATCCAATTACGAGGCAGGTTGCTGAGCAGGTTCCGCGTGATGGCGTAACTCGAGACCGCGCCGGTCATCAACTGGCTGAGAGCGTTTCCGCCGGTGTTCGGAATCCCGGCTCCGTTGGGATTCAGCCCGTTCGTGCCGGCGAGGGTGAACGTTCCGGCGTTGTTATCGCGCGTGTAGTTGTTGCGGCGGAGCCGCATCAGGTCATAGCCGAACTTGAAGGCGTGCTTGCCGGACAACTTGCTCACGTCCTCCTTGAAATTGAGCGTCTCCTCGACATTGAGGCTGGGATTGGCGACGTTCGGGATGCCGGTGATCACGGGCATGCTGCCGGCTCCGATATTGGGGATCCCGAGCACCTTGCCGAAGTCGGTTCCGAAGCCCGGCCATGTGGTGTCGTTGCGGAACCGGTAGTAGCTGAGCCGGGTCTCGCTGAGCATGGCGGGGCTGATCGTATAGGTAGCGCCGATGCCGGTGGTCGTCTGCGCATCCCTGGAGATGCGCTGGGAGGCGTTGTACACCGGATTCACGATGTCGAGCGTGGGAGTGAAGGAGGTCCGCGTGTTGAAGCTCCAGTTGTAGAACATCTTGAAGCGGCTGGCGAACTGTTGGTCGAGGCGAAGGCTGTAATTGGCCCAGTCGACCGTTTTCTGCCGCGGCAGTTGCAAGTTGCCGGTGAGGCCGGTGGCGGTCGGAGTGCCTGGGAGGTTCGGGAGTTGCCACACCTTCTCGCTCAGGAATTTCGAGGCCACCGGATCCCATTGCGCCTTCGGGATGATGTTGCCGGGGAACGGTGAACGCGACCAGACGCCGTTGTTGACGGCGGTGGTGCGCGGGTCGTAGATGGCGTTGACGCCATTGCGTCCGCCAAAGCTGAAGTTGCCGTTGAGCTCGTCGGCGGTCGGCACGCTCCAGGAGATCTGCTCGCCCTGTCTCTCCATCAGATACTGGCCGGCGAACATGAAGAACGTCTTGTTGCGTCCGTCGTGGAGCTTGGGGAGATAGACGGGTCCGCTGACGTTGAAGTCCGGCTGATAGAAGTGGAGGCTGTTGCCGGTCTGTTCGAACCGCGCCGGCTGCATGAAGCGCCGGTGCTGCATCGGACCTTCGCGGAACAGCATGCCGCCGCCGCCGTGGAGTTGGTTGGTTCCGCTCTTCTTGACGATGACGATCGCGCCGCCGGCCGAGTGTCCGTATTCGGCGGGCAGAACCGTGGTGATGACCTTGGCTTCCTCGATCGTGCTGAGGATCGTGTCGGTGGTGTTGGTTCCGCTCGGCTGCACGCCGTACATCCCGTCCTCGAAGAAACCGATGTTGGCGGTGGCGCCGCCGTTGATCGAGAACCCCCCGAGCGATCCGGCGTAAGCGAGGCCGCCGACGTTGACGCCCGGCGTGAGATAGAGGACCGCGCGCGAGTGGCGCTGGTAGAGCGGCATGCGCTGGAAAAAGTCGCCGGTGACGACGGTTCCGGTGGTGGAGGTCTCGGTTTCGAGCAGCGGCACGGCGGCGTTGACCTGCACCGATTCGGCGACCGCGCCCAACTCCATCGAGGCGTTGATGGGCAGAGTCGCGCCGATGCGCAGTTCGACGTTCTCGCGAATGAAGGTCTTGAATCCTGGCGCGGTGATGCGGACGCGGTAGGTCCCCGGGCGGAGGAACGGGATGCGGTAGAGTCCTTCCGCGTTGGTCGACGCGGTGGACTCGAAGTTGTTCGAGACGTTCACGGCGCTGATCTGAGCTCCCAGAACCACGGCCCCGGTCACGTCGATGACGGTTCCCGTGAGGACTCCCGTATCCTGCGCCCACGCCGGGATCATGGCGCACATGGCCAACGACAAGGCAAAGCGCCGGATCACCTTGGACGACATTCGGTTTCTCCCTTACGATTCACTGATCCGCGATTTCATCCCGTTTCGCACGGTCTGGAAAGTATACAGCACCGCGCGGCGCGGCGGCCGGAACCGCCCTTCGACCATTGTTCCAGTCTCCCGGCACGTCCAACTCCCGCCGGAGTGGCCTGTTTGTGGTAGACTTCCATGCCAGGAAGCCGCGCGCTTTGAAGTGCGCTGGCGCTGGGAGGGAAATCATGTTCACGAGACTCGCGAGCCGGTTTGTACTCCTCTTGGCGATCGCCGCCACCGCGTGGAGCCAGCGTGTCAAGTCGACGCTCAGCGGCGCCGTCACCGACCCGTCCCGCGCCGCAGTCTCGGGCGCGCAGGTCACGCTGTTCAACGAGGGCACCAACGCCGTGCTCGAGTTCCGCACCGGAACCGATGGTTCGTTCGCCTTTCCGTTCCTCGATCCCGGCGCCTATAGGGTCGAGGCCGTCATGGAAGGCTTCAAGAAGTCGGTGCAGCGGGAAATCACGATCCGGGTCGCAACCGACCAGCGCCTCGACATACGGCTCGAACTCGGCCGCGTCGCCGAGCAGATCGAAGTCGCCGCGCAAGCGCCGCTGCTCGAGAGCGTGAGCTCGACACTGGGGCAGGTGGTGGACAACAAGAAGATCGCCGACCTGCCGATCGGCGGCCGCAACGTGCTCAGCCTGCTGACCATCATCCCGGGCTCGTCCGGCGGCGGCGGGGGCGTCGGCACCACCAGTTCCAATCCGAGCATCAATGGAAACCGCGCGACGTCGAACAATTTCAACATAGACGGCGTGCCGGTCAATCAGGAGTTCAGCGGAACCACAGGCGGTGCGGGGGTGGCCTACGTTCCCCAGATCGACGCGATCGGCGAGTTCAAGGTGATCACCAGCAACTACTCGGCCGAGTACGGCCGCGCGATGGGAGCCGTGGTCGCCATCAGCATCAAGTCGGGAACGAACCGGTTGCACGGAACCGCGTTCGAGTTCCTCCGCAACGACAAGCTCGACGCCAAGAACTTTTTCGCCGCGCCGGCGGCGAGAAAGCCGGTGCTTCGCTACAACCAGTTCGGCGGTTCGGTGGGCGGCCCGATTCGCAAGGATCGCCTGTTCTTCTTCACCAACGCGGAATGGACGAGGAACTTCGGCCAGGCCGTCCGGATCTCCACCGTGCCGACGGTGCGCATGCGCGCCGGTGACTTCGGCGAGGACGCCAATACGATCTACGATCCCCGGACCACGCGCCGCGAGGGCAACGCCGTCGTGCGCGATCCCGTCGCCAACAATACGATCCCCGCGGCCATCATCGACGAGGCATCCCGCAAGATCTCCGCCTTCTGGCCGGCGCCGAACGTCGCCGGCGCGCTCGGCAATAACTTCAACCTGCAGACCGGCACGAGCAGCACGTCGGTCCGGACCGACACCAAGATCGACTGGGTGGTCAACTCGTCGAACACCGTGACGGGCCGCTACAGCGACAACCGCACTCACAGCTTCTCCGGATTCAATCTGCCCGGTCCGGCGAACCCGAACGCACAGGCCCTTAGCGAATCGGCGAACCCGGGGTTCCAGGTGAGCCACCTGCACACGTTCTCGCCGGTGCTGATCAGCGAACTGCGCGTTGCGTTCCAGAAGCGCAGCAATCCGCAACTGGCCGAACCCAGCGCGCTCGACGACTGGCGCACCAAGCTCTCGCTGCCCGCCTTGCACCAGGACACGCGGCTGCAATGGGGATTCCCGAACATCACGCCCACGGGAATGACCGCGCTGGGCACGCCGTATGACCGCTTCCTGTTCGAGCAGCGCAACTGGAACGTCGTGGAGACCGTCAGTTGGACGCGCGGCGCGCACTTCGTCAAGTTTGGCGGCTCCATCAGCAGGCTCCACACGGTCGACTACATTCCGAATTTCCCGGCGGGAGGCTACATCCAGTCCGGGGTGTTCACGAGTGTTCCGGGCCGCGCGCGAACCGGTCGCGGATTCGCCGACTTCCTGATCGGATGGTCTGACACCGCCTACGCGGGCCTGGCCTCGGGCGGCGGCATGCAGCCGATCACCAAGGAGGCGGCGCTGTTCGTGCAAGACGACTACCGCATCACGCGCAAGCTCACGCTCAACCTCGGCCTTCGCTGGGACGTCTCCACCGCGCCTACCACCAAGGCCGGACTGTTCTGGGCCTTCAACCCATCGTGCAACTGCAACCGCCGGCAGGAACCGCCGTTCCCGACCGACTGGATCAATTTCGGTCCGAGGATCGGGCTCGCCTGGCAGATCCTGCCCACGTTCGTGCTTCGCGGCGGATACGGGATTGCATATTTCCCGCAGTTCAAGGGCCTGTCGGGCTTCGGCGTGTTTCCGCCGGCGCTGCAGCAGAACGCCTTCCTGTCCGCCGACCAGGTGACGCCCGCCCGCACCTTCCGCGACACGTTCGGCCGCTTCCTCGACATCAACGCCACCAAGGAAGTGCCGATCTCCGTGAACAACTCCACTGGAGGCTTCGACCCGGGGAGTTCCAAGGCGCCCTACATCCAAAGCTGGAACCTGACGCTGGACAAGAGCATCGCGCCGCACTTCGTTGTGGGCGCCGGATACGTGGCCAACAAGTCGACCAACCTCCACATCAATCGCGACCGCAACACGCTGCCGACGGCGCTGTTGGGTCCGAACGACCGTTTCGGCGGACTGGCGGCGCAGCAGCGGCGTCCGTTTCCCGCCGCGGGCCGCGTGACCTTCATCACCAACGAGGGCAATTCCAACTACCATTCGCTGCAAGCCAGGGCCGAGTGGCGGTCCAACGGCGGGCTCTCGTTCCTCACCTCGTACACGTGGAGCAAGGCGATCGACGAACCGTATCCGCAATTGATGGACCCCACCTTTCGCAGGAGCGCGCGCGGGGAGTCGCCCGCCGACGTTCGGCACTACTTCGCGCACAGCGTCAGCTACGATCTTCCCTGGGGTCCCGGACGGCGGTGGCTGACTGGAAACAGCGTCGCGCAATATGTGATTGGCGGCTGGCAGAGCAACGCGATCTTCATCGCGCGGACCGGCTATCCGTTCTCGGTGCTCGCCCCGTCCAACTTGTCCGGCAGCTTTTCGGTCGGACAGGCCCGCGCCGACCGCTTGCGGGACGGAGCGCTGGGCGTTGACAAGCGGTCGATCAACCGCTGGTTCGAGGCGGAGGCGTTCGCCCAGCCCGCCCCGTTCACGTTCGGCAATTCGGCGCCGAACGTGGTCCGCGGTCCGAGGATGGTCAACATCGACGCATCCATCTTCAAGGGCTTTGCGCTGTCCGAGAAGGCGGCGCTACAGTTCCGCGCCGAGGCTTTCAACTCGAGCAACACGCCGGGATTCGGGCTTCCCGCGGCCACTATCGGTACGCCCACCGTGGGCCGCATCACAAGCCTCGCGAAGGGGAACCGGACGGTTCAGCTCGCGCTGAAGATCATATTCTGATGCGCGCGTTTCCACTCATCGGAAGTCTGCTGCTCGCCTGTCCCCTCCAGGCTGATCGCATCGTGCTCCACGGCGACAGCATCGTAAAGGGCTACGCGTTCGGAAACTACACCGATCCGTCTCCGCTTCGAACGCTGCACGGGATCTTCCGGATTCTCCTTCAGGCGAACGTGCCGGACCCTCCCGAACTGCCGGTGCTCACCTACCTTTGGCGCGTTCCCGTGGGGCCCGTCGATTCCGTCGCCAAGGAAATCGCGGCACAAGCGCGGCGCGGCGACATCCGGCGCGGCGACTGGCTGGTCTACGAGGACGCCGGCGGGATCGACGACTCCGTCCACCCGGCGCCATATCCGGATGCCACACGCATGTACGAGCGGTACCGCGCCTCGCTGCGCGACATGATCGGCGAGGCGTCGCGGACGGTGGGTCGCGACCGCCTCGTGCTGATGACGATGTTCGACTACGAGCCCAGCGCCAAGTGCAGGTGGTGCCGCTGGGACTCGCCGCTCGACGACGGCGCGCATACCGGCAACGACGCCATTCGCGACGAGGCCGCCGCCCAGAGCGTGCGGCTGATCGACATGAATCGCATCATGGACGCGGCGAACCAACACGCGCTTGACCGCGGATTCGGGCGCATGGTGGGCCCCGACGGAATCCACCCGAACGTCTACGGAAACTACGTCATGGTGCTGGCCATCGCGCGGGCCATCGGCTACGACACGGGGCGCTGGGATCTGGCTCTGCTTGCGGCGCGGTTTTCGCATCCCGCGCCGGGCGGCGACGTCGAGCGCGTGTGGGGCTTCTCCAAGGATCCATCCGATTCCGAGCGGCGCGAACTGCTCGAGTCGCTGAGGAATATCGTCAATTCGATTCCATGACCGGACCATGATTACCAGACGCGCGTTCCTCCACACCCCCGCATTGCTCTCCGCGCTTCCGGCAACCGCCGCGAAGACCTTCCACTTCTTCGACTGGTTCCACGTCAAGAAAGGCGAACTCGGGGTCAGCCTGGATCCGGCGCGCATGAGCCCGGAGGGCCGGACGCTGCGAGACAGCATCTCTCGTGACTTCGGCCGCGACTTCCCGCTTGACGGCCACGCGCTTCGACCCGTCGATGTGCCGTTCGGGATTCGGCTCGCCATCGAGCCCGCGAGCAAGTCCGCTCCCTGGCTCGGGCCGGACCTGCCGTGGGAGGAGTCGACGAACTTCGTCCGCGTGATCCAGGAACAGGGGAAGTTCCGCTGCTGGTATACGGCGCGCGTCAAGAAGGCGAAACAGCAGCTCGCCTTCTCCGATGGCCGCGGCATGGAACTCAGCGGCTCCGTGCTCGGCTATGCGGAAAGCGTGGACGGGCTGCGCTGGACGAAGCCCGAACTCGACGTGACGCGCATCGACGGCAAACGCACCAACGTCGTGGCGGCGAACATCAATGGCGGCGGGGTGTTCCGCGACGACCACGGCCCGCCCTCGGAACGCTATAAGTTCTTCCATTTCGCCGAGCGGCCCAAGGAACTGATCCCGCCCAACGCAACGACGCACGAACGCTACGGGTTGTTCGCCTTCGTGTCGCCGGACGGTCTTCGCTGGGAGCAGCGGCCGAAGCTGCTGATCCCGTACTTCTCCGACACCGACAACATCGGCGCGTGGGATCCGGCGCTCGGCAAGTACGTCGGCTACTTTCGTCACCACATCAGTGAGCGCAGCATTTCCCGCGCGGAAACGGACGATTTCTGGAACTGGCCCCAACCGGAGCCGATCCTTTATGCCTCGCCGCTCGACGGACCCGCCGACGACTACTACACAAGCGGCTATACGACCTATCCGGACGATCCGTCGTTGCGTTTGCTGTTCGCCTCGATCTACCACCGGGACCGCGACTCGATCGATGTGCGGCTGGGGATTTCGCGGAACGGCCGCCTGTTCCAGTGGGTGTCGCTCGATCCTATCCTTCCCCGCGGCTCCCATGGCGAATGGGATGCCGGGGCCGTCTACGTGTCGCCAAATCTGGTGAGGCTGCCCGATGGACGGATCGCGGCGCCATTTTCAGGAAGGTCCATCAGCCACAACGAGCATTGGTTCGGCGCCTTCTACGGTGATCGGGCGGACCGGACCGGGGCCGCGTGGGCCACGTGGGCCGATGGTCGACTGGCGGGAATCGAAGCGGCCGGGCATGGCGAGTTCACCACCAAGGCCGCCGAGTTCGGTGGCGACGCGATTCTAGTGAACGCGCGGACAGGCCGCGCCGGAGCCGTGGATGTGGAGCTTCGCGAAAAAGGCCGCCCGATTCCGGGGTTCGCGTTCGACCAGTGCGTGGGGTTGGAGGGAGACCACATTTGGTCGCCGATGCGGTGGCGCGGGAAGGACTCGCTGGCGATGCTGAAGGGCAGGCGCCTGGAGCTTCGGTTCCGGCTGCGTTCGGCGAAGGTGTTCGGGCATCGGTTCGGCTGACGATGGCCTATCGCTGGAAGCTCGTCGCGCTCCTGTTCTGCTGTGGCGCCCTGAACTACGGCGACCGCGCCGCCACGTCGGCGGTGTTCCCCCTGTTCCGCGTGACGCTCGGCATCACGGACTTGCAGATCGCGGCGGTCGGATCGCTGTTCCTGTGGGCCTACGCCATCGGATCGCCGCTGGCTGGCGTACTTGCGGATCGCAAATCGCGAAGCCGGCTGATCGTGGGGAGCCTTGCGGCGTGGAGCATCGTCACCGCCTGCACCGCGCTGGTCACGACTGTGAACCAACTGCTGTTCACGCGCGTTCTGCTCGGGTTCGCCGAATGCCTCTATCTGCCTGCCGCGATTGCGCTGATCGCCGACCACCACGACAGCGGCTCGCGAGCCTCCGCGATCAGCATCCACACGGCCGGATTGAGCGCCGGACTCGTCGGTGGCGGCACCCTTTCGGGCTACCTCGGCGAGCACCACGGATGGCAGGTCCCGTTCCTGTCCCTGGGAGTGGCGGGGATCCTGCTCGCGGTGGCATGCGCGCTGTTTCTGAAGGATGGGTCCGGCGAGCGGCCGGCGCCCAAGAAACCATCGGTCCGCGCGTTCGGCGAGCTGATCTCGATCCCGAGCATCGCCTTGCTCATTGCCGCGGCGATGTTCTCCGCGGCCGGCATGAACATGTTCACCAACTGGCTGCCGTTGTATTTCCGCGAGAGCTACGGGTTGAGTTTGGCGGGCGCGGGATTCTCGGGGACGTTCCTGGTCCAGTTCTCCGGCGTGCTCGGCGCGTTGTTTGGCGGCGTCGTCTCAGACCATGCCGCCAGGGCATCCAAGCGCCGGCGGATGTTGCTCCAGAGCGCTGCCATGGCGCTTTCCGCTCCCGCGCTGATTCTGTTTTTGTGGCGTCCGGCGTTCGCGGTGCTCGCTGTCTGCATCTTCTTTTTTGGCCTCATGCGCGCGGCGGGGGTGGCGAACGAGAACCCGATGTTGTGCGATCTGCTCGAGCCTCGCAAGCGCTCCACCGCGATCGGATTGATGAACGCCACCAATTGCCTGGCGGGAGGAATCGGCATCTTCGCCGCGGGTCTGCTCAAGACCTCGTACGGATTGAACACGGCCTTCGCCGGAATCTCGGTGCTGATGCTTTGCGCCGCATCGTTGACGATCACCGGCTACCTGATCTTCCTCGAGAGGGATCTGGCGCGCGGGACCGCGGCCGGGAATTGATATGATCCTATCCAATGTCAGCCGAACACCTCCACGCTCAGTTCATCCGTGACGGTCATTGTTGCATCGAGGGCGTGATCGGTCCAGACGAAATCGGGGCGATCCGCGAGAATGTCGCTCGCGATGTTCGCGAGCACTCGATCCTTCCGCCTCCGCAAGGCTACGTACCCGGATTCCTGCGATTCAACCAGGCGCTGGCGCCGTACCTCGCCTCGCCGAAGCTGATGGAAGTGGTCGAGACACTGTTCGGACCCCATTCACGAATCTCGATGGTAACCGGCAGCATCAACGGGCCCGGCATCCCGCGCGGAGACCTCCACGCCGACTGGCCCTTCAACCAAAAGAACGCCTCGCACATTCCCGCTCCGTATCCCGATGCGCCCATGCACGTGCTCACCATGTGGATGCTGACGGACTTCACGCACGACAACGGCGCCACCATCATCATTCCGGGCTCGCACCGGCTATCCGACCATCCGCGCAAAGGCGGAGAGATCGACCCGAGGCAACCGTATCCGGGCGAGCAGCGGCTGCTCGGGAAAGCGGGCTCCGTGGCGATGCTGGACACGCGCATGTGGCACGCGATCGCGCCGAACGTGACGAGCGAAGATCGCGTCGCGGTCATCGTGCGCTATGCGCCGTGGTGGCTGAATCTGGATCCGTTGCGCCCAGGCACGGTCGACCGCGCGGATATCGTCGAGGCGAACAATGGCGTGGAGTCGCCGGTTCCACCTTTGCCGCGAGAGGTTTTCGACCGTTTGCCCGCGGAGGTCAAGCCGCTGCTCCACTACTCGGTTGAGCAGTAGGACTCGCCATCACCGCGAGACCGGCACGAACTTCTGGACTGTTCCGCTCAACAGTCCAAGGTAGACTTCGCCGGATGCGCCCACGGCGATTCCGTGGGCGCCGCCATCTCCTTGTGGCAGCTGGCCCAGCGCCTTGCCGTCGAGATCGTACAGGGTCGATCCCGCCCACAGGCGTTGCTCCTTCGTCAGGAACAATCCGGATACTCCGCCGTCGGTCCGCCACTGCCTGAGGAACTTGCCCTGGGGGTCGAACACTTGAATCCGCCGGTTGTCCGTTTGCTCCGCGTCGGGAGGCGATGCAGGAGTTCATCGCAACGCTCAACCAGGAGCTGGCGGCGCGCGTCGTTCGTGTCGAGCCGCAGGAGCAGAACTCGCTCGTGCCGGTACGCCCGATGGTGCTGGAGGCGGTCCGGGCCGGAGGAAGCGCCGACCGTGACTCGGAACTACACGAGCCAACCGGTACAGGACAGGAGATCAATGAGGGCCAACAAAACCTGCACGAGAGACGAGATAGCCAAGCGAACGAGGTCCTTGAACCCGATCACGACGTAAATCGATGCGCCCAAAAGCATGGCCAGTGTCAGGTGCGCGTGCCAGGGCCCGTGGCCGTGTCCTCCCACGACAATCCAGACGCTTTGAATGAAATCCGCAACCTCTCCTAGGTGAAGCAGGCCAGGGGACGCTCTATGGATGAACGACTTGCTGGTTAGGCGGGTTGTTCCACCACGTGTGGGGGTGTGACCCTCGGCCGACGCATTCTCTTGGAGGCCGCCCTCTCCAGGCTGTTCATCAGAAGCTCCTTGTAGCCCTGGGTCGCCAGATCGATCGAGCCGATCATCCGCCCCGCTTTCCTCTCCCCGACTGCCCACTCGAACAGCGTCAGGGCGTCGTTGATCAGGTCCTTCTGAGTTGCGAGATCCGCTTCCTCCATCAACTCCTTCAGTTCCTGGTACCGCTCCTCTCGGATTTCCAGTTGGATCCGCTTTAACAATTTCAATATCCCCAATAACTATGTTGTCAAAAAATGGCTTAGAATCAAGGCGAATAGTACCGCGCCTGGACATCAGTTCGGTCCGGCAGTAGTTTGATTAATACTCCACGGTAGGGACCGATCTATAACAAAAACAAATGCATTGATAATTTTATGTGATGATTTGGATGAATGGTAATAGTAAAGTCGATACATTGATCGATGTTTTGCCATCTGGTTCCATTATGCGCTCATTTTACGGAGGTGTCAACACCGTTTTTAGGGATTCTTGACCCAATCCTGGTGGGGCCGTCAGACAGTACAGGGCGCGCATGGCGGCCCTGCGGGAGCAGATGGCGGAGTTCATCGTCACGCTCAACCAGGAGCTGGCGGCGCGCGTCGTTCGTGTCGAGCCGCAGGAGCGAACTCGCTCGTTCCGCTGCGCCCGGTGGTGCTGGAGGCGGTCCGGGCGGTCCGGCGCAAGCGGCGCGGATAGAGAGAGAGAGCCTGTCTAATCGTCCCGCCACGGCCTGCTCGGCAACCGGGCTCCATCGCTGCAGAGCGGCTTGGCGACGAAATCGTCCATGCCCGTGTCGAGGCAGACGTCCCGGTCGGCCCGAACCCCCCCGGTCAGCGCGACGCGTGGTGCGGTGCCCGGGTTGGGTTCCTCCCTCCGGCGGACCATCTCGGTGGCCGTCACGCCGTCCATTTCCGGCATCTGGATGTCCATCAGCACCAGCTCGAACCGGCGTCCTAGGATCGCGTCCATCGCCACGCGGCCGTTCTCCGCCACCTGGACGCTGCAGCCTTCACGCTCCCGCAATTGCCGCGCCAGGCTTTGGTTGATCGAATTGTCCTCCACCACCAGGATGCTGGCGGACAACGCCCGACGCTTCCGGCCGACTGCTGCGGTTCGGCCTTGGAAGGCGCGGGCGCGCCAGAGATTTCGGCGGATGTCAGCGTGCACCATAACCTCGATCACCGTCCCGCCTGGCTCTCGACGCCGATCTGGCCGCCCATCGAATCCACAAGCTGCTTGCTGGTTCGCCAACCCAGCCCCGACCCGCCGTACTTTCGCTTGATATCATCGTTCCGGGCTCGCATCGCCAGTCCGACCATCCGCGCAAAGGCGGAGGGATCGATCCGAAGCAACCGTACCCGGGCGAGCAGCGGTTGCTCGGGAAAGCGGGCAGCGTGGCGATGCTGGACACGCGCCTGTGGCATGCGATCGCGCCGAGCGTGACCAGCGATGACCGGGTCGCGGTGATCGTGCGCTATGCGCCCTGGTGGCTCAATCTGGATCCGTTGCGCCCAGGCACGATCGACCGCGCGGACATCGTTGAGGCAAACAACGGAGTGGAGTCGCCGGTTCCGCCTCTGCCGCGGGACGTCTTCGATCGTTTGCCCGCGGAGGTCAAGCCGCTGCTCCACTATTCGGTTGAGCGGTAGGACTCGCCATTCACCGCGAGACCGGCACGAACTTCTGCACCTTGCCGCTCAACAAGCCAAGATAGACTTCGCCCGATGCGCTCACGGCGATTCCGTGGGCGCCGCGATCTCCTTGTGGCAGCCGGCCCAGCGCCTTGCCGTCGAGATCGTACAGAGTCGATCCCGCCCACAGGCGTTGCTCCTTCGTCAGGAACACTCCGGATACTCCGCCGTCGGTCCGCCACTGCCTGAGGAACTTGCCCTGGGGGTCGAACACTTGAATCCGCCGGTTGTCGCGGTCCGTCACGTAGACGAGTCCACCGGCATCCACCGCCAAGTTGTGTGGCAACCCGAACTCTCCCGGACCCGTGCCGCGCTTTCCGAACTCGAGCAGGTACTCGCCGCGTTGGGAGAACTTGACCACCCGCGCGCCGCCGTATCCGTCGGTCACATAGATTTCACCGTTCGGCGCGAACGCCACGTCGGTGGGGAGGTTGAACTCGCCGCGGCCTGTGCCGGACACTCCCTTGCGTCCGAGGGTCAGCAGGACCTTCCCTTGCCCGCTCGTCTTGTAGATCGCGTGGGCACACGCATCCACAAGCCACACGCTGCCCTGGCGATCCGTGCGCACGGCGTGTGCGCCGCACGAGTCGCACCCTGCTGGCCCGTACACTGCTGAATAGCCGGACCCTCCCGGAACGCGGCCGCCTGGAGGGATAGCAACCACTTTCCCGAAACTGAACAACCCATCGCCCCAGGAACGACGGAACGTCCCGTCTCCGTCAAACTCCAGCACTGGATGGGCGCCACGATGCAGCACGATCACCCGGCCGGCGGGGTCGACGGCGATTCCGGGCGCTTGGATGAAGTTCCAAGCTCCGGCTGGCGTTCCGGCAGCCGACTTCATCTGCGTGGGCCACTCCTCGACAAGGCGATACGGCAGTTCGGGCGGCTGGCCGGACGCGATGCACGCGATTAGGAGCAAGAGTAGTGCGCGGTTCATGGCCTAAAACGAGTACTTGATCCCCGCTTGCAACTGCCGCGGGTCGAGCGCGGCGCCGATCACGCCGAACGCACCGGTGCCGAAGCTCTGCCCGGGAATGCTGAAGTTGGCGCGGTTCGGCAGATTGAACGCGTCGAGTCTCAACTCGAACTTGTGCCGCTCGGCGACGAGGAACACGCGCTGGATCGAAACATCGAAATTGATGATTCCCGGGCTCTCCACCGGCGCGCGGCCGGCGTTGCCGTACCGCGGACCGGTTGGCCGCGCGAAGGCGGTCGTATCGAACCAACGAGTGGGCCTTCGCTCCGCGGGCGGCAGATTCGGACTGCGCAGCAAGTCGGGCCACTGGGAAAGCGCGCTGCCCGTGTCGATGGCATCGCCGGGCAGGAGCGCCGTGATGAACGATCCGTCTTGGACCACGGTGATTCCCTGGAACTGCCAGCCGCCGATCACCTTGCCGGCGGCCGAGTTCGTCAGGAACGGCTTGCCCTTGCCAAAAGGCAGTTCGTAGCCGGCCGTGAGCACGAGGCGGCGCGGGATGAAGACGTCGCTGGTCGCCCTGTTCAGATTGAGCGGCATGTTGACCGACCGTTGTCGTTGCACGCCGAGGACCGCCGAATTCACCGCGGCATTGTCGAGTCCCTTGGACCATGTGAAGGCCGCGAGCAAATAGATCCCATCCGAGCCGGGCCGCTTCTGGACCTTCACCTCCAGGCCGTTGTAGGTCGCATCCACCGAAGGTGTCGTCACCCAGACATCCTGGAGCTGCGGAAAGGGCCTCCGGGCTTGTCGCGGACCCGTGCCCGGCCGCGCATCATTCACCGACACCGTCTCCAGGCGGTTCGACGTGTGCGAGCCTTGGTACCCGAGATCGATCGAGAGGTTCCGGCGGATCTCGCGCTGGATCGACAATCCCCAGGAGTGCGTGGCCGTGAGTTTCAGAGGTGTCTGCACGCCGTTGTAGCGGGCCACCGCGGTGGTCGCCAGCGCCGCCGGGAAAGGATCGGAGAGCGAGATGTTGGGCGTGCGGGCATCCGCCAGGAACGACGCGACCTGTGCGTTGGTGCGCGGCTGGTTGCCCAGGTCCTGCAGGATCGCGACGTCGATGTCGTTCGCGTAGATTCCGTAGCCCGCGCGAACCACTGTCTTGTCGTTTGCGCGGAACGCCAGGCCCACGCGAGGCAGGAATCCGGTCTTCTCCCACTGGATCAGCGGAATGCCAGGCTGGAAACGCCCTGTCTGCCACGGCTGCAGCGTCAGATTCTGGACCGGCGCGATGAAGGCGGCCGCGTAGGGACTGTAGTTCGACATGAATCCTGACCTGTCTTTCCAAGCGCCGCGCAGTTCGTAGCGCAAGCCCAAATTGAGCGTCAACTTCTGGTGGACCTTCCAGTCGTCCTGCAGGTAGAGGTAGTAGCCGTTCTGCGCGAACCGGCCGCGGTTGGACTCGCCACCCGTGCGCGTCGCCGCCGGAGTGCCGAGCAGAAAGTCGGCGAACGCATTGCCGGAATAGCGCGGCTGGAAATCGATCCCCGGACTCGCGCCGATGTTGTAGAAGTTGTAGTGGCGCCGGTACTCGATGCCCGCCTTGAGGAAGTGCGATCCCCGCTGGAAGGAGAAGTCGTCCTTGGCTTGCCAGTTGCCGATATGAACGGCGCCGCCCGGAGGACTGCCGCTGTCGCCGATCGCCAGGAATCCGGTTACCGACACGCGCGGCAATCCTCCGCTCGGATTCACGCGACCCAAACCCAGGGCCGGGATTCCGAGCGCGGCCGCATCGGCGGTATGGGGCGACGGCACGCCGAGGAAATACGGGCGCCGGAAGAAATGGAACGACGCCACATTGACGTAGGCGGACTTCAACGTCCGGGTATTGGTGATTTCCTGCGCCCAGGTGTTGAGCGGTTGCTCATAGGAGAACTCCTGGATCGGATCGGTGAACAGCGTCACCGCCGAGTTCTGCGCGAACCGCCCCGACCAGCGGTCGTTGTCGGACGCGCGCACGTCCATTCGCGCGATGAACTGCGGGTTGTCGGAATTGGCGGACGAGTTCGGACTCGTGAAATTGAGCGCGCCGGACGTGTTCGGCTCGGGCCAGTACTTCAACAGTTTCGACGCGACCGGGTTGATGCGCGCGGCGGGAACCAGATTGCCGGGGAACGGTTGCCCGGTGAGAGGATCGCGTACCGTTGTGGCGAACTGGCCGCTTCTCTGGGCCGCCGTCGGGACGATTCCCGTCAGCGGAAGGAAGTTGCGAATCACCTCGTCCTGAAACGCGACGAAGAACCACGCGCGATCCTTGCCGCTGGTGACCTTCGGAATCGTCATCGGGCCGCCGAAGGTTCCGCCCACTTGTTGGCGGCGAAACGAAGTCTTCGTCCGCGCGAAGAAGTTGCGGGCGTCGAGCGCGTCATGCCGCGAGAACCAGAACGCGTTGCCGTGGAACTGATTGGTCCCGCTCTTGGTCACGGCGATGATCTGGCCTCCGGGACGCACGCCGTACTCGGCGCCGTACAATCCGGTCTTTACTTCGAACTCCTGCAGTGCGTCCAGGTTCGGCCGGAACGTGGTCGCTCCGTTGCCTTCCGAAATCATGCTGCCGTCCAAGTGGTAGACGTTGTCCGCCCGGCTCATGCCCCGAACGAGGATCCCGGTGGCCGTGCCCGAAGCGACGCCGTTGCCATAAATGGTTCCGCGCGGCGAAACGACTCCCGGAGACAGCGCGGCCAGCGTCGCGAAGTCGCGATTGTTCACAGGCAGGCCCACCAGCTTCTGATGGTCGATGATCTGACCCATGCCGGCGCTCTCGGTGTTCAGCAGCGACGCCCTGCTGGTCACTTCCGTTGTCTGCGACGTCTCGCCGACCGCCAGCGTGAAATCGACGCGCTCGATGCGGCCCACCTCGAGGACGACGCCCGTTCGGATCTGCGTCTGGAATCCGGTGAATGACGAGCGCACTTCGAACGCGCCCAACGGCAGCGGGAAGACCCGATAGTCGCCGGTCGAGTTCGTCGTCGCGGTGAATGTCTCGTTGGTCGCGATCTTGCGAATCGTCACGGTTGCGCCCTGAATCGCGGCGTTGGATTGATCGGCGACGCTGCCGACCATCGTCGCGCTATCCCTCTGCGCGGCCAACGGCGCGGCGAGCAGCAGATACCGGACAACCGCGTGGACCCTTTTCATAAGCCCCCTTTCCCAAGAACTCGCGCAAAGCGGAATGCCGGCGCCGCGGCGCGAATCGGCGAAATGCTGGCGCATCGGGGCCGTGTCCGGCGGCCTTGCGCTTTCGACGTATTGTATTCTATACCAGCAGTGACACACAGCCGGAGAGCACTCTTAGGCGGGGCCGCCGCCCTCGCGACAGCCCCCGCGCAGGGAGCCAAGGCTACCCGGATGCACGTCAATCTGCTGCCGCGCGATCTTTCCGATCCCAGCCTCCGCTACGTCAGGCAGATCGGGGTCGGCCATGTCTACGTGTATCTGCCGCGGATTCCCCGATACCTGAAGCACGGATTTCTCACGCCGGAAGACTTGGCCACCACGCGCAAGCGGGTCGAGTCGTTCTGGCTGCGCATCTCGGGCGTACACCTCGACAGCCGCGCGTACGCGAATTTGCTGCTCGGACTCGACGGCTGGGAGAAAGAGCTCGACGACATCTGCCGGACGATCGACACGCTTGGCAACGGCGGTGTCCCGCTGCTTTTGTTCAACCTTCTTGTGTCCCGCGTGCTGCGGGACAAGCTGGCCCGCGAACTGCCCGGCCACTACGTCGATCCGGACGGACGTGGAGGCGTGGGCCTCCAGAGTTATGACGACGCTCGCGCCAGGCAAGTGGCCGATGAACCGGGCGGCGCCATCACCGCGGACCAGATGTGGGAGCGAATCACGCGCTTCCAGAAGCGATGCGTGCCCGCCGCCGAGCAGGCCAAGGTCCGGCTGTCCCTGCATCCCGACGACCCGCCCGTCGCGCGATTCTGGGGCGCCGAGCAGGTGTTGAACAGCGTCGCCGGCATCGAACGCTATCTCGACATCGTCCCCAGCCGCTACAGCGGCATCACGCTCTGCCAGGGCACTCTCCAGGAGGCGGGCATCGACGTGATCCAGTTCATCCGGCGATTCGGGAGGCGGGGCAAGATCTTCGAAGCGGAACTCCGCGGCGTTCGCGGAACGATTCCGAAATACTCGGAGACGTTCATGGACGATGGCGACCTCGACTTGGTGAAGGTTGTGCGGGCGCTGAAGGACGTGGGTTTCGAAGGCATGATCCAGGTGGGCCACGTCCCGAGGTTTCCGAACGATCCGGATCGCGCGGTGTCGAACGCCTGGTCGGCCGCGTACTTGAAAGGAATGCTGGCGGCGATTCAATGATGAAGTCCCTTTACGCGATTCTCCTCGGTGCGTCGATGTGCGCGGCCGCCGCCGACCCGCCGTTCGAAGTGCTGCCCGGACAAAGGATCATGCTCAAGGGCGACAGCATCGCGCGCGGCTATGCGTTCGGCAACTACACCGATCTTTCGCCTTTGCGCCGGATCCCCGGTATCGGCAACATCCTGCTGCGCGCCAATCAGGCGAGGCCGCCGGAGTTCCTGCGGCTCGAGAACTACTGGCAGGGTCTCGAGGCGGACGGTAGTCCGAAGACGACCGACAGCCTCGCCGCCGAGATCCGGATGAACATCGCGCGCGGTGAATTGCGGACGGGCGATTGGCTGATCTTCGAGGACGCGGGCCCGATCGACAAGGCCGTTCATCCCGCGCCGTGGCCGTGGACAAAGGACATCTATCGGAACTACCGCCAGCTTCTTCGCGACATGGTCCAGGCGGCGGAGTCTACCGTGGGACGCGATCACATCGTGTTCATGACGATGTTCGACTACGATCCGAAATGCGCGGAATGCGCTTGGGATGCCGTGCTCGATGACGGCAAGCACTCGGGCAATGACGCCATCCGCGACGAGGCCCGCGCACTCGGAATCCGCGTGATCGACATGAACGCGATCATGGACGCCGCGAACGCGTACTTGTCTGAGCGAGGTTGGGGACGCGCCGTTGGACCCGACGGGATCCATCCGAACGTGTACGGCAACTGGGTGATGGCACTCGCGATTCTGCGGGAAGTGGGCGCGGACATTGCGCGGTGGAAACTGGAAGCGATCGATCCGCGCTTCGCCCCGCGGACAGCGGGTGGAGACGTGGATACCGTGTGGGGCTTCGACAAGGATCCGAACGGCGCCGATCGCCGCCGGATACTGCGGGACCTTCGCGGCATCGCCGCCGCCCGGCCGCGCGCCACCGATGGCATCCAGCGCATCATCCGTCACGGGCGCCTGTTGTCGACCGCCGTCAAGCAGCCGGAAGCAACGTCGAACACCGTGGTCTACGAGTTGGGAAAGTTTTTCCAACTCGATCGCTCGCACCTGCTTCTCGTCGCAAGCATGCGCGAACAAGGCGGTCACGATTTCTGCGTTGGCAACGACGGCTTCATTTTCGAAAAGCTCTCCGGGATCGATCCGGGTAAAGCGATTCCGATCAACCGCCTGGATCCGGCCTATCGCTTGAAGTCGAACGGCGCGCCCGCGGTGCAAGGCCGCTTTCCCGCGAGCGGAGGCTTTGTCCCGTTGCGGGCGAAGCTCGCGAATGGCAAACCGCACCCGGGCGCCGGAACCGGATTCCTGTTCTCCGGTGCGCTCACGTTTCTGCCGGACCGCTCCAACGGCCATCCACAGGCGGGCCGCGAGGATCGCACCATAGAGTTCATCCAGCTTCGTTGGGACGGCAAGGCGCTCCACAGGACCGGCCGTGAGTTCGTTGACAAGTTCCACGGCATCGGCGTGGGCCGCGTTCCATTGTCCAATTGCCTGGAACAGGACCAGGGGTTCCTCTGTCCATTTCCGGCCGACGACGGATCGCACATTGTTGTGGTCCGGTTCGATTGGGATGGCAAGCGATGGAAGACGGCCGCCGCGGGCAAACCGTTTGGATCCGCGCCCGAGCCAAAGGCCACCGGCTCGGCCTACGTGTATCGTTATCGCGAGACGGAACCGTCAATCCAGTTCGTCGACGGCCGGTATCTCCTGCACACGCGCGGCCGCGATCCGAAAGGGCGGATCTATTCGTCAAGCGACGGGCTTGACTACACGCTGGTCTTCGACCATCCCAACCATACCGTTCCTCAAGTGATGAACCAGGGCTTGGACGGATCGCTGTACGTTTCCACCAACACGGGACCGGGCTACCTTCGCAATCCGCTGCTCGCCTTCCCGATCATGGGACAGAAGCTCGCCGAGCCGCTGGTTATCCACGACGAGAAGGGACTCCGCGATCCGAAAGGCAACGAAGTTCCCTTCGCCGACCACGGCGTTGGCGGCAACTTCTTCCTCGATGGACGCTGGCGGCACTTGTTCCTCTACCGCGTCTGCGATCTGCGGGAGACCAACGGCGATGGCATGGCGCCACGCCCTCACACGGGCCTTTATCTGGCTGAGATGGAGTACAGCCGGACCACGAGTGTGCCCTTTCGTTTCTGATCAGGGCGCGGGAAGAGCTGGCGGCCTTGGCGGCACAGGCACGGGTCCGAACGCCGGCGCACCCATTCCGGCTTGATCTCGTAGGTTGGCTGGCGAATCCATTCCCTCGCCGTATCGCAGGAACAGCGGCTCTGGAACCGGCCACTGGTGGTTTACTTCGAGGATCACCTCGTTGCCGGGCTCGGGTGGAATCCACGCGCGATAGACCACGCGCCGCAACTTCGAATCCTGATCGTACAGACCGAATCCGAGAAGCCGGCCCTGCGCGCTCAGCAGGCCGTTGACTCCGCGGAAGCGGACTCGCAGGCGCCGGTCGGAATCCCAACTCGCCGACTCGAAGCGCGGACCCGGCAGTACTCCAGGGCACGCTTGCGGAAACACATCCTTGCACGCGAGCATCGCGAGCCGCCGGCCAAGCCGCTGAAGTCCTTCCGTGTTGATGTGAACCGCATCCTCCAGCTCGAGGTCGATCGCGGCGGCCATGCCCGAGTGCGGGACGGTCAGTTCGGCCTGGCGCTGCGCTTCCCGCACGGCGTTCCATCCCCGCTCGTTCCGCGGAGGCGGCTCTTCGTTGGAGGAGCGCCCCAATTGCACGAAGTAGAACGGAAGCGCGGGGTTGCCGAGATCCTGGCGCACACGGCGAATGAAGCTCTGGAACTGCTTTAGATACTGGGGCGCGCGGTCATCGCGGCAATCGGCCTCGCCTTGGTACCAGAGCACTCCCCTCACCTTGCCGCCCGCCGATCGGAACTGCTCGAGCATCGGCGCGTAGTAGTTTTTCGGGCCGCCCTGGATCAGATCCGGATGCCACTCCCAAAGCGAAGTGGCGCCCACCGCCGTGGGAATCAGACCGATCGGAATGCCGGTCCGGCGCACCATCTCTTTCGCGAACGGCAATCCCAACCCAGCCCCAACCATCACTCCCTTGAATCCCATTCTCTTTTCGTGGACTGGCTCGCGCGCCACCTCCCACCCGGTCTTCGGGCGCAGCAGGTGGACTCGCTCGTCGGGCTGTTCGATCGCCTCGAGGTTCGCGCGGCCAACCATGTTCGATTGCCCGGCGAGGATCCAAAGGTCGCCAACATAGACGCCTTCCGCTTTGATGCTCGAGTTCCCGCCGCTGATCTCGATCTTGTACGGACCTCCCGTGGGAAGCTCGAGATTCGCCGACCGGTCCGCGCCACAGCGCAGCGGAACGTCCGTCAGTCCGCGAAGCACACCTTCGGAGCCGAAAACACTCGCGCGCAAGTCTCCGTCGCAGGGCAACGGCAACGTCCCGCTCGAATCGCTGGTTCTCTGAATGACCTGGTTGCTGGCGAGCTTCGGAGTCTGACTCTGGGCGAGAAGTGGAATCGAAGCGAGGAGGACTGCGGGCAGGATGGCGGCGGGCATCATACCGGGTACGACGGCTCTTGAATGCTACCATGCCGCTTCGAATTGGACTCTTGTCTCACGCAAAACGAGCCTCGAGCCGGGGAGGCCGAGTCCGGCATCGACTGATTGGCTATGCGGACAATGGCGCTCAGGGCCAACTACGGAGCGGCGCGCCACGCGACACTGAGAGCATGAACCATTCTCTTCGCGCGATCGCGGCGATCGCCTTTCCCGCGGTGCTCGCCGTTCCGTCCTTCGCCGCCATTTCCGAAGCGCAGCGCAGCGCTATCGATCAGGCTACGGGAGCCAAGGGCGCCTACACGGAGGCCGAAGACGTGTACCGGGTCAGCTTCCCCCGAACCGACGTCAAGGTCGCGGTGGAGGGGCGATCGCTGCATCCGTTCCTGGGACTCACCTCGTGGGCGGCCTTCACCCCGCACTCGGCGTCGGAACTCATGGTCATGGGCGACCTCGTCCTGTTCGAAGACGAGGTGAATGCGGCCATGTCCGCCGCCCTCGACAACGGACTCGAGGTCACCGCGCTTCACAATCATTTCTTCTTCGATTCGCCCCGGGTGATGTTCATGCACATCGGTGGCAGCGGCAGCGCGGAACGTCTGGCGGCGGCGGTGGCGCGCGCGCTCGCCAAGGTCAAGGCGATCCGCAAGGCGTCCCCTCTGCCCGGGGCCCGCTTCGACGCCTCCGCCATTCCCGAGACGAATTCGATCCCCGCGTCCGTCATCGACGGAATCCTCGGCGTGAAGGGACAGGTGAACGCGGGAATGTACAAAGCGTCGATCGGCCGCAAGGCGTCGATGCATGGCAAGGCGGTCGGCAACCAAATGGGAGTCAATACCTGGGCCGCGTTTGCCGGAACCGGCGGCGCGGCTTTCGTCGACGGCGACTTCGCCATGCTCGAATCGGAGTTGCAGCCTGTGTTGAAGGCGCTTCGCCGCGCCGGAATCGACATCGTCGCGATCCACAATCACATGACCCACGAAGAGCCGCAGTTCGTATTTCTGCACTATTGGGGCAAGGGACCGGCCGCCGATTTGGCCAAGGCGCTGAAAACCGCGCTCGACGCTCAGGGACGCTGAGCCGCCGAAATGGGAGATCGTCGCCGGCGCGGCGGGCCCACTGGCGGATCCGTCAGCGTGCGGTTCCAGCCGGTATCTGGCGAGCGGGATCAGGCGGCGGGGATCGTTTGGCGGTCTCGGGATCCGAACAACTACTCCGGCGATTTCCGCATCGCGAGGGGCCGCTAGAGAGGATCCCGCCAACATCCACCGAACCGGCGGGCCGCGCTACAGTGGAGGATCTCCGCGTCCGGTGTAGGCCGCGAACAGGACGGGACCGGAGAATCACACTCCATGCAAACCGGCAACTCGACCCGGGCCGAACTGGCCGCCATTGTCGCCTTCCTGGAAGGTCCCACCGTGGACCGTGAAGGCAACGTCTACTTCACCGAGACCAAGACGCACAAGATCATGAGGATGGCGCCGGACGGGACGTTGTCGGTGTTCCGCGACAATTCGAACGCGGCCAACGGGCTGGTCTTCGATCTCGAGTTCCGGCTGATCGCGTGCGAGGGCAACCCGTCGAACCCGCGCGTGACGCGCACCGATACGAAGACGGGGCGCGTCGAGGTGCTGGCCAGCCGCGCGATGGGGCTCACCCTCACCGCTCCCAATGACGTCACCTTCGATAACCAGGGGCGGCTCTACTTCACCGATCTCCCCGGCGGCGCCGTGCACCGCATCGACCCGGACGGCAAGGTGACTCGCATTCTCTCGGCGCCGGCGATCCAGCGGCCCAACGGCATCACCATCTCGCCAGACGACAAGATCCTCTATCTGGTGGAGGCGAATCAGGCCCAGGGTGGCGCCCGCATGTTGCGCGCCTATGACCTGCAGCCGGACGGCACGCCCACCAACATGCGCGAGTTCTTCAACTTCTATCCGGGCCGCTCCTCGGACGGCATCACGATGGACTCCAAAGGCAACGTGATCTGCGCCGCCGGACTCAACGCGCCGCGCGGAACCAGCGAAACGCTCGACACCAAACCCGGCATCCACGTGATCTCGCCGGCGGGACAGCGCATCGACTACGTTCCCATCAACGAGGACACGATCACCAACTGCGCGTTTGGCGGAACGGATCTGCGGACGCTCTATGTCACCGCCGGCAAGTCGATCTTCAAAATCGCGATGGATGTGCCCGGAACCCGCCGATGACGCGGTGGCTGGCCGCCGCCGCGGTGGCGGCGTTGTATCTGTACGGACTCGACGGATACGGCCTGATCAACGCCGACGAGCCGCGCTACGCCGCGATCGGGCAGGAAATGGCGCGGTCCGGCGATTGGATCACGCCGAGACTGTGGGGGCAGCCTTGGTTCGAAAAGCCGGTGCTGTTGTTCTGGATGGTGAGCGCGGCCCACTCGGCCGGGCTGGGCGGCGAACTCGCGGCGCGGCTTCCCGTCGCTCTGCTGTCGATCGCGTTCCTCGCGTTCTTCGGCTGCTGGATGCGGCGCCTGTTCGACGCCGCGGCGGCGTGGCATTCCACGGCCGTGCTGGCGACCTCCGTTGGCTGGTTCGCGTATAGCCGCACCGCGGTCACCGATCTTCCGCTCGCCGCGACGTTCTCGGCCGCGATGCTGGTCGGGATCTCATGGCTGACGCGCGGCGAGCGGCGCTGGCTCCCGGCGGCGGGCGCGCTGCTCGGCGTGGCGATGCTCGCCAAGGGGCTGGTGGCGGCTGTCCTGGTGCTGCCGCTGGTTTGGCTGGGCCGCGCCCGATGGCGTGAGTTGGCCGCGCCGGCCGCGATCGCCTTGGCCGTGGCCTTGCCGTGGTACGTGGCGGAGGTGATGCGCCACGGCTGGCATTTCGTGGACGTGTTGTTCGTGCAGCATCATTTCGGACGGTTCGCCTCCGGCGAACTGCAGCACGGGCAGCCTTTCTGGTTCTACGCGCCGGTGTTTCTGGCGGGGCTGTTCCCCTGGACTCCGTTCGCGGCGCTGCTGTTCCGCCGTGTCAACCTCGAGGATCCGGCGTTGCGCGCCCTATCGATGTGGCTCGGATTCGGGCTGCTTTTCTTCTCCGCGATGAAGAACAAGCTGCCCGGGTATCTGCTGCCGATGATGCCCGCCGCGGCCGCCTTGATCGGATATCATTCGTCGCGCACCGGGCGGCCTCGATGGCTGGCCCCGCTGTCGGCGGCATTGCTCGGATGCGTGGTTCCGCTGGCGATCGCGATTCTGCCCAAGGCGCTCGACGAAGGGCTCAGCCGCGCCAGCCTGCAATGGCCGCCCGCGTTCTACTTGGCCGCCGCCATTCCGGTGTTGCTCTACGAGTTCGGCCGGCAGCCGGGGCGGGCGTTCGCGGCGGTGGTGGTGCTGTTCGCCGCTGGTCTGTGGCTGAGCGTCCCACGTCTGGCGCCGCGATTGGACGAGGTCACCGCGCGGCCGTTCTGGAACCAGGAGGTGGCGGCGCGGCGCGGCGCGGTGTGCGTCGAGCCCTGGCTGCGGCGCTCGTGGCGGTACGGGCTGAACTACTACGCCGGCGAGGAACTGCCCGATTGCGAGAAGTCGCCTGAGCCCGCGCGCGTCACGCCCGTCGAGGGAACCCAGCGCCCACGTCTTATAATGGCCGAATGATTCGATGGGTGATGGCGGCGTTTCTCGCCGCGGGTCTAGGATTCGGCGATGTGACCAAGTGCGCGTGCGATATCGGCAATCCCGGCGGGATGCGCGCGCGCGAGTGCAGTCTGTGCGCGGAGGCCGAGAAGCAGCCCGCCGACGCGGAGATCTTCTTCCTGAAGGACATCAATCCGCGCAAGCCGAACCGGTGGCTGGCGCTGCCTCGCGTTCACGGGACGGTGGGCCATCCGCTGCACGAACTGGACCGGGCCGCGCAGGCCAAGCTGTGGAACGCGGCGATCGCCAAGGCCAAGCAGGTTTGGGGCGGGGAATGGGGCATCGCCTACAACAGCGAGAAGCACCGGACGCAGTGCCACGGCCACGTCCACATCGGGAAGCTGCTGAAGGGGCTCGCGCCGGGCAAGTTCTACGATGTGGATCGTGTGGAGCAGATCCGCGTGCCCACCGACGGCACGGGGATCTGGTTCCATCCCGTGGGGCGGAAGATTCGGGTCCACACGGGCGAAGGGATCACGGAAACCGCGTTGCTTCGGTAGCCAAGAGCGAAGCGGCCGGCGGTTATCGCGGAACCGCCCAGACGCTGATCGTCTTGTCGTAGTCGGCCACCGCCACCATCGATCCGTCGGGTGAAAACACCGCGCCGGCCGCGCGGTGATCGGCGCTCATCGAGCGGACCTGCCTGCCGGTCGCCACTTCCCACAGGATCACCTTCACCGGCGCGCCGAACGCCAACTCGTTCATGCCGCCGGTGACGATCAGCTTGCCGTCGGGCGAAAAGTCCATCGCCGAGATCATCTCCGGTTGTCCCTCGATCTTCCGGACCAGTTTCCACGTCCGCGTGTCCCACAGGTAGACGATTCGATCCACGCCAGCGGCCGCCAGCAGCTTCCCATCGGGCGAGAACGCGATTTCGAACATCGACACCGGAAGCTCGGTGATCAGCCGCTTCAACTCGCCGTTGTCAGCGCTCCACACGCGCAGGTCCGTGTCATAGGCGCCGGCGACCAGAGTCTTGCCATCGGGCGAGAAGGCCATCGCGGAGACGCCGCCGATGCCGGCCGGGAGCTTCAGCTTCTCCTTGCCCTCCGCGTTCCACACGCGCACCAGATTCTCGCTCGAACCCGCGTAGGGACGCCCGGACGCGGCCAGCGCGCCGCCGTCCGCCGTGGAGACGAATCCGCCCGCGCGCGGCGTGGGACCGTTCCACTGCTGCGTTTGGGCGCCGTTCTCGAGGTCGCGGATCTTGATGCGGCCTTCGGCGTCGACGGTGGCGTAGCGGCCCCGCGCGGCGAGGAACGAAGTGCCCGTCTCGCCCTTGGCGCCATCCAGCGTCCTGGACAACGCACCGGATGCGAGGCTCCAGACGCGAATCTTGCCGTCGCGCCCCAAGGCGGCCAGTCCGCCGTCGGCGGTGAAAGTCACCGCTGAAATCTCGGAGTCGGCCTGCAACACGCGATCGCCCGGCGCGGCCGCCGCCAGTCCGGCGCACAGCAACAGGATCGAGGCGCGCACCGTCAGGCACTTTCCAGGACGAGATCGAACGAAACGGCCGCGTGCGGCGTGGACGCTTCGTCGAGCAACGTGACCGGACGGATGGACTCGCGATGCGACACCACGCCGCGTTTGCCGCGATTCTTGTCCGGGTCGCCTTCGAAGAAGGGATCGGTGGCGAAGTAAAGTTGCGTCACCAGCGGTTTGCAACCCGGCGCCGTGATCAGGTAGTGAATGTGCTGCGCGGGGCGGTCGGGATAATGGCCGGGCATGATCGTCTTGACCTCATAGGTGGCGCCCGATTCGATCGCCAACTTGGTGCGGTACCGGCTGCCGTGCACGTCGTAAATGCCCTTGTGATCGGCGTGCCACATATCGATGCGCGCGCCAGGGACTGCGTTGCCGCGGGTGTCGACGATCGCGCCGGAGACCTGGAGGAGCATGCCCGGTTCGCCCGCGACGCGCATGTCGCGGTTGTCGGGCGCGCCCTTCTTGAAGAACGGGCCCAACACTTCGGGCGCGGTGGGTTTGCGCGCCGCGGCTTCCGCTTTCTGCCAGAATCCGAACAACTGGTTGGCCGTCATCGGAACGCCGGCGATCAGGCCGCCGCGCACGATGCACTTTTCCAGGAACTCGCGCCGCCGCCATTCCGGTTTCGTCATTGGTCCCTCCATCGGCGGCGATGGTAGCACAGCCGGCGTCCGCCTGGACTCGGCGGCTGGCGCGCAACGCACGGGTCCCGGCCAAGATAGAGTTCCGATTCACTCGAACTGTTTGCGGAACCCGGCGAACGCCGCCTTCAACTCCGCGATCTCCTCCTCGAGCTTCGCCACGCGATCCGCCAATTCGTCGCGCCGCGCGCCGGTGATGGGCGCGGCCGCCGGCGCGGAGTGATCCACCATCGCGGACACGTCGATCGGGCCCGACATCAGATGCGCCCAGCGAGCCTCCCGCATGCCCGGTTGGCGCGGCAGTTGCAGCGCGGTGTCGCGCTCGGCCAGCCGCCGCAGCACCACTTCCACCGAGTCGAGGTCGTCGAACGGCTTCAACCGCTCGGTGCGCGTCTTGAGTTCGCCCACGGTCTGCGGACCCCGCAGCAGCAGCACGCACACGATAGCGAGTTCCCGATTGTCGAAGTTCAGGATCTCCGACGCCCGGTGCCCGTACTTGGGCACCCGGTTCTCGCCGCCGGTGAGCACCGTCACTAGATTGCGTCCGCGGAGCAGATCCACCGCGGCCAGCACGTCGTCCTCCGAGTAACTCACCACCGGCTCGCGGTTCGACTTCTGATTGCACGCGTTCAACAACGCGTTCAGCGACATCGGGTAATACTCCGGAGTCGCCATGTCCTTCTCGATCAGCGAACCCAAGACACGGGTTTCCTCGAACGTCAAATCTAACGCCATGATTTGCTTTTTCTCTTGCCCTCGGGTGGAACGGCCAGCGAAAATTGGAGCTTTCTCTCCACGCCGTCGATCCGGTCCAGCCGCACGCGGATAGCCTCGCCGATGCGGAATTCCCGCCGGGTTCTCGCGCCCACGATACGTCTAGTATTCTCATGATACCCGTAACGGTCGCCCGGCAGCGTGTCGATGGGCACAAGACCCTCGACGAAGAACTCCTCCAGTTCCACGAAGAAGCCGTCTTTGGTGGTGCTGATAATCAAGGCGCCGAACTCGCCGCCCACGTGGTCCGCCATGAACTTGACTTTCTTCCACTCCACCAACTCACGTTCGGCGTCGGCGGCGGTGCGCTCCGTTTGCGACGATCGCGCGGCCAGTTCGTTCAACCGCGCCTCGTCGTAGGGCGGTGAATGCCCGTCCAGCAGCGCTCCCAGGGCGCGATGCACCAGTAGATCGGGATAGCGGCGGATCGGCGACGTGAAGTGGCAGTAGCATTCCGATGCCAACGCGAAGTGCCCCTGGTTCTCCGCGCTGTAACGGGCCTGGCGCAACGACCGCAACATCAGGTACGACAGGATCCGCTCCAGCGGCGTCCCCTCGATCTTGGCGATCAGCCGCTGATAGTGCCGCGGTCCGATATGGATCTCGGAGCCCGCGATGTCCATGTGGCCCGCGCTCTTGCGCCCATCGCGATGCTTGCTGGTGAACCGGATCCGGCGGCTCGGCGCGGTGACGCCCAGCGAGGCGCCGAACTGCGACGCGATCTCCTCGAACTCCACCACCTTCTTCGGATCGGGCTCTTCGTGGATGCGATACACCATCGGCGCGCCGGCCGCGGTGATGTGATGGGCCACCGCCTCGTTGGCCGCGAGCATGAATTCCTCGACGATCCGGTGCGCGATATTGCGAGGGCTTTTTCGAATTCCCGTCATCTCGCCCAGGTCGTCGAACTCGATGAGCGGCTCGGGCAAATCGAAGTCGATGGAGCCGCGCCGGACCCGCTTGCGATTCAGCAGCAGCGCCAGTTCCTTCATCAGTTCGAACCGCGGCGCCAGCGGCGCGTATCGCGTGCGCATCGACGGATCGCCCTCGAGCACCGCGTGGACCGCCGTGTACGTCATGCGCTCCACGCTGTGGATCACGCCTCGGCAAAACTCCTGCGAGACGATGTCGCCGCGATGATCGATCTCGAGCAGCGCCGACATCACCAGCCGGTCCACCTTCGGCTTCAACGAGCAGATGCCGGTCGACAGCTCGAGAGGCAGCATCGGCACCGCGCGGTCCGGGAAATAGACGGACGTGCCGCGCACGGCGGCCTCGCGATCGATGGGCGAGCCCGGCCGCACGTAGTGCGACACGTCGGCGATGTGCACCTGCAGCGCGTAGTTGCCGTTTTCGAGCTTGGCGGCCCACACCGCGTCGTCGAAGTCGCGCGCCGTCTCGCCGTCGATGGTGACGATTTCGAACTCGCGGAAATCCCGGCGGCCGGTGGGATCCACGGTGAGCGGAACCGACTGGGCTTGCTCGATGACGTCGGGCGGGAATCGGTGCGGGATGTGGAACTTGCGGATGATCAGTTCGACATCGACGCCGAAATCGTCCGGATGGCCCAGGATCTCGATGACGCGGCCGATGGGCGGCGCGCCGTCCTCGCCGAACTCCACCACCTCCGCGTTGACGATCATGCCGTCGAGATCTTCCGGTTCGGCGATCTGATGGCCCCGCGCGCCGATGCGATCCACCTGTGCCGCGTCGCGCGGGATCGCCATCTTGGGCGGAATCGAGACCCACTGCCCGATGCGCGCGTCGTGCGGTTCCACCCAGAAGCCGCGCCGCTTGACGCGGAACGTTCCGGCGATCGAGTTGTGGGCGCGATCGAGGATCTTGACGATGTCGCCTTCGGAACGGCCGTCGCGTCCCAACCGCACCAGCTTCACCGCCACGCGGTCGCCATGCATCGCCTTGGCCGCGGCATCGGGCGGAAGGAAGATATCGCCGTCCACGCCGGGAACCGGAGTGTCGGGGATCAGGAAACCGAAGCCATCGCGATGCACGCTGAGGCGGCCGGGGATGAGCTTCGGCCCTTGGCGGCTCACGCGCCCGCCGCCCGCACGTTCGATTCGAGCAGCGCCCTCATCTTGTCGAGTTGCGCGCCGCCGCGGGATGCGAGATTGCGCAGTTCGAACGGATCCGATCGTAAATCGTACAACTCTTCCGCGCCACTCAACTCACGGTACTGGATGTACTTCCAGCGCTCCGTGCGAACCGCCGAATAGCCCATCCGCCGGATTCGCGGGAACACGGTGTCGGAATGATATTCGATCAGGCACGAATCGCGCCACGGCTCGGCCTTGCCCGCCAACACCGGCGACAGCGAGCGCCCATGCAGCTTGCGCGGCGGCGCCACTCCCGCCAGTTCGAGCGCGGTGGGCGCGATGTCGATGCTCAGCGCCATCGCCTCCGGACGCAGTCCGGCGCGAATCAGCTTCGGATAGCGGATCACCAAGGGAATGCGGATGGTCTCCTCGTAGGCGAGGCGGCGCTCGGCGTTGAGGCAATGTTCGCCGTAGAAGTAGCCGTGGTCGGACGTGAACACGAACATCGTGTTGTCGAACTCTCCGTTCCTGCGCAACGCGTCCACCATCGATCCTAGACCTTCGTCGATCGCCTTGGTCATTCGCGCCCGGTTGAGGATGGTGGCGTCGTCGGTGGCGGTTTCCGCCGATAGCGGAGCCACGCCGGGGATCGATTGCAACAGCGCCGGCTTGTCCACCGGCGGCCTCTTGTAGTTGCCGCGGCGGGGCGGCGTCATGCCCGCGTAGAGCTGCTTGTGCCGGTCCGCCACGATGAACTCGTCCGCCTTGCCAAAGCTGTTGATGCTGCCATCGGCGGCCTGCTGGATGTTCGGGTGGATCGCCTTGTGCGCCAGATACAGGCACAGCGGCTTCGATCGCGGTCTCGCGATGATGTCCGACGCGCGGCTGGAAAGGATGTCGGTGACGTAGCCACGCACGCGCGCGGTCTTGCCGTTCTCGTTGAGCAGTGGATCGATGGATTCGCCTTGGCCGGGGAAGCTGATCCAGTGATCGAAGCCGGGGCGCGGCGAGTCGTCGTTGCCCATGTGCCATTTTCCGATGAACGCGGTTTCGTAGCCGCTTTCGCGCAGCAGCCGCGGCCACGTGATCAAACGATGGCTCGCCGCCGACCGGTCCGTGTTGTCGACGATGCCGTTCGCGCGCGGATACAGGCCCGTGAGAAAGCTGGCGCGGCTGGGCGAGCACAGCGGCGTAGCGGCGAACGCGTTGCGAAAGATCGCGCCTTCGCGGCCCAGCATGTCGGCGTTCGGCGTCCGCGCGAACGGGTGGCCGGTGCAGCCCAACTCGTCGAAACGGAGATCGTCCACGAGCACGAAAACGATGTTGGGCCGCCGCTGTTGCGCGGCCAACACGGGGGCGGCCAGAAAAGACCGTCGCGAGAGCATCGGATGTTATTCTAATGGTTCCCGGCACCCCAAAACCAGATGCAGTTGCAAGCGATCCGGCTGTCGTTTCCCGATGGCGCCAACATCATCGTGGGTCAATCCCACTTCATCAAGACGGTGGAAGACGTCTACGAAGCCATTGTGAACACGGTTCCCCAGATGAAGTTCGGCGTCGCGTTCAGCGAGGCTTCCGGACCCTGTCTCATTCGAGCCGAAGGCAACGATGAGGACCTGAAGGCCGCCGCCATCCGCATGGCCGAAGATGTCGCCGCGGGCCACGCGTTCTACGTCGTCATGACGAACGGCTTCCCGATCAACGTGCTCGGCCGCATCAAGGACGTACCCGAAGTGGTCGCCATCCATTGCGCGACCGCGAATCCGGTGGAGGTAATCGTCGCCGAAACGGAGCAGGGGCGGGGAATTCTGGGTGTCATCGACGGCTCTTCTCCGAAGGGCGTAGAGACCGCGGACGACATAGCGGCCCGGCGGGGATTCCTGCGCAAGATCGGCTACAAGCGATGATCGTCACCACCGAACTGGAGCTGGAAGAACTCCTCTCGCGGCCCAACGCCGCCGATCGCGAAGCCATGGCGAACATGGGCGATCTGCTCATTCTCGGCGTCAACGGCAAGATGGGACCTAGCCTCGCCATGCGCGCCCGCCGCGCGGCGGACGAAGCCGGCGTCAAAACCCGGGTGATCGGAGTGAGCCGCTTCTCCTCGGAAGCGAACCGCAAGCTGCTCGAAAAGTCGGGCGTCGAGACGATCTCCGCCGACGTGCTCGACGACGGGGACTTGTCCGCGCTGCCCGATTGCCCCGCGGTGATCAGCCTGGCCGCCCGCAAGTTCGGATCCACCGGCGACGAGCCCTACACCTGGGCGATGAACGCCTACGCGCCCGCGCGCATCGCGGAACGTTTCAAACATTCGGCCATCGCCACGTTTTCGAGCGGCAACGTGTATCCGCTCACGCCCGTGGCCCACGGCGGATCCACCGAGGACTCTCCGCTCGAACCCGTCGGCGAATACGCCATGTCGGCGGTGGCGCGGGAGCGGCTCCTCTCCTACATGTCGAAAAAGAACGGCACGCCGATGGCCATTCTGCGGCTCAACTACGCCGTGGAACTGCGCTACGGCGTGCTGCTCGACATCGGCCTCAAAGTCTTCAAGCGCGAGACCGTGGATCTCCGCATGGGCAACGCCAACGTGATCTGGCAGGGCGACGCCAATTCGATCTGCCTGCGCGCGCTCCGGTTCGCGCAATCGCCGCCGTTGGTAATGAATCTCACCGGGCCCGAGACGATTTCCGTGCGCCAGGTGGCCACGCGGTTCGGCGAACTGTTCGGCTGCAAGCCCGGGTTCTCCGGCGAGGAATCGCCGCTGGCGCTGCTCAACAACGCCGCCAAGTGCCATCGCACGTTCGGCTACCCCACCCTTGCGCTCGACGATCTGATCGATCTCACCGGTCAATGGATCTGTTGCGACGGACCCACGCTGAACAAGCCGACTCACTTCGAGGCGCGCGATGGGAAGTTCTGACGCCGCCTGGCGCGATTCGCTCCGCCGCGGCGTCGTGATTCCCGCCCATCCGCTCGCGCTCGACGCGGACCGCCGGTTCGACGAACGGCGCCAGCGCGCCCTCACGCGATACTACGCGGGGGCGGGCGCGGGTGGAGTCGCGGTGGGCGTCCACACCACGCAGTTCGCGATTCGCGATCCCAGGATCGGCCTCTACCGGCCGGTGCTCGAACTCGCCGCGGACACGTTGCGCGCCCATCCGCGCGTCGTCCGCGTGGCCGGCGTCGTCGGCCCCACGGAACAAGCGGTGCGCGAAGCGGGCATCGCGCGCGATCTCGGCTATCACTGCGCGCTGCTCAGCCTGGCCGCTCTGCGCGACGAAACCGCGGACCAACTCGTGGACCACGTGACCGAAATCGCCAGGACGATCCCCGTGTTCGGCTTCTACCTGCAGCCCGCTGTCGGTGGACGCCTGCTCTCGTACGCCTTCTGGCGCCGCTTCATGGAAGTCGAGAACGTCGTCGCGGTAAAGATCGCGCCGTTCAACCGGTATCAGACCATCGATGTCGTCCGCGCCGCCGCCGAATCCGGCCGCGACATCGCGCTCTACACCGGCAACGACGACAACATCGTCGCCGACCTGCTCACCGAACACCGCTTCGACGGCCGCTCCGTGCGCATCGTGGGCGGGCTGCTCGGACACTGGGCGTGCTGGACCCGCCGCGCCGTTGAACTCCTCGATCGCGCCCACGCCGCCGGTTCCACGCTCGACGCCGCGTGGCTCCGCGAGGCGATCGAGGTCACCGACTCCAACGCGGCTCTGTTCGACTCCGCCAACGCTTTCCGCGGCTGCATCGCGGGCATTCACGAAATCCTGCGGCGCCAGGGATTGCTCGCCGGCCGCTGGTGCCTGGATCCCGCCGAGGATCTCTCGCCCGGCCAACTGGACGAGATCGACCGCGTTTGCCGCGCCTATCCGCATCTCGCCGACGACGACTTCGTCCGCCAACATCGCGACGAATGGCTTTCATGAGACTCAGGAGGTTTCCATGTCCGACCCGAAAGAACGAACCCTAGGCTTCAACACGCGCTGCCTGCACCAAGGCTACTCACCCGATGCCACCACGCACGCCCGCGCCGTGCCGATCTACCAAACCACGTCGTTCACCTTCGACAATTCCGATCACGCCGCCGCGCTGTTCGGACTGCGCGAGTTCGGCAACATCTAAACGCGCATCATGAACCCTACC
>SYLY01000161.1 GCA_005808475.1 Acidobacteriota bacterium
ATCGGCGCGCTGCCCACCCTGGCGAGCAATCGCTGAACGCGGAACCCCGCCTTTTGTGGTGAAGACCTCTCAGGTCCCTTCACTGATTCCATTGGGGTTGCCGGTCCCCAAACCCCTCAACTGCGAAAGTCAGGTTAGCGGCTCGTTGCACGGGTTCGCCCGATCTGCTCGGGCTGGTTCGGTGGATGGCCGTGGATCCATCGCACATGCCGGCGAACCCGCGGCAAACGGCCCCCCCTCCGGTGAGCGCCGCGCAAGCGCTGGCGATTCCGGCGGCGAACCTGGCGGCGGATACCGGCGGCTGCGGGATCGCACCGCCCGTCTGGCAAAAGCTGGCGCGGTTGGGGTTTCCGGAGGCGGCTCCGGGCGAAGGCGTATTGCAGGACGATTCCGTGCTGAACGGATGGCAGCGCCCAGAGCGGCGGATGGCGAGCGGACTGGCGGCGCCCCGCCCTGGCCTAGCCGCCAGGAGAAGGAAATTAGATATGGGAACTCCGGCGCCAGGATTGACTGCCCAGCCTTGGCTGGACCCCGTGATGTGTCCGTTCGGAGGTGATTTTGGCACGCGCTGAAGCAGTCCGGAATCCTGGCGCCACTCGCGGCGTCTCGCGGCAACTGAAGGTGGAAGAGATGAATTCCAAAGCCCTGCACGTCATGGAGCCGGACGAACTCGCCACGTCTCGCGAGGAGGGGCCGGCGCCGCGGCCTTTCGATCCGACGTTACTCCTCGAGGAGGGACTGGCGGCGGCCGCGCTGGCGATGGAAGACTACCGGGCCGTTGTGCGGCACTGTTCCCACATCGTCCAGGTATGTCCGAACCACTTCGAGGCATGGTTCAATCTGGGCGTGGCGCGCCAGCAGACCGGCGAGATCGAGGAAGCGATTTTCTCCTATCATCAAGCCGCCCGGCTGTCGCCCGGCGACGCCAGGCCGTGGATCAACCTCGGGATCGCGCGACACGCGGTGGACGACACGGAGGGCGCGCGCGAGGCTTACCGCTCCGCGCTCGACCTGGACCCCGCGCAACCCCAGGCGCTGTGGAACCTCGCGGTGATCCTCGAGAACTCGGGCGCGCGCGCGGAGGCGATGGCGCTGTACGCCCGGACTGCCGCCGCCAGACCCGACTGGCCGGAGGCGTGGTTCCGGCTGGGCGCCCTGCGCATGGAGGGAGGCGACCGTGCCGGAGCGCTCGCCGCGTTCCGCGAGTGCCTCGAATTGAAGCCCGACTTCCAGCAGGCGGCGCTCAACGCGGCGATCTGCATGAAGGACACGGGAGACCCGGAAGGGGCGCGGGCATTGCTCGAGGAGGTGCTCGAGCAGGACCCCGATTCGACGGACGCCTTGCGGGCCGCGGCGGCGGTCTGTGTCGAGTGCGGGGACTGGAAATTCGGATTGGCGGTCCGCAGGAAGCTCGCCGAGCGCCGTCAATCGCTTCCGGAATTGACCTTCAACCTGGCCCTTGCCGCGGACGAACAAGGGCACGACGACGATGCCGTCCGGCTCTATTGCGAGGCGCTTCGCGAGAATCCCCGCTTCGCCTCCGCGCTGCTGAACCTCGGCCATGTGTTGGCCCGGCAAGGCAAGGCTCCGGAAGCGAACGAATGCTGGCGACGCGCGATCGCGCTCGATGGAAGCTTGGCGCGCGGCTACTTCGGTTCGGGTCAAGGAGATCCCTCATGACATCCTCCGCGCGCACCCGGCGCCGCAAGGGCAACCAAATCCTCGAGATGAGCCTGATGATCGTCCCGCTGTTCGGACTCTTGTTCGGCATCGTCGATTTCGCGTTCGCCATCTTCATTCGCGGCACGATGGAACACGCGGTCCGCGAGGGCACGCGGTACGCCGCCACCTACCGGCTCAAGCCGGCCAAGTGCCAGGCGGAGTCCATCAAGCTGGTGGTTCAGGAGTCCTCGCTCGGCTTTCTGACGGGAAGCAACGCGGACAAGATCAAAGTGCGGTTCTTCAATCCCGAGGAAGACGCCGTTTCCGGCAACTTCGACGAGATCTCGGTCGGAGGCAACAGGCCCGGCAACATCGTCGAGGTCGCGGTGGAAAACTACCTCTACAACTGGATGGTCCCGCTCTACTGGGGCAGCGATCCGATGAAGATCAGCGTCCGCGCCGCCGACCGGCTGGAAGGCCTGGCCGCCGGCGCGGCTCCGCCGTGTCTGTAAGGAGCATATGATGACGCGAACTCGCCGTGCTTCGCGAAGGGGAAACAGCCTGATGGAATTCGGGCTGGTGGGAATCATCCTGGTGCCGCTTTTTCTCGGCACCACCAACCTGGGACTGAATCTCGGACGCTCGGTGCAGGTGCAGCAGTTGGCGCGAGACGCCGGACACATGTACGTCCGGCAGGTGGACTTCTCGTTGGTCAAGAACCGTAAGCTGCTCGTCCGGCTTGGGCAGAATCTGGGACTGCAGGACTCGGCCGGGCCGGGCGTCCTCATAATGTCCAAGATCATGCTGATCGGCCCCGAACAGTGCGCGGCCGGGGGAATGGCCGGAGCCTGTCCCAACCAGGGCAAGCCCGTCATAATCGAGAGGCTGACGCTCGGAACCAATAACCTCAAGGCCAGCGTCTATGGGACTCCGTCGGGGGGCATCGTCGGCCCCAACGGCAATATCGCGATGTCGGACTACCTGGCCGACGCGTCCGCCGTCACCGCCGGTTTTTCGCCCGGTCTGTTGACCGGGATGCTGGACGGCGAGACAGCTTTTCTGGTCGAGACCTACTTCGAGTTCCCGGAGTGGTTCATGAACACCTCGTATACGAACAAGGGGATTTATGCGCGTAGCGTTTACTGACCGGCGGCGGAGCGAACGCGGCATCACCATCATCGTGACGGCGATGTTGCTCACCATCATCATCCCGCTGGTCGGCTTGGCGATCGACGCGGGCACCTTGTACGCCACCAAGGCGAAAATCCAGAGCGCGGCCGACGCCGCGTCGATGGCGGCGGTGCGGAGCTTGTCGACCGGCCTGACCCTGGCGGCGCAGGAGACCAATTGCAAGAACCGCGCCGATGCGTACTTCAAGGCAAACTTCCCGGAAGGCACCGGCGGCGCGACGATCAAAAGGATCGACGTCACGCTCAGCGAAACCGATCTCCACACGAGGGTCGCCAAGGTGGAGATCGAGGTGGAAGCACCGGCGTTCTTCATGCGGTATCTCGGATTCGGCGGCACGAGCGGAATCAAGGTGAACGTCGTCGGAGAGACCTCGCGCCGTGACGTGAACATCGCTCTGGTGCTCGACCGGTCGGGATCGCTCGAGAGTTCCGGCTCGTGCGACGACGTGGAGACGGCGGCCATTACCTTCGTCAGCATGTTCGCCAACCAACGGGACCGCATGGCGTTGGTGACCTTCGGCGGCTCGCACAAGGTCGACTACCTTTCCACGAAGAACTTCAAGGATCCGCCAACGCTCATCTCCGAGATCGACAAGCTGTTCCCGGGCGGCTGCACCGGCTGGACCGGTTCCGCGCAAGGGATTTGGACGGGATACCAGCAGTTGGTCGCCACCGCCGAGCCGGGCGCGTTGAACGTGATCGTGTTCTTCACCGACGGCCGCCCCAACACGATCACAGCCAATTGGCCCGTGAAGACCGAGATCACCGCCACCAGCCCCACCGGCACGAGCGCCTGCTACGACTGGGCGAACGGATTGGCCGCCGGAGCACCGGGCTGGAATCCTTTCGCGCAGCGTTATCTCGGATGGCTGGCGGGCGGCGCCAACGGCATCCACCAACCCCTGGCGGGCGCCATTCCCGTCACCGACGAGGGGTCGTACCAAGTGGACATTCCGGTGGGATTCTCGGGGCCACCGCCGGTAGCGGCCGCCTCCGACTGCAACTATCTGGCATCGGGCTCAGGGGAGGCCTGGCGCGACATCGCCTACATCCCGGACAATGACGCCTACGGCAATTCCATCTTCGGATGGCAGCCGGTGGGCACCTACTCCGCCGGCCACCCCTATGCCGGCAAGGGCATCATCGGAGACTGGACCGCCGGCGAGAACGCCGCCATCAACGCTCTCGACAACGCGGCCGCCCGCATCCGCGCCCGGACTTCCGACCCTTCGGTGGAAGTGCTGATATACTCGGTCGGCCTCGGCGACGTAGGCGACCGGCAGCACGAACTGCTGCGCCGCGTGGCGAACGACAAGGCCAGCACCGCGTTCGACTCGAGCGCCCTCGAAGGCAAGTATATCTACGCGCCCAGCGGCGACAGCCTGAGTGAGGCCTTCTCCGCGATCGCCGCCGAGATCATGCGCTTCAGCAAGTAGCTGGAACGGGCGTTTCATCGCGCCGAAACCTGGATGCGATAGCCTCATGGCATGCGCCCCTTTTGCCTCGCCGCCGCCGCGATCCTCCTCGCCGCGCAAACTCCCAAACCCACACCGGGTGGCTACGACCTGCCGAATGGCTGGAGGCTCACTCCGCTCGGAACCGCCGTTCCCACCGAAGACATGGTGCTCGGCCTGCTGCCATCGCCCGGTGGACGTTCGGTGGTCGCGCTCCATTCCGGATTCAACCCGCACGGCCTCGTCACGGTCGACGCCACTTCCGGACAGGCCTCCCAGCGCATCCCGCTGAAATCGGCCTGGATGGGGCTCGCTTTCAGCCCCGACGGCAAAAGGCTATATGTCTCCGGTGGGAACGCCAAGAGCAGGACCAAGCCCACGCCGGCCCCGATCTACGTGTTCGATCACGACAACGGCAAGCTGAGCGCTTCGCCCTCCGCGACGCTCGAGGAATCCATCCCTTTGGAGCAGATCTACTGGGCCGGCCTGGCGCACCACCCTACCGCGCCGCTGCTGTTCGCCGCCAATCGCGGAACCGGACCCCAGCCGGGCCACGTCGTCGTGTTCGACACGTCAACGGGGAAGCTGGCCGGCCGCATCAAGGTGGACGTCAACCCCTACGACATCGTGCTGAGCCCCGACGGCGCGACGGCATACGTGTCCAACTGGGGCAGCGACTCGGTGAGCGTGATCGACACCGCCTCTCGAAAAGTCGTCTCCACCATCGCCGTAGGCGACAATCCGAACGACCTGGAACTCGCCGCCGACGGACGGCTGTTCGTGTCGAGTTCGCAAGACAACAGCGTCTTCGCGATCGACACCAAGACCCGCGTGGTGACCGAACGTATCGACACCGCGCTATTCCCCCGGTCGCCCGAGGGCTCCACTCCCAATGCGCTCGCCCTGGACCGCAAGAACTCGCTGCTGTACGTCGCCAACGCGGACAACAACAGCGTCGCGGTGGTGCGAGTGAAGGAGCCGGGCCGCTCGACGGTGCTCGGCTTCCTTCCCACCGGCTGGTACCCGTCCTCGCTGGCTCTGACTGCCGGCGGCCGCAAGCTCTGGGTGGGCAACAGCAAGGGCGGAGGCGGATACGCCAACGAGCGCGGCCCGCACAGCCCCATCGCCAGCGACGGATCCAAGGACGGACTCGGCAGCGTCAAGTCGCTGCAAAAGGGCAGCGTCGGCATGATCGACGTGTCGAAGCTCAACCGCGACCTGCCAGCCTGGACGCGCCAAGTCTACGCCAACTGCCCGTACTCCGACAAACTGCTGGCGCAGGCCAAGCCGCCGGCCACGCCGTCGATCGTGCCGCGCGACGTCGGCGCCGGATCTCCGATCAAGCACGTCGTCTACATCATCAAGGAGAATCGCACCTACGATCAGGTTTTCGGCGACCTGCCACAAGGCAACGGCGACCCGCGCCTCACGATCTTCGGCCGCAAGATCACGCCCAACCATCACGCGATCGCCGAACAGTACGTGCTGCTCGACAATCTCTATTGCGACGGAGAGGTCAGCGTGGACGGCCACTCCTGGTCGAACTCCGCCTATGCCACCGACTTCAACGAGAAGCTGTGGCCGGTGACCTATGGCGGACACAGCGCCGCCGGGCCGTCCAACGCCTACGTGCCGGCGGGCGGCAATCTTTGGGATCTCGCCAAGAAGAAGGGGCTCACCTATCGCAGCTACGGCGAGTACGCCATCCGCGCGAGCGATGGTGGAACCATGGAGGCGTCGCCCTCGGCCGGCAGTCTGTTCGGCCATGTCGCGCCCAAGTTCAAGATGCCGGGTATGCGCGACACCGATAACGCGCGCGAGTTCATCCGCGAATTCGACGAGTACGAACGCAACTTCGCGAGCGCGGATCCGGCCAAGCGGCTCCCGAACCTGATCGTGATGAGCCTGCCGGAGAACCACACAGCCGGCACGACACCCGGCCGCAACACGCCGCGCGCCATGGTGGCCAACAACGACTGGGCGGTGGGAATGGTCGTCGAACGTATCACGCATGGCAAGTATTGGCCGGAGACGGCGATCTTCATCATCGAGGACGACGCCCAGGACGGCCCCGATCACGTGGACGCACGCCGGACGGTGGGACTGGTGATCAGCCCCTACGTCAAGCGCAAGACCGTCGACAGCACCCTCTACACCACCAGTTCCATGCTCCGCACCATCGAACTCTTGCTCGGATTTCCGCCGATGAGCCAGTACGACGCGGCCGCCAACCCGATGTACCGCGCGCTGGGAACCGAAGCCGATCTCACTCCATACACGATGCTGAAGCCGGACTACGACGTGAACGAGATGAACACGCTCCGCGCCTGGGGCGCCCGCAAGTCGATGGAGATGGACTTCTCCGACGTGGACCGCACCGACATGTTCGCGCTGAACGAGATCGTGTGGAAGAGCGTGCGCGGCGCCAGGTCGGCAATGCCCGCGCCGGTGCACCGCTTCAAGTTCGGCTTGTAGACGCTAGTACATGATGCGGAATTCGAGGTAGATCGTCCGCGGCTCGTTGTTCTGCTGCGGACGAACCTGTCCGAAAGTGGCCGCCGTAACGTTCGGAGGATTCGCCGTCAACTGCGTGAAGTAGGGCCGGTTGAAGGAGTTGATCACGTCCGCGCGGACCTGCGCCTTCAGCCGTTCGCCGAGAATGAGAAACTCCTTCGATACCGAGAAATCGCGGTTTCGGACGCCCTGGTAGCGAACGTCGGGGAACCGCGTCGGGAAATTGCGAAGCGTGAACGGAGCCGGACCCGACACCCGCGGGAATAGAGTCGTGTCGAAGAGCCGGTCGAGCGTTTGTTGGCTCTTGGGCAGTTTCGCGCTGCGCGCCTCGAGCGGAGCCGCGTTGGGAAAGTCCACCGGGAAGCCGCCCTGGAAGGTCCAGTTCCAGCCCATCCGCCAGTTGCCGAGCACGCCGTTCACCACACGGTGCGAGTTCTTCAGAAAGGTGCGCCCGCGGCCGAACGGCAGATCGTAGGTTCCGAGAAACGACAACTTTTGGGGTACGTCGAAAATGGCAAGCCGCTTCTCGGCCACCGTTCCGGGTAGGTTGGCGAGATTGGCGTCCTGGGCGTTGAGCAGTTGCAACTGCTCGAGGTTCTTGGCGGCCATGTAGTTCGCCTGGAAGCTCAAGCCCGTGCCGATCCGCTTCTGGACCGACAACTGGAAAGCGTCATAGCGGTTCTTGCCGGCCGGGATGTTCGACACCCCGACGTTGGAATACTGCGGATAAGCAACCAGGAGCGACTGGCGTGGGATCGTGGCGCCGTTGAGCGCCGCGTTGTTCGGCAGCAGACCCGCCATGGGATTGGCGATACGTTCGGCGTAGTAGGACGCCGCTCTCCCCAGTTCCGAGGTAGGCAGGAAGTTCAGACCGGCGGCCACCGGGAGCCCGCGGGTATAGTTGCCGACGTAGGCCGCATCGATCAGCACGCCGTGAATGTCGCGCTGCAACCCCACCGACACCTGCTTGGAAACGGGGAGGAAGCGATCCGTGAAGTTTACTCCCAGGCCGAAACCCAGGTCGGTGGCGAGACCCAGGCTGGATCCAACCGGACGAAGCAGCCCGGCGGGGAACGGATTGCTCATGCTCGCCAGCGGCGTCAGGCCGTCGAGCGACGTGACGACCGGCGTGGACCTGCTGAAGCCGGTATTTGGCCCCAGCGCCCACTGCCCGAGTGAGTAAGTCCCATATCCACCGCGAATCACGGTCTTGGCGTCCAGCGAATACGCCACGCCGATGCGCGGCTGGAAGTTGTTGCGATCCGGCGCGAACGCCAGGCGCGCGTCGCCGCTGGTTCCGGCGTACAGCAGGCCGCCGGTCAAGCCGCGGCATGCCGCGCAATTCTCGACGCCGGGCCGGCCCTTCACCGCGTCGGCGATCGGACTGGGCTGCCCGAAGGCGAAGCCGCGCGTTTGCCGGTTGTAGCGCTCGGCGACCGGAGTCTCGTAGTCCCAACGCAGTCCCAGATTGAGCGTCAGCTTGCGGGTAAGCTTCCAATCGTCCTGGAAGAAGAAACCGTAGTATTTGCCGCGATACGCCGGCGTGATCGGGATTTCGACGGAGCCACCGGTTGGATTGCCCAGTAGCGCGGTGGCGATTTCGTTGCCGGAGAAAGCGTCGGCGCGGTTCGGATCGGCCTGGGTCCACAGGCGCGAGAAACCGAACGATCCTCCGGACGCGCCATAGCTCAGATTGTTGGCGCGGAAGTCGCGCAGCTCCAACCCGAACTTCATCACATGCGCCGCGATCACCTTTCCGGCGGTGACGCCGGCCGAGTAGGTGTCGTCCGCCTGCACGGAGGGACTGGACCCTTGCGACATGTACGCGCCCATATTCACGGTGGGATATTGGGGCCGCGCGAACTGCGACACCAGCGAGGCGGGCAGTCCGAGGTCGCGCGGGTTGAAGGCGAGCGTTTGCGGATTCCACGCCAGGTTCTCGAGCCGCGAGAAGCCGGCGCGGACGTTCACCGTGGTGGTGGGATTCAACGTCGCTGTCCAGTCGAGAGTCATGGTGCGGCCCCGCCGGCCTCGCGGCAGGATGGTGCTGACCTCGGCGGGATTGTCCTTGGGATAACGCTGATCGCAACAGCGCGTCATGTTGGTTTCGCCGTATCGCCCGAAGAACGCGTGCTTGGCCGAGGGACGAATGTCGAGACGCCCGGTCCACTGCCAGAGCTCGCCGTTGTTGTTCGAGGTCAGAAAGAAGTTGTTGATGCGCGCCGGAGTGTCGCCGGCCTGGGTCGGATCGGGATAGAAGGACACCAGCTTGGAGCCCACCGGATCGATGCGCGCGGCGGGAATCTGGTTGCCGGCGAAGGGCGTTCGAATGTAGGTGCGGCCATCCGGTCCCAGCCGCGTCGTCTGGGGATCGTAGATCGCGACGCGCTGGCCGTTGTTGGCGAAAAGGTTCGAGAAATCGCCGCGCTTCATCTCCGGCAGAGGAGTGGTGAACTGGCTGGTGTACAGGCTGGACGACGGATTGGAGTCGTAGTTCACCATGTAGAAGAACTTGTTCCGGCCGTCGAAAACCTTCGGGATCCAGATGGGGCCGGTCGCGTGGAATCCGTAGTTGTCGTTGATACGTTCCGGCCGCGCGACGTCCTGGCGGTTGTTCTGCCATGTGTTCCCGCCCAGCCGGCTGTCGCGGCGGCGGTCGAACACCGTGCCATGGAACCGGTTGGTTCCCGACTTGGTGGTGGTGGTGATAATGCCGCCGCCGGTCCGTCCGTACTGCGCGTCGAAGATGTTGGTGAGAACGCGGAACTCCTGCACCGATTCGAGCGCCGGGATCATGATCACCTGGCGGTCGCCCTTGGCGTCGCTGGTGCCATCAACCAGGATGTCGGTGTTCGACTCCGTTCCACCGGCTCCCGCGGCGGCCCCGTTGATCGAAGCCCGGGAGTTGGCCAGTCCGTCGAGGCTGAACTCGGTTCCCTGGGACGTGGACGGCTTGTAGACGCCGGGCATCGCGAAGGCGAGTTGATAGATATTGCGGCCGGCGTTGGGCATGTTGAGAAGCAGCTTGTTGTCGACGATGCCGCCGCGCGACGCGGTCTCGGTCTCGAGCAGCGACATGCGCTCGTTCACCGTGACGCGGTCGCTGACGGCGCCGAGTTCGAGCGCGATGTCCAGCCCCGCGCGGACGGAAATCTGGAGTTCGACGTTCTCCCGGACGAACTTCTTGAAGCCGGGCGCCTCCACTTCCACGCGGTACATTCCCGGGATCAGGAAGGGAATCAGGTAGCGGCCGGTTTCATTGCTGGCAACCTCCGCGGAGGCGTTGTTGTTCAGGTTGGTGGCGGTGACCTTGGCGGCCACCACGGCGGAACCGGCGGGATCGGTCACCAGGCCGCCGACGCTCGCGCGGAAATCCTGCGCGCGGAGCGACAACGAAAAGAGCGCGGCGGCCGCGCATGCGCGAGCAATGGACATTCTTTCCTCCTCGGATCGGGACTCGATAACCCGCTAAACCTTCGGTTGCTTGTAGACGCGGCGGTTCACCACGGCGCCCATCACGTCGCGATGCTCGATCGCGAGATGCTCGTCCGGACGATCGGGGTCCACGTGGATCATGACGAAGCCGCCCTTGACGCGCAGGAACTTGTGATACCGCGCGTCCTCGCCGCGGCTGGGCGCGACGGCGTGCTCGTCGCTCGCCGGACCGCAACCGTATTCGTGGAGTCCCGTCTCCGGGTCCACCGAGTGGTACTGCCAGTGGCGGTCGCCGTTCATCACGATCACGCGGCCGGGCACGTTTTCGCGCAGCCATTTGCGGAACTCGCGGCTCTCGGTCGCGAAGGCGGGATTGGCGTGGTTGTCGTTCTTGCGGGCGTGATCGGGTCCGACGAGCGGGTTCGGGTTCACCATGATCTTCCAGGTGGCGGTGCTGTTGGAGAGCGCCTGGCGGATCCATTTGTTTTGCTCGGGTCCCCAGATCGTCTTGGAAGGGCTGTCGGGATCGGTGTTCGGGGAGCGGTAGTCGCGCGAGTCGGGTAGAAAGACCTCGACATCGCGGCCCCAGCGGAAGCGGCGGTACATGGGATCGGACGCGGCCGGCGCCGGCGTCTGTTCGCGGAACATCGCCTGTCCCTGCTTGAAGTCGAAGGCTCCGTGCTTGGAGCGCGAGAAACCAGGCCAGCAGTCGTCGCTGTACAGGTCGTGGTCGTCTTTCTGCCAGTAGCCCGGCACGTTGCGCAGACACGCGACCAGCGACGGCAGGCTGTACATCCGCTGCCAATGATGCCGCGCGGCCGCGACGCTGTTCACCACCGGATCCTCGGAATCGTAGTAGACGTTGTCGCCGCACGAAAGCAGGAATCGCGGAGCGAGCTTGGCGATCGCCGGATAGATGTGGAAGCCGTCCGGGCGGTCCATGCGGCAGTAGATCTGGCAACTGCTGAGCGCGAAGCTCAGCCCAGCGGCGCGATCGGCCGCGGGCGCGGTGCGGAACGATCCGGCGAGAGCGGCGTCCGGCTTGCTCCGCGACGAACGGGTCTCCACCGCGAGCTTGTATGGCGTGTCGTTCGACAAACCCGTGAGGCGGAACTGGTGCGAGAAATCGGTCTCGGCGCCCACCTCCATCCACCCGGTGCGGATCTTGCGGCCGCGGCCCGAGGCGGGTTCGGCGGAAAGACGGATCGCTCCAGCGGCCCCGGGACAGGCCCCTTCGAACGTATCGACATTCTCGCCGGGCTTGACCGGATGCGCGTCCGGGGAGTGTCCGCGGCGGCGAATGCCCGAGTCCAGCCGCGCCACGGACGCCGTGTGCCGAGTCCAGACAACGGCCGAATCGGGCGTGATCTCGCCCATTCGTATGCCGGTGGCTTGGCGAAGCCCGGTCGATTCCTTACCCCATAGAGCCGCGCTGGCGGCGGCGGCGGAGAACAGTTCGCGGCGTGTGACGTGCGGCATTGCGCCTTCGATTATATCGCCGGAACTGTTATGATGTTGCCTCCGGCCATGAGCGAGAAAAAGCACCAACCCTACGTGCCCGAGCACGTGCAGATGACGGAGTTCACGTTCCGGGCGGTGGCGATCGGCATCGTCCTGACCCTGGTCCTGGGGGCCGCCAACGCCTACCTGGGCTTGCGGGCGGGCATCACGATCGCGGCGACGTATCCGGCCGCGGTGATCGGCATGGCGCTGCTGCGCACGATGAAGGGCACTATCCTCGAGGAGAACCTGTGCCGCACGGCCGGCTCGATCGGCGAGTCGGTTGCGGCCGGCGCCATCTTCACGATCCCGGCGTTCGTCATCACGGGGGCCTGGTCGTCGTTCGGGTTCGAGGAGGCTTACTGGAAGTCTACCTCGCTCATGCTGGTCGGCTCGATCGTCGGCGTGCTGTTCGTGTCGCTGGTGCGCCGCGGGATGGTGGAAGATCCCGAGTTGCCCTTCCCCGAATCGGTGGCGGCGGCGGAGATCCACAAGGCCGGACGGCGCGGCGCGGAAGCGGTGAAGTACCTCTTCTACAACATTCTGATCGGCGGCGTGGTCTTCATTCTCGGCAAGTTCAAGCTCTTCGCGCTCGATCACCAGTTCACCGGAATTCCCATCGGCACGCTGGGCGTGAGCAAGGTGAGGCTGGACGCCAACAACCCGAACACGGCGGCGGTGGCGGGTGGATTCACGTCGTTCTCGGCGCCGGAGGTCAGTCCCGCCTATCTCGGCGTGGGCTTCGTGATCGGGCCGCGGTTGGCGGCGCTGCAGTTCAGCGGCGGCGTCCTGGCGTGGTGCGTCCTGGTGCCGCTGCTGATCTATCTGGCGGGTCCGCACATGCAGACGCTCTTCCCCGCCGAGACGCCCGTGGCGACGTTCAATCAGATGTCGGTGGCGGTCTGGCGCTACATCGTGCGGCCCATCGCGGTGGGTGGAATGCTGGTGGGCGCGGCATTCACGTTGTTTCGCATGCGCAAGAATCTGTCGGCCGGATTGGGACGAGCGTTCGCCGAGTTGAAGGGCAACGCACCGGCGCCGGAAACGTTGAGCCGTACCGAACAGTACATGAGTTCCAAAGTGGTGATCGGGATGATAGGCGTGATGTTCCTGCTGATGATCGCCCTGTACTTCTACTTCTCCGATAGCATGCTCGCGGCCGTGGTGGCGGCGCTGGTGATGATCGTGGTGGGATTCTTCTTCGCGACCGTATCGGGGAGTCTGGTCGGTTTCATCGGCTCGTCGAACAATCCGATCTCGGGCCTGACGCTTTCGACTCTGATCATCGCGGCGTTATTGATGGTGAGCCTCGGCTTCACCGGCGCCAAGGGCGTGGCGGTGGTGCTGGGCGTCGCCGCCGTGGTGTGCGTGTCGTCGGCGGTGGCGGGCGAGCTGCTGCAGGACTTCAAGGTCGGATACATCCTGGGCGGCACTCCGCGCACGATCCAGATCGTGGAATTGATTTCGGTGGTCTTCGCCAGCCTGCTGATGTACTTCCCGCTCTACATCCTGAACGAGGGCGCGATTCGCGAGAGCGGCGTCGGGTTCGGCGGACCCAAGCTCGCCGCGCCGCAGGCAGGCCTGATGGCGATGCTGGCGCAAGGCATCGTCGGCGGCGAGATGGCGTGGCCGCTGGTGATCGTCGGCATGTTCCTCGGACTGTTGCTGATCATGTGCCAAGTGAAGAGTCCGATGCTGGTGGCGGTGGGAATGTACCTGCCGTTCCAGACGACGTTCGCGATCTTCTGCGGCGGGATGACGCGCTGGATCGCCGACCAGATCGCGCTGCGCCGCGGCTTCAACGAAGCGCAACGGACACGCGTGGAGAACGCGGGAATCCTGACGGCGTCGGGATTGATCGCGGGCGAGGCTCTGATCGGGCTGGTGTGGGCGGGTCTGCAGTTCGCGCCGTCGTGGATCGTGGATTTCGGGAACGAGTCGTACGCGATCGGTTTCTCCGTGCTGATCGGGCTGTGCCTGTTGATGACGTATCTGCCGATGCGGAACGCCGGGAGCCCGGACGAGCCGGCTCCGCCGCAAGCGATGATGTAGTCGGCGCAGGCGTGATACCATTCGTATATACGTAGTGCGCTACGAATGGGACGAGCACAAGAATCGGATCAACGAAGCGAAGCACGGGGTGTCGTTTGGGCAAGCCGCACTCGTCTTCGAGGATCCACTCTGTCTTGTGGCTTTGGACCGCGTCGATTTCGCCGTGGGCGAGTTGCGCTGGCACGCGATCGGCGAAGTGCCCCATGGCCAATCCGAGCTGTTGCTCCTGGTAGTGCACACGCATAGGGAGGATCGAGATGGCGAAGAAATCATCCGGATCATCTCAGCCAGAAAAGCTGGTGACGATGACGTCCGAAGATATCAAGAGCAGAGTTTGGACGGCGCGGGAGATCGCGAATTTCGAGCGGCTCGCGAAAAGTCAAGCCGCGGGCGACGACAGCGATATCGACTACAGTGACATTCCAGAGTTGACCGAGGAGCAGTTGTCCCGCATGGTGCGGCTCCGCGACCTGCGCCCCAAGATCCCGGTGAGCGTCCGGCTGGAGCCCAGGATCCTGGCGTGGCTGAAGGCCAAGGGCCCTGGCCACTTGACGCGGATCAACGACATTCTCGCGAACCTGATGGAGGCCGAGTCCGCCGCTACCGGCCGCCGGTAGCCCAGCCCGGTCACAGCGACGAATAGACGGCGCGCTCGAAATCGCCGAGCAACCCCACCGCCTCGCGGTCGACGAACGGAAGGAACTGCATCATCAGCACGGCGCAGCGATTGCGCGCCGGGTCGATCCAGTAGAACGTGTTGCTGATGCCTGCCCAGGCAAGGCTGCCCGCCGAACGTCCGCCGCGGTGCGGCTTCGGATTCACCACGAACGCGAGCGTGTGGCCGTCGGATTCGCCTGGATGGATATCGACGTCCGACGATGTCGCCGGAGCGGTGGTTTGGAGCACTCCGGCCCGCAACGCGCCGATCTGGTTGGCCGACATCGGCCGGAACGTCTCCCGGGACACCAGCCCCTCACCCCGGCGGAGCATCGCCTGCAGGAACCGCGCGTAGTCCGGCGCGGTGGAGTAAAGCCCGCCGCCCCCGTTGAACGACCGGGGCGGTTCGGGCTGCTTCCGTTCGTTGGGGATCAGCGTGCCGTTGGCTTGGCGGCGATAGCCAGTCACCAGCCGCTCGAACTTCTCCGGCGGCAGGACGAAGCCGGTATCGCGCATTCCCAGCGGATCGAGGATGTGTTTTCGGAAGTAATCCTCCAGACTGAGCCCGCTCACGGCTTCGACGAGCCGGCCGGCCAAGTAGATCCCTTGTCCGTATTGCCACCGCGCGCCCGGATCGAACATCAGCGGAGCGGGCGAGGACGGTGTGACGCCCGGACTCGACTGCCACTGGACCATCCGCTGATCCCACAGCGCATAGCACAGGCCCGACGTGTGAGTGAGGAGGTGGCGCAACGTGACGGGCGTGGACGGCGGACGGAGCCGCGCCCGGCCGTCGCCGCCGAACCCGTCGAGCACCTGGCGTCCGCGCAGTTCGGGCAGATGCCGTTCGGCGGGCTCGTCCAGGTCGCCGAGCTTGCGCTCCACCAGTTGCATCGCGGCGGTCGAGGTGATGGCCTTGGTCATCGATGCGATGGCGAAGATCGAGTCCGGCTTGGCCGGCGTCCCGGAGGCCGAATCGCGGGTTCCGAAGGCGCCCTGGTAGAGAACGCGGCGCGAATCGGCCACGACGGCCGTCGCGCACGGGATCCCCCTCCGCGAGACCGCGGCGCGGAGCACGGCGTCGATCGAAACGCGCGCCAGGGAGGGGCGACTTGCGCCGAAGGCGGCTCCGGCCGTGAAAGTCCGCCGGGTGATGGGCATTCGCTCCATCAGAACACCGGAAGAGGCGGGTACGCAAGGCCAAGCGGACCCCGTTTCGGGCGAGGCGCCGATTTGACACCCGGCACGCCGGCCGGCTACCCTAAGTGTTTGTAGAGTTCACTGGGAGTTCGTCTGTCTATGAAAACCTTTATCCCGTCGGTCCAGGAGAATTCCCGCTCCTGGTTCGTGTTGGACGCCGACGGCGCCGTTCTCGGGCGGCTCGCTTCGAAAGCCGCCAAGATGTTGATGGGCAAGCATAAGCCCACCTATACACCGTTCCTCGATACGGGCGATCATATTGTGGTCGTCAACGCCGACAAGGTGCGCCTGACGGGCTCCAAGGAGACCCAGAAAGTATACCGCACCCACTCCGGCTACCCGGGCGGCCTCAAGCAGGCTCCGGCGTTCAAGGTCCGCGCCGAGCGCCCCGTGCGCATGGTGGAGCTGGCGATCGCGGGAATGCTGCCGAAGACGAAGCTCGGCAAACAGATGTACCGGAAGCTGAAGGTCTATGCGGGCCCCAAGCATCCGCACGCCGCGCAGGGGCCTCAGCCTCTCGAAGCGGCGTAGTTGAAGGAGATTGAAGGCGAGTGGCTTTGACGCAACATCTGGGAACCGGGCGCCGCAAAACAGCGGTGGCTCGCGTGACCCTTCGTCCCGGCAAGGGCGACATCAAGATCAACAAGCGGGGGCTCGACAACTACTTCCCCAACGAGGCCTGCCGCGCGCTGGTGAAGCAACCGTTGCTCGCCACGGAAATGGCCGACAAGTTCGATGTGCTGGTGCTCACCGATGGCGGTGGCATCACCGGCCAAGCCGGCGCGATCCGCCTCGGCATCGCCCGCGCCTTGGTGGCGTTCAACGCCGAACTTCGCGGCAAATTGAAGCAGCTCGGATTTCTGACTCGCGATCCCCGCGCCCACGAACGTAAGAAGTACGGCCAAAAGGGCGCGCGCAAACGGTTCCAGTTCTCCAAGCGCTAATGGGATTTTTCGATTCGGTCGTTTTCGAGGGCGCCGCGCAACCGGCGCCCTCGTTGTGTGTCTAGTCTCCGCGCGCCGCAAATTCCGCTTGAACCGCGGCCCGGGAAACCCAAGGATGCGCCCCGACTGCCAGGGCGCCCAACCAAACCAGGAGTAATTTCTTGCCCTCGATTTCGATGAAAGAACTGCTCGAAGCCGGCGTTCACTTCGGGCACCAGACCAAGCGCTGGAATCCGAAGATGAAGGAATATATCTTCGGCGAACGTAACGGGATCTACATAATCGATCTCCAGAAAACCCTCAAGCTCTTCAAGGATGCCATGCGATTCGTCGCCGAGCAGGCCTCGCAAGGCAAAACCGTGCTGTTTGTCGGCACCAAACGCCAGGCGCAGGAAGCTATCGCCGAGGAAGCGCAACGCTGCGGCATGTACTACGTCAACCAGCGCTGGCTGGGCGGACTGCTCACCAACTTCGTCACGGTCCAGAAGTCGATCAAACGGCTGAAGGAATTGGACGCCATGGCCACCACCGAAGGCGGTTGGGGCGGCCGCGCCAAAAAGGAAGTGGGCCGTCTCGAGCGCGAGCGCAAGCATCTGCACTCCAATCTGGCCGGCATCCGCGACATGCCCGAAAAGCCCGACATCCTCTTCGTGGTCGACTCCAGCAAGGAAGCGATCGCGGTGAAGGAAGCGCGCAAGCTGAACATCCCCGTCGTGGCCGTGGTCGACACCAACTGCGATCCCGATCAGGTGGACTATGTAATCCCCGGCAACGACGACGCGTTGCGCGCCATCCGGCTGTTCACGAACAAGGTTTCGGAAGCCGTGGTCGAAGGACGCGCGCTCGCCACCGAGCACGATTTCGCCGCCGACAAGATCGTCACCGAGGACACCGAAGGCGCCGAGTCGTCGAGCGAGTACAGCCAGTACTTCGAGCCGCAATACGCCGAGAAGTTGATGTCGGAAAGCCTGATCGAAGAAGATCTGTCGGGCCTCAACATCCCGAAGAAAGTCCAGATCGAGGCGCTGCAGGACTAGCTCCGCGGCCCTGGACGCGCTGGAAACATAGAATCGACGCGCGCGGCGGCCTTCCGCCGCGCGCCCATCCAGCACCACGAGGATAGGATCATGCCGGAAATCTCCGCCGCACTCGTCAAGCAGCTCCGCGACAAGACCGGAGCGGGAATGATGGATTGCAAGAAGGCTCTCGAGGAAGCAAACGGCGACCTCGCCGAGGCCGAAGTCGTATTACGCAAGAAGGGCATCGCCGCGGCCGCCAAGCGCCAGTCGCGCGCGGCGCGCCAAGGCGCAATCGGCTGCTATATCCACCCCGGAAGCCAGTTGGGCGTCATGGTGGAAGTCAATTGCGAAACCGATTTCGTCGCCCGCACCGACGGGTTCCAGGACCTGGTGCACGACATCGCCATGCAGATCGCCGCCGCCGATCCCAAGTATCTTAGGCGCGAGGAAGTGCCCGCCGCCGTGCTCGACAAGGAACGCGAAATCGCACGCGACCGCGCGCGCGCCGAAGGCAAGCCGGAGAAGGTCCTCGAAAAGATCGTGGAAGGCCGCCTCGCCAAGTACTACGAGGAAGCGTGCCTCATGGATCAGCCCTTCATCAAGGACAACACGCTCACCGTGGACCAGATGATCAGGGCCAACATCTCCAAGATGCAGGAAAATATCGCCGTGGCGCGATTCACGCGCTTCAAGGTCGGCGAAGCGGCCGCCCAGCAGGCCGAAGAGGCGCAGGCCTAACCGGAGATGGCGAAGTACGGCCGGATTTTGCTCAAGCTGTCCGGCGAGGTACTGGCCGGACGTAACACCCACGGCATCGACCCCGAAAAGGTAGCGAGCCTGGCCGCGGAGATCGCGGACGTGGCTCGCGCCGGAGTGCAACTCGGGTTGGTGGTGGGCGGCGGGAACTTTTTCCGCGGCGTGGCCGAAGCGGCCAAGAGCATGGACCGTGTCGCGGCCGACTCCATGGGAATGCTCGCCACGGTCATGAACGCGCTCGCGCTGTCGGATTCGCTCAACCGGGCGGGCCTGCGGACCCACGTGATGACCGCGGTCGAGATGCACAAGGTCGCCGAGTATTTCACCGCCGCCGCCGCGGTGGAGCGGCTGGAAGCCGGTCACGCGGTGGTCTTCGCGGCCGGAACCGGCAACCCCTTCTTTTCGACCGATACCGGCGCCGCCCTCCGAGCCCTGGAAATCCGGGCGGACCTGGTGGCCAAGGCGACCCGCGTGGACGGCGTGTTCGACAAGGACCCGATGAAGCACCCGGACGCGGTCAAGTTCGACGCGATCGGCTACCAGGAAGTGCTCGAGCGGCGTCTGGCCGTGATGGACGCCACCGCCGTGGCGCTGTGCCGCGACAACCACATGCCGGTGACGGTCTTCAACATGCACGTCGAAGGCAATATAATGCGTATGGCGATGGGCGAGCCCGTCGGCACCGCGATCCGCTAATTTTCCTTCCCGTTCGGAGGACGTATCATGTCGGTGGAAAACATCAAGAACCAAGCTAAACAGAAGATGGAAAAGACGATGACGGACATGCAGCACGCCATCGCCAGCGTGCGCACCGGACGCGCCAACATCAGTATGCTCGACGCGATCAAGGTCGACTATTACGGCGTGCCGACCGCGCTGAATCAGGTCGCCACGCTGCACGTGCCCGAGCCCGCCACGATCACCGCCCAGCCCTGGGACGTTTCCCTCATCGGCGCGATCGAGAAATCGATCCGGTCGTCCGATCTCGGACTCAATCCCCAGAACGACGGCAAGGTCATCCGGATCCCGATTCCCGCGCTGAACCAGGAACGCCGCCAGCAACTGGTCAAGCATCTCCAGCACGTGGCCGAGGAGCATCGCGTGGCGGTGCGTAAGGTGCGCCAGGACGCCAACGATCATCTGAAGAAGCTGATGAAGGACAAGTCCATCAGCGAGGACGAGGAACGGCGCGCGCTGGCCGAGGTGCAGAAGATGACCGACGCCTCCATCAAGCGGGTCGACGATACTTCGAAGACGAAGGAAAAAGAGATCCTCGAGTTCAAGTAAGCGGGGAACAACCCCGGTCCACCCGGTGTCTACTCGATTGGGCGCCCAATCCCAACGCGAGTAACAGCCACCGGGAGGGGCATTATGTTCGAGCAATCCTTTGTCGACGCCTCCGGGCGTCAGGTTCGTCCATGGGCGGTTCCGGCCGCCGCGGCCGGCCAGGTATTGATGGTTTGCGGCGCGATCGCCGTTCCCCTGCTTTTCACCGATATTCTGCCGTCCATCCGGCTGGCGGCGCCGTCGCTGCACTTCCGGGCGCTGGAACCGATGCCCGTGAGGACCACCTCGCGCGCCGCCGCGCCCAGCGTATCCAGTGCGTTGCGCCCCGTGGTGCGCGCGGCGATCGTCCCTCCCACCCGGGTTCCCACGGGAGTGGCGAGGATCGAAGACGCGCCGGAACTGGCCACGGCGGGCGCGGGCTCGATTTCCTCCGGCGAAGGCGGTCCGGCGATTCCGGGTTTGTTGCCGGGCCTGATGACAGCCACGCCGGTGGCTCCGGCGCCCGAGCCACCCAAAATCAAACCGCAACCGGACCAACCGGACAAACCAGTGCGAGTGAAAGTGGGCGGCGCGGTGCGGCCGCCGGAGTTGGTGCACTATGTCAAGCCGGCATATCCACCGCTGGCGCGGCAGGCTCGAATCCAGGGGCCGGTCCGGCTGTCGGCGGTGTTGGCGCGGAACGGCGCGGTGACGGCGCTGCAACTGGTGAGCGGGCATCCCCTGCTGGTGCAAGCCGCGCTCGACGCCGTGCGAACCTGGCGCTACCGCCCGACGATGCTCAACAACGAGCCGGTCGAGGTCGCAATGACCATCGACGTCAACTTCACGCTATCGCAGTAGAACGCGATCAGCCCAGATAGTCGAACAGGCTGGTTCGCGGGCGCTTGGCCTCGGCGGCGAACGCCGTCTGTTGCAGGAACCGTGTCGTGGTGAGTTCGGTGGCCGCTTCGGTGAGATCGGCATCCTCGATCTCGCTGAGGCGGATCTTCAGGCGGAGCTGTTGGGTCGACGAGAACTCGATGGCTTCGGCCACCTGGTTCTGAATCGTGCCATAGTGGGAAAGTTGGTCACCCAGGTAAGACGACGCGGTTTTGACGTTGGCGATCGCCGATTGAATGGCGCCGAGGTCGTTGCCGTCCAGCGCGGTCCGCAGCCGATTCACCGATTGGAAGACGTTGGATGCCGGATCGGAGCTGTCGAAGATCTGCTGCGCGGTTCGAGCGATGGCGAAACGGGTTCCCGAAGGATGCCCCACCAGACGTGTAGTGGACGCACCGGCGTAGGCGCCCACCGGATTCGCCGCCGCCAGATCGAGGGTGTAGGGCTCCACCTGGTCGTTGTCGCCGGAAAAGAGGAAGCGGCCCTCCACCTGGCTCGCCGACAACCCCACCAACCGTCCGAGCAGCGTACCCACTTCCGCGGCCAGAGTCTTGCGCGATTCCGCGGTGGCGACGGTGGTCGCGCCCTGCGCTCCCAGCACCAGCGCGCGATCCAGCGTCTCGACGGCGTGTTGCAGGGCTTGCTCGCCGGTGTCCACCTCGGTCTTGACGCGGCCGAGATTGGAGTGGCCCTGCTGGAGCCGCCCGAGTTCGGAGCGCGCCGATAGCAGATTGGCGATCTCGGAGGGCGCGTCGGATGGGGCGTTGATGCGGCGGCCCGAACTCAACTGCCTCTCGGCGCGGTTCATGCGCCGCGTCAATTGCGCCATGTCGTTGAGAAAGCGCTCGGAATGGGAGTCGGGCCCACGTAGCATACGCGTTCCTTATCGGATCTCAGCGCAGAAGATTGAGCGTGGTTTCGGTCAGCGAGTTCAGAATTCGCACCAGTTCGGCGCTGGCCTGGTAGGAGCGCTGGAATTCGACCAGATTGGCTGCCTCTTCGTCGAGCGACACCCCGCTCAGGTCCTCGCGGAGACTCTTGGCCTGCGACAGCAGGTGGCCTTGGGTCCGCTCGTCTTCCTTGGCATTGGCGGCGTCGCGCCCGGCGAGCGCGGCCGTCTGGCCGTAGAATTGCGAGAACGAGTAACCGTCGATCTCCTTGGATGTGCCGAGCGACCCCAATAGCAGCGCGTTGCCGTTGCCGCCCGGCGCCGATGGAGCGGCCGCGGCAAGCTGGGCGGGCGAAATCCCGGCGACTCGAATCGAGGACGCGGCCCCGAGCGCCGGATCGTACTGGAACAGCGCCGCACCGGGCGCTCCGTTGCGATCGATACCCGCCGCCAGTTGCGAATTTACCCGGTCCGCCGCCGCCGCCGCCAACCGGTCGAGTTGGGCGGAGTAGCCAGGCAGAAGCGTGTTGTGAGCGTCCAGCAGAGCGCGGACCCGCCCGGAATCGAGTTGTCCGGTGATGTCCTTGCCCGCGTGGTCGTGGATCACCGCTCTTCCGCTCGAGTTGTCCGTCCCGATTCGGTAGAAGTTCTCGCCGATCACCAGCGGCGTCTGACCTCCCAGATACAAGTTCACCGAACCGTCTTCGCTCCGCAGCACCGAGAAATCCACCTCGGCCGCCAGTTCCTCGAGCTTGGCATGAATCTGGGCGTCGAGCCCGGGATCGTCCTTGCGCCGGATATCCTGGCGTAGTTCCAGGTTGTAGTTCCGGATGATTTCCCCGGCGCGGTTGATCGCCGCCACCGACGACCCCAGTTCGGATGCGGCGCCCTCGCGCGAACGGGACACTGCCGAGGAGACGTTGTTGAAGGTCTGGGCGAGGCTGGACGCCTGCCGGAGCACGTTCTCCCGCGCCGGGGTGTCGTTAGGATTGACGCTCCATTGCGAGAAGGCTCCGAAGAGTCCGTCCAGGCCGCGCGCGAGGCCAGATTGGCTAGAGACGTCGAAGATCGCCTCCGTGCCCTCGAGAGTGGACGCCAGTTGCGAGTACCGTCCCAAATCGTGCGTTTGCGATTGTACTCCGCGCTCGAGATACTGGCGGCGCGTGCTGATCAACCCGGACGAGTCGAGACCGCCCGCCAAGCCGCCTTCGAGGTGCATCGGACGGCTGACCAAACCCAGACGCTGGCGTGCGTAGCCGGGAGCGCGCGCATTGGATACGTTGTTGCCGGTGACGTTGATCGCTTCCTGGAGCGTTCGCATGGACTCGGCGACGACGCCGAGCGAGTTCATCAAGCTGCCCATCTCAAGCCTCCCAGCCTCCCGTGGCGGCGCGCATGGGGCGCGCCTCGGCTCCCGAGGCATCGTAGGCGCCTCCCGAGGCGGTCCGTAGCGCCCACGACCGGGAGCGGATTCGCCAAGCTTGGTCGAGCAGGCGTTCGATCGCCTTGACGCGCGACAAATCGAAGGGCGGACCTTGCCCGATCGCTTCGCGCAGCATCTGTTCGGCGCGCGCCGCCGCCGCCGGCGACCCCTTCATCAGCAGCCGCTCGGCCTGTTCGAGGTGCGTCACGGCCGTTGCGCGTCCTCGACGATGCGGCGGCTGACCTCCTCGGCCTCCACCCGGTAGCTGCCTTCGGCGTATGCCGCGGCCAACCGTTCGACGTGGCGCGTCCGGTCCGGCGATTCGCTCGACAGCGACGCCACCGCCTTGCTGAGCCCGGAAAGCTCGATCTGATCGCCCGGCGCGGAAGCCGTCCGCCCGGAAGAAGCCGTCCGCTCGTATTCGGTTCGAGCCACCGATGCCGCCCGCTGTTGTTGCCGCACTTCGCCGGACGAGAGTGAGTTTATATTCGTATTGTCGATCTTCATTGGGAAGGGTCTCCCTGCAACGTGCATATCGGCCCCGCCGGCGGGTGGCTTTAAGGGAAATCTCTGCTGATACAATCGAAAGATCACCACCACGCCGGTTCCAGCAATGAGTGTAGCTTCCCAGGCGGACGGCGGGGGCTTATCCCATCGCCTCGAGCGCGCTTTGGCGCGGCTGGCCGCCGATCCACGCATGGAGGGTTCCGACATTGCCGCCGCCATCCAGGCGGCCGGCGAAACCGCCGCCGAGGCGCTCGGGACTGGCGTCTCCGTTTGCCTCCCCCCCGCCGCCGCGTTCCACGCCGGGCCGTCCACCGATCCGAGCCTCGAGATCCCCTGCGCGGCGCCGCCGTTGTCCGGCTGGATTCGCCTTCACGCCGCCCCGGACCGGGTCTGGACCGCCGAAGAGACCGCGTTCCTCCAACTCGCCGCGCGCCAGATCGAAAGAGCCGGCCGCGCCGCCGCGCTCCATGCCGCCAATCGCCGCTACCGCGCCTTCCTTGCCAATTCGAGCGAAAGCATCGGCCGCATCGAGTTCTACGAGGCGATCGACTTGGGTCAACCGGAGGAGGCCATCGTCGACCAGGTGTATGCGCGAGGATACGTCGCCGAATGCAACGACGCCTTCGCCCGCCAACGCGGATTCGCCAACGCCTCCGAGACCTGGGGACAGCGCGTCAGTTTCGTGCGCGACCGGCATGCGCCGGGGCATCCGCGCGAGGATCGCGCCATCGCACGGGCCCGCTTCCGGATCTCCAATGCCCCCAGCGTCACCTTGCAACATCAGGGCCTAGCCCGGCACTTTCTCAACAACATGACCGGCGACTACGAATCCGGCCGCCTGGCCCGGTTCTGGGCCGTGGGCCGCGATGTCACCGAGCAGAAGGCCGCCGAAAACGCCGAGCGCGAACTGCGGCAACGCTTCGCCACGCTGGTCCACAACCTGGACGGCATCGTCTGGATTTGCGAGGCGTCCTCGGAGCGGTTCACGTTCGTGAGCGAGCAAGCCCGCCGGCTGCTCGGCTACCCGGTGGAGCAATGGACGACGGAGCCGGGCTTCTGGGCGGCGCACCTGCACCCGGACGACCGGGATTGGGTGGTCGAGTCCCGCCGCAACGCGGTCGCGCGCGGGGAAGGCGAAGCGATGGAGTACCGCATGATCGACGCATCGGGACGGGCCGTCTGGTTCAAGGACTCCTTCACGCTCGTCCGGCACGCAAGGAGCGTCACCTCGCTGCAAGGCGTCTTGTTCGACATCGGCAAGGAAAGGGCCCTCGAGGAGACCTTGCGCGCACTGGCCGCCAAGAGCATCGCCGTCCGCGAAGAGGAGCGAACCCGGATCGCGCACGAGATCCACGACGAACTCGGGCAGCAGTTGACCATCCTCAAGTTCGATCTCGCCTCCCTGGCCGCGACGCTACGCAAGGACGGCCCCAAGAGCGATCCGCGCGTAGCCGAGGTCTCCAAGATCTCGGCGAACGTCGACGCCGCCGTGAAGACCGTCCGCCGCATCGCCACCGAACTGCGCCCGAGCGCGCTCGACCACTTCGGCGTCGCGGCCGCGATCGAGTTCCAATCCCGCGAATTCCAGCAGCGCACCGGAATCGTCTGCCGCGCGGCAAGGCTCGACGAAGTGGCGCTCGAATCGAATCTCGCCACCACCGTGTTCCGCATCTTTCAGGAAGCGCTCACCAACGTCGCCCGCCACGCGGCGGCGACCGAGGTGGAGGTGCGGCTGATCGCGCAGGACCGCACGTTGACCCTGGTGGTCAAGGACAACGGATGCGGCTTCGTGGCGGCGCGCGACGGCGGAATCCGGTCGCTCGGCGTCATGGGAATGAAAGAACGGGCGAGAACCGCGGGCGGGAGGCTGGCGATCGAGTCGACTCCCGGCGCCGGGACGCGCGTGACCGGCTGGTTCCCGCTCGAGGCCCCGCGATGACCCGCGTGATCCTGGCCGACGACCACGCCTTCGTCCGCGAGGGGTACAAGCGAATTCTCGCCGCCGAGACCGGCATATCCGTCGTGGCCGAAGCGTCCGACATCGCTTCCACGATGCAGGCGCTCGACTCGACGCCGGCCGAGGTGCTGCTGCTCGACATCAATCTGAAGGGACGATCGGCGCTCGAGGTGCTGGCCGACATCAGGCGGCTCCATCCGCGCGTGGCGGTGCTGGTGGTCAGCATGCACCCGGAAGAACAGATCGCCGTGCGGGCCATGCGCGCGGGGGCGTCCGGGTATCTGAACAAGGAAGCCGCGCCCGAGGATCTGGTTGTCGCGGTGCGCGCGCTGGCCCGCGGCCGCAAGCACATTACTCCCGTGGTGGCGGAGATCCTGGCTGTCTCGCTCGACTCCACTTCGGACCGGCCGCCGCATGAATCGCTGTCGACCCGCGAGTATCAGATCCTCGAGATGATCGCCGCCGGCAAACAGGTGTCGCAGATCGCGGCGGAACTCAACCTGAGCGTCAAGACGGTGAGCACCTACCGGACTCGCGTACTCGAAAAGATGGAGATGAAGACCAACGCCGAACTGACCCGATACGCCATTCTCAGCGGCTTGGCGCGGTAGACCAACGCACCGCCGGCTACAATAGCCCCATCGAGGAGGACGACATGTCCATGTACACCCGGGTATCGTTGTTGGCGGCCATGGCGGCAGCAGCAGCCGCGCAGCCGCGCATTACCGAGGTCCGCAATCACGCCGGGAACATCCCGCCGGGGATGCCGAACCACGCCATCGCGCGCGGCGCCATCATGGCCCTGCGAGGCTCCGGATTGGCCGCCGAAGGAGGGCTCTCGCAGGACCCGGTGCTCGACCGGAACCTCGGTGGCGTATCGGTCCGCGTCACCGTCGGCGGCGCGGCCACCATGGCGATTCCCTATTCGGTCTCGCCGGGGCTGATCGTGGCGATCCTTCCCTCGGCGACGCCCGAAGGCGACGGCTCGGTCACGGTCGCCTACAACGGCCAGACCAGCCCTCCGGCGCCGGTCCGCGTGGTGACGAGCGCGTTCGGAATCGCGACCATCGACGAGAGCGGTGGCGGAGTGGCCGCCGCGTTCGACGCCGATTCGAAGCCGATCACGTTCACCGCGTCCGCTAACTAAGCCGGGTCAAGTGGTCACGCTGTTCGGCACCGGACTCGGACCGGATCCGCGCGACGAGACCGCCGCGATCTCCGAGCCGGGCGATCTGGCTTTCCCGATCGAGGTCTTCCTCGGCGGCAAGCCGGCGGAGGTCCTCTATCACGGGCGGGCGGACCGGCCGGGCCGGGACAGGCTGGACATCACGATTCCCGCGGGCGCGCTCGGCTGCTACACCTCCGTGTGGACGCGCACCGGCAACTACGTGAGCAACTTCCCGACGATCGCGGTCGCGGCGGAAGGCGGCCTTTGCGGCAACCAGGGGTTCTCGCTGCCCGATCTCGAGGCGGTGCTCGCCAAACCGGCCGTCAGCGCGGGCTGGCTTTCCGCCGGAAAATTCCTGTCGACCGCTCCCGCTCCGATCGGCACGTTCGTCACCGATTCGACCAACGCGAGCTTCGTCCGGTACGACGCGTTCACCTACACCAATTACGGCGGGCGGCAGGACCCGGGCTCGGGAAGCTGCGTCGTCACCCAGGGGCTGGGAACCAGCGTGGTCTTCCCGCCGGCGTTGAAATACCTGGACGCGGGCGCGACCGTGGCGTTCAAGGTCCAGGGCGGCGCCGAAGTCCGACTCACCAAGCAGACGCCGATTCCCACCTACGTGTACTCGTCGGCGCCGCCCTTGCGGCCACTCTTCCTTCCGGCTTCGGGCGGAACCCTCGAGTTCGCGGGGACCGGGGGTGAGGACGTCGGCGCGTTCAGCGCCACAATCGCCGCGGCAGCCCCGTTCACGTGGACCAACCGGAGCAGGATCACGGCGGTGAACCGCTCACAGCCCCTCGAGATCACCTGGGAAGGCGGCGAACCGGACAACTCGTACATGATTATCTACGGCGCGGCGGCCACCGCCACCAATCCGCCGTTGATCACGGCGTTCAACTGCGCCGCTCCCACGGCGGACGGCCGTTTCACCGTTCCACGCGATGTTCTCTCGGCGATGGTTGCCAGCGCGACGATCCCCGGCTCGCCCGTGCCCACCGGACAACTCGCGCTGATCAACTACAAGCCTCCCGTTCCGTTCACGGCGCCGGGATTGGACGTGGGGACGATCAACTACTATGTGTGGGACGGACTGCTGGTCAATTATCCGTAGACGGACATGCCGAACCGCACTTGCGCGGGCCGGCACGAATCGGAGATCATCGCCCCATGCCGTCGTCTCCCATCAGCCGCCGCGAATGGACTCTCGCGACGCTCGGCCTCGCCGCCCCGGCGGAGGTCGCCGAAGCCTGGCAGCACGCCCATCAGGCAGCCGGTGCGGCGCGGCCCGCCAAGCTCGAAACGCTGAGCGCGGACGAAGCGCGTGAGATCGAAGCAATAGCGTCGCGCATCATCCCCTCCGATGGAACGCCGGGCGCGCGGGAGGCGGGCGTCATCTACTTCATCGATCGCGCCTTGGGAACGTGGCAGGCCGAACATCGCGACACATACCGGAAGGGAATGGCGGAAGTCCAAAGCCTGCGCGAACGGATGTTCCCAGGGTCCAGCGCCATCGCCGCGCTGAGCGGTTCCGATCAAGACCGGCTGGTGGCGGCGTTCGAGAAAACGCCGTTCTTCGAGCTTCTGCGAACCCACACCGCGTTCGGATTCCTGGGCTCGCCGGTGCACGGCGGGAATCGCGACGGCGTCGGCTGGACGCACATCGGCTTCGAGGATAAGGCCAGTTTCTCCCCTCCGTTCGGCTTCTACGACGCGCAAGCGATGAAGGACGAGTCGCGATGAGCGTCCGGTTCCGTCCGTCCGACGCGGTCGACTTTCTGGTGGTCGGTTCCGGCGCGGCAGGCGGAGTGGTGGCGAAGGAGCTCTCCACCGCCGGATTCCGGGTCGTGGTGCTCGAGCAGGGGCCGTACCTGCGGGAGAAGGATTACTCGCACGACGAGATCCACTACGCCACGCGCCAGGGCCTTACCAACGACATACGGCGCCAGCCCATCTTCTATCGCGCGAGCGCGTCCGAACCGGCGGTGATTCGCAAGGCCGTCGGCTACGGAAGACAGGTAGGCGGCGGAACGGTGCATTTCGCGGCCAATTACTGGAGATTCCACGAATCCGACTTCGACGAGAGGACGCGCTTCGGCGATGTGCCAGGCTCGGCGTTCGCCGACTGGCCGCTCCGCTACGCCGATCTCGAGCCCCACTACGCCAAGGCGGAGCGCGACATCGGCATCTCCGGTCTGGCCGGCGCGAATCCCTTCGAAGCCCCGCGCTCGGGTCCCTACCCGCTGCCGCCGTTGCCGGTGAAATCGTCGGGCGTGCTGTTCGACCGGGCCTGCCGTAAGTTGGGATTGCACTCGTTTCCCGCGCCGATGGCGATCCTCTCTCAGCCCTACCGGGGACGCGGCGCCTGCACCCATTGCGGTTTTTGCTCGTGGTTCGGATGCGAGATGCGAGCCAAGTCGAGCACGTTGGTATCGGTGATCCCGATGGCGGAGAAAACGGGCCGGTGCGAGATCCGGGCCGGGTGCTACGCGCGAAAAATCGAGATCGACAAGCGCGGGCGCGTCACCGGCGTCGTCTACTTCGACGAGCGTAAGCGCGAGATCCGGCAGCGGGCCAAGGCGGTGGTGTTGTGCGCCAACGGAGCCGAGTCCCCCAAGCTGTTGCTGGTATCGAAGTCGAACCTGTTCCCCGAGGGTCTGGCGAATTCGAGCGGAATGGTGGGCAAGTGCCTGATGTGGGACAACACGTTCGGCATCAACGGACTGTTCGAGCATCCGCTGAACGAGTTCAAGAGCGTCAAGGTGACGCGAGTCGCGCACGACTACTACCGGTCGGACCCGAAGCGCGGCTTCTTCGGAGGCGGCGGCATCGACGCGCGATTCGGCGGCTATCCGGCCGGATTCGCCATCGGCGGGCTCCCTCCCGGCGCGCCGCGCTGGGGCTCGGAGTACAAGCGGCAAATCGCGGAGTATTTCAATCGCACGATGATGGCCGCGGGCCACTGCACGTCGTTGCCCGTCGAGTCGAATAACATCACCCTTTCCCCGGACGTCAAGGACGAATGGGGCGTACCCGCCATGGTGGTGACGTTCCGCTACCACCCGGACGACATCCAGACGCAGAAGTGGCTGCACCAGCGCATGGTGGAGATCCTGGACGCGGCGGGCGCGTCGAAGATCTGGGGCGGCCCGGGTTCCGATCCGGGCTCGACGTTCCATCTGATGGGCACCTGCCGGATGGGCGCCGATCCGCGCCGGTCCGTGGTGAACCCGTTCAGCCGGACTCACGACGTCCCGAACCTGTTCGTCGTGGATGGCAGTAACTTCGTGACTTCCGGACGGCAGCAGCCGACGGCGACGATCCAGGCGCTCGCCTACCGCGCGAGCGAACGGATGGTGAGCGAAGCCCGGAACGGCGGACTCGGCAGGTAGCTACGCGGCCGGCGTCCCACGGAGCCAGTGCATCAGGTCCAGACTTCCGCCGACGTCGGTGAGCCGGAAATCGCGGCCCTGGTGGCGGTAAGTAAGCTGCAGGTGATCCAGCCCCATCAGACCCAGGATCGACGCGTGCAGATCGTGCAGGTGAACCTTGTTCTCCACGGCGCGCAGGCCCAGTTCGTCGGTGGCGCCGGTGACGCGGCCGCCCCGCACGCCGCCGCCCGCCATCCAGATACTGAATCCGTATGGGTTGTGATCCCGGCCCGCGGCTCCGCTCTGGCCGCCATCGTTGGTGGGCGTTCGTCCGAACTCGCCGCCCCAGATCACCAGGGTGGAATCGAGCAGCCCTCGCGATTCGAGGTCGGCCAGCAGCCCCGCCACCGCTTTGTCGGTCTGCGCGGCCTTCGCCTGATGGTTCTTCTCGCAGTCGATGTGACCGTCCCAATCGGTGGCGTTCATCCCGTTGCCGGACCAGACCTGAACGAACCGCACGCCACGCTCCACCAGCCGCCGGGCCAGAAGGCAGCGGCCGCCGAAGTCCGCGCTCACCGGGTTGTCCAAACCGTAGAGCTTCCGCGTGGCCTCTGTCTCGCCGGAAATGTCGGTGGCCTCGGGCGCGGCCATCTGCATGCGAAACGCGAGTTCGTAGGACTCGATGCGCGCGGACAGTTCCGAATCCGCCTGCCGCGCGGCCAGATGCGTCTGGTTGAGCGCCGCGAGCGTGTCCAGCAAGTCCCGCTGTTCGGCCCGCTTCATGCCGCGCGCCGGACTCAGGTTCAACACCGGATTCGGACCGGGACGAAACGACGTGCCTTGGTACACCGCGGGCAGAAAGCCCTGTCCGTAGACCGCGGGACCCGACCGCACGCCGCCTTCGAGCAGCACCACGAATCCCGGCAGGTTCTGGTTCTCGCTTCCCAGACCGTACAGCAGCCACGATCCGAGGCTCGGCCGCCCGATGCGCGCGAATCCGTTGTGGATGAGAAACTGCGCCTGCGAATGCGTGAAGCCTTCGTGATGGACCGATCGCACCACGGCCAGTTTGTCCGCCTGCCGGGCGATGTGTGGTAACAGGTCCGATACCTCGACGCCGCCCTGGCCGTGCCGCTGGAACTTACGCGGGGAGCCGAGCACGATCAGGTCCTTGAACTTGCCGTTCTGGAAATCCTCGTCGCCGAAGCTGGCCGGCGGATGCTTGCCGTGCAGCCGGTTGAGCAGTGGCTTGGGATCGAACGTATCCATCTGGCTCGGTCCGCCCTGCATGAACAGCGAGATCACCCTCTTGGCGGTGGCTGGCAGCGGCGAGGCCTTGGGCGCCAAGGGTCCGGCCGGCGCCGCTCCCGCCCGCTCGCGCATCATGGCGGCCGCCGCCAGCCAGCCGAAGCCGAGGCCGCTCCGGGTTAGTATCTCGCGCCGGGATGGATCAATCGGCATAGACGAACTCGTTCAGATTGAAGATCAGCAGGCAGAGCTTTTCCGGGCTGTTGCGGCGCAGATAGGCTTCGGCGGTGGTCCGCTCGCCGCCAGTGGGAAGCCGGCCCAGCGCCAGCCGCCACGCCGCGTCCACGAACGCGCGGGGATCTTCCGAACCCGCAACCTTGGCCGCCCGCGCCGCGAATTTCGCCGCCTGCGTGGAGGTGAACTCGCTGTTGAGCAGAGCCAACGCTTGCGGCGCCACGGTGGATCGCTCGCGGCGGGCGCAACTGGCGGCGCTGTCCGGCGCGTCGAACGTCCGCAGCAGCGGCAGCGTGAGCGACCGCTTCATCTGCAGGTAGATGCCGCGGCGGTCATGCTCGGCGGGATCGGGGTGCGCGGGCCACAAATGGGGCATGCGGGCGGCGAGCATCTCCTCTTTCGAAAGCGCGGGAATGACGCCCACGCCGCCCATCTTCAGATTGAGCGAACCCGCCACGAACAGGATGGAGTCGCGGATCGAGTCGCCGTCGAGCCGCCGGCGGGTCATGCGGCCGAGCCACCGGTTGTCCGGGTCCTTCCGAAGACTCTCCGCGGGAGCGTTGCTCGACGAGCGATATGTGGCCGATTTCATGATCAGCCTGTGCAGCTTCTTGACGCTTTGGCCCTGGGCGGCGAACTCGGAGGCGAGCCAGTCGAGTAACTCCGGATGCGTGGGCGGGTCGCCCTGGCGTCCGAAGTCGTTGGGCGTCCGCACGATGCCGTCTCCGAAATGGCCCTGCCAGACGCGATTCACCATCACGCGGGCGGCCAGAGGATGATCGGGAGAGGTCAGCCATTCCGCCAGCGCCTTGCGGCGGCGAGGTACGAACGCGAATCCCTTGGGCTCCACCACCGGCGGACCGGGCCCCAGCGCGGCCGGAAAGCCGGGCTCCACCACTTCGCCCTTGGCGCGATAGTCGCCCTTGCCGAGCACGTGCGTGGGAGGAACCTCCTCTTCGTGCGCGAGCACGATCGCGGTGGGATATCGCTCCGGCGCCTGTAAGTAGGCCTCGCCCGTTTTGCGAAGCAACTCCGCGCGGCTCGCCGCGGCGTCCTTGTCCGCATCGGCTGTACGCCGGCGGGACCGGCCCGCCATCTGCTTGTAGGCCTGCGCCTGCGCGAGCAGCGGAAAGTTGCGCGACGCCGTCTGGACGTCGAACAGGCTCACCAGCGGGATCTCGCGCTCCACGCTGCCGGCGAACATCGCGGTCAGCCGGTAGTAGTCGCGTTGGCTGATGGGGTCGAACTTGTGATCGTGGCAGCGGGCGCATCCGATGGTCAAGCCGAGGAACGCGGCTCCCACCGTATCCACTGCCTCCGCCTGCCATTCGGCGCGGTACTGATCGCCGTAGTAGGTGTATTCGATCGGGAACGAGCCCAGCGTGAACAGGCTGGTGCCAATCCGCCGGTGGACGTTGCGGGCTTTCTCCGGGGGCAGCTTCAACGTGCCCTCGAGGTCCATGTTCATCGGCCAGATCTCGTCGGCGGCGATCTGTTCGCGCACGAACGTGTCGTAGGGTTTGTCGTCGTTGAAAGCCTGGATCGTGTAGTCGCGATAGCGCCAGGCGGTGATGTAGAAGTGATCCGTCTCGAAGCCCGCCGTATCGGCGTAGCGGACCAGGTCGAGCCAGTAGCGGCTCTGGCGTTCGCCATAACGGGGCGATTCGAGCAGCCGGTCGATCAGCTTGTCGTAGGCTTCCGGCGAAGCGTCGTTGACGAACTCGTCGACTTGCGCCGGCGTGGGAGGCAGCCCCGTCAGATCGAGGAACGCGCGACGGACCAGCGCCGGCTTCTCCGCTTCCGGCGCGGGCTGGAGACCCTGCTCGCGAAGCTTGGCAAGCACGAAAGCGTCGATGGGATTGCGCACCCAGGGATCGCCGGCGGCGGGAACGGGTGGGCGTACGGGCTTGCGGAACGACCACCATTCCGGCGCCGCGACGGCGGACGCGGCATCGAACCCCGCACCGGCGCGAATCCAGCCGCCGATCGACTTCACTTCCGCGGCGTTAAGCGATGCGTTGCCGGGCGGCATCTTCAGGGGACCGGCGCGTGTGACGGCGCGGTAGAGCAGGCTGGCGTCCGGATCGCCCGGCACGATCGCCGGTCCGCGTCCACCGCCGCGCAACGCGGCCGCCCGGTCGCGCAGGTCGAGCCCCGCCATTTTCGCCGGACCATGGCAGCCGAGGCACTTGGCGGCGAGGATTGCCCGCGCGGACTCGGGGCCAGGCTGCGCGGCGGCGAACGCGGCTAGCAGCGGCAACACCGCGATTCGCCGGATGTCGAGGCCGATACACATCGTGCGGCTCGAATTTTAGCAAATCGCGCTTCACCAACGGCCGAGCTGGGTACGAATTCGATGGCGGCTCCGCACGCCGCTTCATCGCGCCAGTGTTGTTCAGTCTGGAAAGCGAGCCTCGGGACGGCGTCCTCCGGACACTCGTGGCGAATCGAATCCGGCGGCGCTCAGTTGAGGAATCCCCGCTCGGTCAGCCATTCCATCATCTGGACGGGCCACTTCATCACGGGCGCGGGCTTCTTGGTGGGCCGCAGTCCGAACCCATGTCCGCCGTACGTGTAGATGTGCATCTCGGCGGGCACCTTCGCCGCTTCCAGTTCCATGTAGAACTTCACTGTCGGCTCCACGTGGGACCGGTCGTCGTCGGTGCAGACCATGAAGGTTGGCGACGCGTCGCTCTTCACCGGGAACAGCGGCGGATCTTCCGGCTTGTTGGCGCCGGGACGGTACCACGGATAGACCAGCACGTTGAAGTCTGGACGCGAACTGGCTCGTTCCACCGGATCGGCGGCCGGCGGATTGCCCGCGTCGTATTTGGTTCCGATCATCCCCGCCACTTCTCCACCCGCCGAAAAGCCCATGAAGCCGATGCGCGCCGTGTCCAGCTTCCACTCCACCGCGCGCGACCGCACCAGCCGCATCGCGCGCGCCGCGTCCGCGTGGACGTGTTCGTGCAGCGTGTACTTCGATCCGCCCGCGGCTTTCGCCAGACGGTACTTCAGGACGAACGCGGCGATTCCCCGCTCGTTGAGCCAGTCCGCCATCTCCCAGCCCTCCTTCTCGATCACCAGTTGGCGATGTCCGCCGCCGGGCGCCACCACCATCGCCGCGCCGTTCGCCTTGCCGGCCGGAGGCAGGAAAACGTAGATCGAGGGATAGTGCGTGACGGTGAAGTTCCCAGGAAGTCTGGCGTATTTCGCCGCGACGGACGGCTTCGAGTCCTCCGGCGCGGTGATACCCTCCGATCCGGGCGCGCCGCCCGGCCAGAGCTTGATCTCTTCGCCTCTTTCGGCGCCCAGCAACGCGGCGGCGGTCCAGGCGGCGAGCGCGATTCGGTGACTCATGACCGCGAAGTTTAGCACGCGGAACGGCGGACCGAATCTGCTACGCTTGCTCATTAAGCCATGAAAGCGATTCTCGTCCACCAACCCGGCGGGCCGGAGGCGTTGCGCTACGAAGAGACCGCCACGCCCACTCCCGGACCCGGTCAAGCGCTCGTCAAGCTGGCCGCCTCCGGCGTCAACTTCATCGACATCTACTTCCGCACGGGCCTGTACAAAGCGGACCCGCCGTACTCGCTCGGAATGGAAGGCGCGGGCATCGTCACCGCCGTGGGACCGGGTGTCGCCGAGGTGGCTGTGGGCGATCGTGTCGCGTACGCGATGGCGCGGGGTTCGTACGCCGAGTACGCGGTCGTGCCCTCGTGGCAACTGGTCCGCGTGCCGGAAGCGCTCGACATCCAACATGCAGCCGCGGCCATGTTGCAGGGCATGACCGCGCACTACCTGACCCATTCCACCTTTTCGCTCAAGCAGGGCGACCGGTGCCTGGTCCACGCGGCGGCGGGCGGAGCCGGCATGCTGATCGTTCAGATGGCGAAGATGCGCGGCGCCACCGTGATCGGCACGACATCCACCGCGGAAAAGGCCGAACGCGCCCGCGCGGCCGGCTGCGATCACGTGATCAACTACGCCGAGCAGGAGTTCGACGCCGAGGTGAAGAAGATCACCGGCGGCCAAGGCGTGGACGTGGTTTACGACTCTGTGGGCGCGGCCACGTGGGAGAAGTCGTTAAACTCCCTGCGCCGCCGCGGACTGATGGTCTCGTTCGGCAACGCCAGCGGACCGGTTCCGCCCGTGGCGCCGTTGGAGTTGAACAACAAGGGGTCGCTCTTCCTCACGCGGCCAACGCTCGCCCACCACGCGCAGGATCGCGGCGAACTGCTGTGGCGCGCCAACGACGTGCTCGGTTGGATTGCTTCCGGGCAACTGAATCTACACATCGAACGGTCGTACCCGCTCGCCGATGCGGCGCAAGCTCAGATCGACTTGGCGTCGCGCAAGACGTCGGGCAAGCTGCTACTGATTCCGTGAGCGAGTTTGCCGCCCGCCGCGCCGCCGCGATGGCCGGGCTCGAACGGATCGACGCCAAGGACCGGCCGGCCGGCCTGATCGTCACCCACCTGCCGAACGTACGCTACCTGACCGGCTTCACCGGCAGCAACGCGATTCTGGTGCTGACGCCGGGGCAGGCGTTGCTCGCCACCGATCCCCGCTACGACCTGCAGGCGCGCGAGGAGACCGATTGCGAGGTGGCCGTCTACAAGCGGTATCCGATGCTCGGACAACTGCTGCCGAAGCTGAAACGCGCCGGGCTGAAGCGCTGGGGAATCGAGGCCGGGCATCTGACGGTGGATCTGCTGGGTGTCCTCGAGAAGGGGCTTCCGAAGACGCGCTTCGTCTCTTCGGCGAGCGTGGTCGAGGGGTTGCGCATGGTGAAATCGGCGGACGAGATCGAGCGGATCCGCCGCGCGGTGCGAATCAACTCCGAGGCGTTCGAAAAGGCAGTGGAACACCTGCGCCCGGGGATTTCGGAGAACTTCTTCGCCGCCGAGCTCGAGTTCCAGATGCGTGCGCTCGGAGCCGAGCGTGCGTCGTTCGAAACCATCGTCGTGTCGGGGCCGCGATCGGCGTTCGTGCATGCCCGTCCGTCGGGTGATCCGGTCCTTGCCAATGAGCTATTATTGATCGACATGGGCGCTCACTGCGAGGGCTACGCGAGCGACATGACTCGCATGGTTTTTCCGGGCGTTCCGGGGAAAGAAGTCAAGCGCCGGTACAACGCCGTGCTCGAAGCGCAACTGGCGGCGATCGACGCCGTCCGCCCTGGCGTCAGCAGCGTGCAAGTGGATCGCGCCGCACGCTACGTATTGAAAAAGAGAGAGATGGACACGCTCTTCGTACACTCCACCGGCCACGGCCTGGGACTCGAGATCCACGAGCCGCCCCGCGTCGCCCGCCGCCATGGCAGCAAATTGCGGGCGGGCATGGTGATTACGATCGAGCCGGGTGTCTATATAGAGGGGTTCGGTGGAATCCGGATCGAGGACACCGTTCTGGTCACCGGAACGGGCTGCGAAGTCCTCACCCCTACTTCGAAGGAACTACTGGCCATCTGACCGGGTGGACCGGCCCATCACAAATGAACATCGACGAAATCAAACAGCTTATCGAATTGGTGAACCAGACCGGCATCGCCGAACTGGAGTTGGAGCGCGGCGGCAACCGGATCCGCATCCGCAGGTCGACCGGCGGCGCGTCGCAGGAGATCGTCCTGCATCCGTCTCCCGGCGGAGCGATGCCGGCGGCTCCCCCCGCCTCGTCATCGGCTCAGAACGCCAACCCGACGGCGGTCACCGCCGATCCCTCTCTGGTGTTGGTGAAAGCGCCCATCGTGGGAACGTTCTACGAATCGCCCAAGCCGGGCTCGCCCTCGTTCGTCAAGGTGGGCGACACCGTGCAGCCGGGCCAGGTGCTATGCATCATCGAGTCCATGAAGTTGATGAACGAGATCGAAGCCGAAGCCGGCGGCACGGTGGTGGCCAAACTGGTCGAGAACGGACAGCCCGTCGAATTCGGCGAGGCCATGTTCAGCATCCGGCCGCTGTAGCATGTTCCGCAAAATACTGATCGCCAATC
>SYLY01000162.1 GCA_005808475.1 Acidobacteriota bacterium
GTCCAACGAGAGCCCCGGCCCGTCGAACTGGAGATCCTGCACCACGAGCGGCAGTTCGGCGGCATCGGCGATCGCCTGAAAGAACCGCGTCAGCCGGACCGGATCCGCACGAAGACCGTCCGGCACGGAAGCCAGACACGCGGCCGCGCCGAGCCGCCTCGCCCGCCGGGCGTGTCCCTCCGCCACCTGGGCCGTGTCCGCCGAACATCCGGCGATCACGGGGAGCTGGGAGCCGACGGCAGCATCGATCAGTAGGTCGCGCTCCTCGTCCGTCAGATAGGAGGCCTCGCTCGCCACCGCCGGGACCAGGAATCCAGCCGCGCCCTCCCGCGCCGCCGCCACCACCAGCCGGTGGAAGCTGGACTCGTCAACGGCCCCGTCCGCCCGGAACGGCGTTTGAAGAACGGGGACGATTCCCCGGAGCGCGAACGTCACTTCTTCGGTTTCGGCGGAGGTGCGGGAAGCTTGCGGACCGAGCGGATGTCGATCAGTCCGGTCTTGATCTCGCCGTCGATCGCCACGTAGTCGCCGACGAAGGGCATGACCTTGTACTTGTTCGAAACCTTCAGGGCGTCGAACAATCCGTCCTTCACGAACACCGGAGCCCAGCCGCCTTCGCGCACGCACTTCAAGGCGCACTCCTTGGCTTCCTTGCCCGGGCGGGCGTTGTTCCAGCCGCAGGCGGCGTCGGAAATCCAGCCCTTGTGCTCGGCGGCGAACAGCGCTCCGGCCGCGAAAAGGGTTGCGAGCCTCACGTGCACTATTATATATTCGGGACGCAATGAGCGTGGGGATTCTGGTCCATGGGGACAATCACTTCATCGTGCGCGCACCGCGTCCGGACGAGGAGGTGGCGCGCGCGCTCGTCCGCCACTGGTCGCTGATCCGGATCGGCGCGGAGACTCCGCCGGAGCTGCGGGCGTGGCGCATCAGCAGCAAGGAGTTCCGCGAGAACCTTGAGTGGGCCGTGATCGCGCCCGGCGAGGGGGCTAGGAATCCGGCGGTGGAGGCGCTGCTGGCCGAACTGCGGGAGCGAGGCGTGGAAGTGGTGGTACTTGCGGAATGACCGGCATCGCAACCTTCCCGTTCACGCCGGTGGCGACGGACCGCGTGGCCACCGGCGCTTTTCGCCACCGCCCTTTTCGCCCGATTTCGCTTGTGCGAAATCAACGGCGTCCCGCCATCCACATCGATGGGAGAAACGGACCCGCCGTCACGAATTGGGACCCTTGTCATTCGATGACTTACAAAAGAGCCTCAAGCGGATCGCCAAGCATGACATCCCTCCCGGACAACTGCTGCTTCATGGCGATCGCGGCCGCGTCATGCGCGGCAAGCCCCTCGCCTACCTGCTGGCCGATCTCGGCGTTGCCAGATCCCATGGCCGGCCCTACGTTTCCGACGACAACCCGTTCTCGGAGAGCCAGTTCCAGATACTGAAGTACCGCCCCGATTTCCCGGAACGCTTCGGCTACCTGCTCGACTGGACCACCACCGCCACTCCGGTATCGGCATGCTCGCCCCGGCGTCGGTTCACTTCGGGACCGCACCCCTGGTCCTGGCGCAGCGCCAGGATGCCCTCTCCGCCGCCACCGCGCACCCCCCGGAGCGCTTCGTCAACGGCTCTCCGTCCCCTCTTTCCCTCCCTTCCAAGGTCTGGAAAAGTCACTAGACCCCCATGCCGGGTCTCTCGTTTTCGTTGACACGCACCGCTGGAGTACTGGGCGTCACGCACCAGATGCCGCGGCGGACCTGCTCGGCCTAGATGGCCCAGTTGACTACCGTAAAAGACGTGCAGGCCCACCCGAGGACACGAACGCCAAGACGACACTAGAACACTACATCAAGTCGGTTCCCGAAAGTGTCGAAAGTGTCCGCGTCGCTGTCGAATCGCTCGATCATCTGCTAAAATCGATTCCAGGCGCCGTCGGACCCGGACAGGGCGATTGAATCCAATTGAATCCAGGTTCGGTCCGAGGGTATCGGCAGTCGTTGAAAACAGAGACAAGCCACCCTAGCTCAGTTGGTAGAGCGGCTGATTCGTAATCAGCAGGTCGCCGGTTCGATCCCGGCGGGTGGCTCCAGAATATCTGAAGCCGTATCAGTAAGATACGCAGGAATAGCAGGCGGCCAGAGATGGCCGCCTTTACCTTTTACGGCACATCTCTAAAAGGTTTCCGGGCCGGTTTCGGCCTGAAACAGGGTTTGGCTGACTCCTCGCGAGAGCGGTACGTACGTCTCGGACTCAGCGTACCAGCCGAGGGGTAGGGGATGCATGAAGCCCGATGTTCAGCGTCCCGGCTATGGCCCGCCGAGCAGGCCCGCGAGCATACGGTAGGCCATGATGGAGACGACCAACCCCAAGTCGACATACGGCTGCCGGCCGGACTTGGCGGCCGGAGCCCAATGCGGGCGGGCGCGCGGCTTCCCTCCGGGGTTGGACAGCCGCGCGGAGAATGTTGCCTGCGGCAACGAAATCGTCCTCTTCCTCAACATCATCGCATCGCGCTTGCCGAGATTAGTGGATGACGCCCATGGCATACGCTACCAGGAGGACCAGGACGATCGTGCCCATTCCTACCCCCGCGCCGCCGCCATATCCCCAGCGGCCGTGGCCGTAGTAGCCGCCACCGCCACCGAGTACCAAAAGCAGTAGTATCAATAGCAGTAACATTGTGAATTTCCTTGCCGATTCGCCGGACAGTCCATCCGCCCGGCGGTCAATCTTTTCCGCGCATCACCAATAGAGCGATTCCGCCGGGGAGGGCTACCGCGCCCACTATGGGGGCACCGGAATCGTGCGACCTTTGTCGCGGGTTGCCTGGATAGGCCCGATGTCGAGCACGATCTCCTTGCTCGTCCAGTTCAGGCCCCCCCAGACGAGGCCTACCAGACCGAACGCGACCAGTATGATCCCGATTATTTTGTTCATGGCGTCCTCCGCTTTCGCGTCGGCCCGCTCTGCCTGGGCGGTTCAGCGCCGCCCAGGCAGGGGGGGACGCTGCTACCTCTCGAGCTTCTTCTCGATCTTCTCCTCGATCTCGCCGCCCTTCTTCTGAACCTTGCCGGCGACTTTCTCCTCCTGGCCCTCGATCTCTAGCCTGGGATTGCCGAGGATTTCGCCCGCCTTTTCCTTGACGGAATCCTTCACATCGTGGAAGGTCCCCTCCAAACGGTTTTTCGTGCTGTTATCCATTTGCTATCTCCTTTGTTCTCGCGCTCCAGCGCGGCATTCGCGACCCGGAGCGGAATGCGCCCGCTCGGGTCGAACCTACATTCACGCAGCCAGGGACGTCTTCGGCGCGGGGGCGCCAGTCGCGGCTTCGCCCGACGATGAGATGTCCTCGGCGCCGGATTCCTTCAACAGATCGCGCGCGCGAGTGATCTCGTTGCTCGTGTCGCAGTGGACCGACAGAAGGGCGCCACCCTCTTTGATCCGGCCTTCGTATCTCTTCGCCTCATACTCCGGAATGCCCATCCCGACGAGCGCTCCGATGAGTCCTCCGACCGTGCCGCCGACGCCAACGCCCGCCAACGCCGCCATCAGCGGGCCAGCCGCGATGAACGGACCGATGCCCGGAATGGCGATCGCTCCGATGCCGACCAGCAAACCGAAGGTTCCGCCAATCACCCCTCCGGCGGCTCCCCCGGTGGTTGCGCCCTCGGGGGCCTTCGTGCTCTTTTCATGCGCGAAGTCCCTGGAGCCCTGGCTGTCCGGAAGCAGCACGGAGACATCGTCGTGCGAAAAGCCACCCGCCACCAGCCGGTCGACACCGTGTTCCGCGTGGCTCCTGGATTTGTAAATGCCGAAGACTGCCGTTTGTTTGCTGTTCATTGCTTAGATCCTCGCTCGAAACTGTTTACGTGGGAAGTGAATGCAACCTGAGGTCCACCCGAAAAACGCCATTCCAGGGGCGCTGTCGAGCTCCGTGGCCGTCCACCCCTGGCCGAGTGACCATAGGCGGTTATGTGGCGGCGCCGAGGTGGGACCCGAAGGTCCGCGAGTACACCTTCGTGAATTCCGCGCCCAGGAAGAACACCTGCGCACCGTAGTAAACCCAGACGAGCACGACGACTAGCGAACCCGCGGCGCCGTAGGCCGAGCCCAGTCCGGCCCTTCCCAGATAGAGGCCGATGAGTTGATTACCGGCCGAGAACAGCAGCGACGTGACGAGCGCTCCAACCGCGACATCCCGCCATTCGAGATGGACATCGGGAAGCGCCCGGTAGATGGCGCCGAACAGGACTGTCGTGACGAGGAACGATGCCAGGAATGCCGCGATCCGCGTCATGAATCCGGGCTCCGTCGCGACCGGCCCCAGGAATGTCCCCAACATGGCGATCCAGGTATTCACGGCCAGAGAGGCCACCAGCAACAAGCCCGCGCCGATGACCAAGGCGAATGAGTAGAACCGGTCGCGGACAAGCTGGACGATTCCCTCGAATCCGGAGCCGGAGCCCGCGCCCGGAACACGCCAGATGGTGTTCAGGGCATCCCGCAGTTCCACCACCACGGAGGACGCGCCGAACATCAGGAGAGCGAGTCCGAATCCGGCCGCGATCACGCCCGTCGCCGGCTTCTGAACACCCTGCGCCAAGGCCTGGAGAGCCTGTGCGCCCTCGGGTCCGATCAATTCCCGCAACTGCCAGGCAAGTTGCCCCTGGGCCGCGGCCGTTCCGTAGGCGAGGCCCGCAACCGTCACGATGATGACGAACAGCGGCGTCAGAGACAGCAAGGTGTAGAATGCCAAGGCGGCGCCGAGACGGGGAACATTGTCGTTACTCCACTCCCTAAGGGCGCGGTCTCCCACCGCCCGGAGATCCGCCAGGCAGACTCGGAGCGGCGCCCCAGACCGACGATGCCCGAGCCTGCGTCCACCAGTCCGAACGCTCCCACGGAGAGCCATCCCGCCAGAAACGCTCGGAGCGCCGAGGGATCGGCTTCGAATTGCTTCCCCTCTTCACCGAGGCGGCCGAACAACTCCGGGCTGGAGTGCTCTCGAATCCAGCCCATCAAGAGCGCTCCCCGCCGTAACAGCGCGGCCAGAGCCAGAGGAAGCTTCTCGATCGACTCTCCGAGTTGCGCCCAGATGCCCGGCAGCAACAGCAACAGCAGCACGGCGAGGGTGACGGCCGCCATTCCCAGCGATAGAAGCACCGCGCCAACTCGCTGGACGCCTCTTCTTTCGAACCAGTGGGCCAGCGGATCCAGCATCACGGCGAGGCCTGCGCTCAGCACCAGCGGCGCCAGTAAACCGCGCCAGATCCTGACTGCCAGAAAGCCGCACACGAGCAGAAGGACAGCGACCGGGAACCATCGGACCCACCAGAACTGACTTTGGGGCGCCATCGTAGTCCTCAGTAGAAAAACCGGCCGACCGTCACGTACACCTTTTTCTCTCCCCTTTCGCCGACGCTGGCGCCCGCGAACACGACGCCGGCCGGGGTTTGGCGAATCAAGCCGGCGACGCCGTCGCTGAAAGGCCGCGCCGTTGCGCCGGAAGCGAAAGCATTCCCTACTTCGTGCCCGATCATCGCGCGGAACCCGCCGAGCCAGGAACGGCCGTCCCGGGATATCGGCCGCATCATGTACAGCCCATTGAAATAGTAGTGGTTCCCGGCGAGTTGATTCCGGGCGAGGGCCGCGAGCCTGGTGGGGCCGCCCAATACGAACGGCGGGAGACCGATGCCGTCGTTGAAGGCTGCGCCGCCGCTTGATGCCGTCAACAGAGTGTAAGAGCTTCCCAACTTTCTCGCGTGGGCGAACCTGGCCTCGACAACCGGGAACGGTCCGCGCCCGCCCGGCCACCGGTGTCAACATGCATGAATCCGGCGGTATTCCGGGTGCCACATCGCATCGTGAACGCGCCGCGCCAGATCGCCGGGTTTCGCCGCGGCCAAGCCCTCCGTGTGCGCCGCTTCGGCCACGGCCACGGCCACGGTCTGCGATACGCTGCGCAGGTCGTCCACCAGGGGCAGCAGGGACGCTCCGGGCTGCCGGACACTGACCAGGCTGGAAACGGCGTTCGCGGCCGCCGAGAACATGGCGTCGCTGATTCTGCTCGCCCGGGAGACGATCGCGCCCAGGCCAAGTCCGGGAAACAGCAGGGCATTGGTCATCTGAGCGATGACATATGTCGCGCCTTTGTAAGTGACCGGGGCGAACGAACTGCCGGTGGCGATCAACGCCCGTCCGCCGGTCCACGCAATTAGATCCGCCGGCAGCGCTTCCGGCCGCGCATGCGGAGTGGAAAGCGCGAAAATAATGGGCCGCTCCGTATGGGCCGCCATGTTGCGGACGATCGATTCCGTGAAACAGCGGCCGACGGTGGACGCACCGATGAGCATGGTCGGCCGCACGCGCCGGACCACCTCCTCCAGGCCCGCGCCCAGCCCTTCGCCGTCGCTCTCCCAGCCTTTGGTTTCGTGGTCCGGGCGAGCATACTCAATCTGATGCGCCGGTAGGTGGCCGTTCCTACCGGCGGTGAGCAGCCCCTGCCGGTCCACGCACCAGAATCGCCGGGTCGCGTCTTCCCTGGACAGCCCTTCGCGCATCATTGCGCTCCGCAACCGCCCCCTGGACGATTGGGTGGACCCCGCCGCCAATCAAGCGCTCTAGGACGGCTGGCGGGCTTTGTTGGAGAACGGCGAGCACGAAGGAACGCTTCGTTTCCGGGATTGGGGGGATGTTGCATACTCGGCCAAGGCGCGCGTTCTGCCGGGGCGCCACATCCTGGTGGCCGGAAACAACGGCGAAAGCCCCGTCCAAGCGGACGATTACGCGCTGTGCCTGCTGGATCCGAGCGGCTTGGTCGCAAGCTGGTACGACGGCTCCCAACGTCTGTACGGCGATGAGCCCGGCGAGGTCATCGGGCGCCAACATGGCGCGATTAGTTCGGAAGCCTTGGCCCGGGCCGCCCACGAGGGCCACGCCTCCTCGGAGGGTTGGCAGGAGAAAAGGGACGGGTCCCGCTTTTGGGCCAACGTCATCGAGCTTGCCCTCAGGGATGAAAATGGAGTGTTGCGGGGGTATGCCAGAGTCGTCCGCGACTTTAGCCACCGCCACGAAGTCGACGAGTCGCTACGCCGCGCCCAGGCCCGGGCGCGGGCCGCGCCGAAGCTGGAGGGCTCGACGGTCTCCGCTGTCGTGTCCGGCGAGTTCGAACAAGTTCTGGAGGCCAACGACGCGTTTCTCGATCTAATCGGGTACGACCATGACGACCTGAAGGCCGGCCGCCTGACCTGGACGGCTCTGACGCCTCCGGATTTCGCGGCTATCGACGAATTGGCTCACGAAGAGGAACTGAGATTCGGCGCTTGTACGCCCTACGAGAAGGAGTTGCTCCGCTCGGATGGCCGCCGGGCTCCGGTTCTGGTGACGACGGCCGTATTGAAGCTGAATCCGTTCCGCTGGATCGCCTTCGTTCAGAGCAGCGGGGAACGCCAATGGGAAGAGCGCGCCGGTCAGGTCACCGAGGCAACGCACCAATTCGAGGAGATCGTGGGAACCAGCGCCACGATGAACCGGCTGATGGCCCAAGTGGAAGTGGTTGCCCCCACCTCCGCCACGGTGCTGATCCTGGGCGAGACCGGCACCGGGAAGGAACTGATGGCCCGCGCGGTGCACAAAGCGAGCCACCGCAAGGACCTTCCGTTCATCACCTTGAACTGCGCCGCGATTCCCACCGGCCTCCTCGAGAGCGAGTTGTTCGGCTATGAAAGGGGCGCTTTCACGGGCGCATTGTCACAGAAAATCGGCCGTTTCGAGATGGCTAACCGGGGAACGCTTTTCCTGGACGAAGTCGGCGACATCCCGCTCGATATTCAGCCGAAGCTGCTCCGCGCGCTGCAGGAGAAGTTGCTCGAACGGCTGGGCGGCACGCGGACGATTCCGGTCGACGTCCGCCTGATCGCGGCGACCAACCGGAACCTGACCCAGATGATGGGCGACAAGCTGTTCCGCGCCGA
>SYLY01000163.1 GCA_005808475.1 Acidobacteriota bacterium
CGATCTCGTCCACCTTCCCCGTGGAGAACGCATAGGCGTCCACCGCGATCCACTTCAGGTCCTTGGCCAGTCGCAGGAGATATCGCAAGCTATTGACCCTCCGGTTGGCCAACTGGAGCAGCGACCTCTTGTCGTGAACGTGCCTCCACTGGCGCCGTCAGCAGATCCAGCCCGTGCGTCACCAGCCGCTCTCCCACCGTGAAGCGGTACGCCCTCGGCAAGTGCTCCACTTTGGGGATCAGCCACAGCAGCAGGTCGTATGCCAGACCGATTACGGGTGGAGCGTTGTCGGGCGGTGACGGCACGGACATCGGGGGACCTCCGGGATCCGAAAAAAAATTCTGGCGCTTACGCGCCGGGACGTTCCAACGTCTCGAGAAGAAAAGGGAAAACAAAAGAATATCAAGAAAACACTTCCCGGACGCACCGAAACCCGAGGCTGAAGTCGTCGTCGTCATCGTGGCACCCGGCTCGGTACGAGCACCGCATCAGCCGCTTGTCGTTGTAGTAGGCGCCACCCTTCACAACATGCCCACCACCCTTCCAAAGGGTACGCGTCCACTCCCACACGTTGCCAGCCAGATCGGCGATCCCGCTTTCGGTGGATCCCTCCGGGAAAAGACCCACTGGTGTTGCATGCCCGATTCGCCTCTCGAAATTCGCCAACGTCGCATCGGGTCTCTCCGGTCCCCACGGATAACGCCGGCTCTCCGGTCCGCGCGCCGCGAACTCCCATTCCTCTTCGCTCGGGAGCCGGCACTCGAAGTGCTGGCAGTAGGCCTCCGCATCGCGGTAGGGAATCCAAACCACCGGGCGGCTGGGGTGCTTCACCTGCTCTTCCCAGTCACGCGGAGCGGCCGCGCCGGTCTCCTCCAGGTACAGCCCATACTCCTGGACCGTCACCGGAAACCGCCCGATCAGAAACGGCTGGGTAATCTCCACCCGGCGGAGTTCCTCGTCGCCATCACGCTCCGTGTCCGACGAGTCCGATCCCATGAGGAACGCGCCCGCATCCACCCGAACCCAATACTCTTTGTCAGCCGGACGGAACAGACGCGGATCGGCCGTGAGAGCCAACGCGTCCGCCGCCGCGATGCGGTCCTGAATGCCGGCGAGCCCGTGAGCGCCTTTCTCGAAGATCGCCATCACCGACGAAAGCAGTTCGCCGTAACTCTCCCGGGCGCCGGCGGGGAGAGTGTAGCCCGTGGGCTTCAAATCCGCCAGCGTGGCGCCCAACACCCCGGCCGCGTGCGCGCGCTCGGACAGGGGGCGGTCCACCGCGGTTTCCACCAGCCGCTTCAACAACGGGTCGAGCTGCCGCCGATGCTTCTTCTGAAGGCACCCCGCCAGCAGCGCGATCACCTCTTTCCATTCGAGTTCGAACAGCCGCCGCGACGCGACGTCCGCCCTCTCCTGGTCCGGGCTTCCGGCCAAATAGCGGGCTGCCAGAAACTCCTGGAACGCCCGGTGCCAGAACCGCAACTCCCCCCGCCGCAACGTAATGATGCCGCTCTGCAACTGCTCCCGCTCGAGAAACCGTTCGGCCTTGCGCGCGCCTCCGGAATCCTCCGCCAGCAGCGCCGCCGCCTCGGTCACTCCCACCTGGAGTTGATGCCCGTCGGCATGGGCCTGCATGGAGTAGGCGAGCTGGGACAGCCGGTCCAGCCGGTCGTCGGGACGCGCCCCATCGTCGCGGCGCTGCTTCGCCAGCCAGTCCAGAATCCACTCGTACAACTCCGCCCGCTGCTCCGGCAGTTCGTTGTTCTCGAAGTCCACCACTGCCAGCGCGGTGAGCATCAGCGGATTCCGGGACATGTCGCGCGCTGCGCGGTTGGACTCGATCGCGGAGACCAGGCGGTCGCGCCGGCGCGCGGCGGTGGCCTCGTCTCCGCGCTTGACGCAACGGTACCATTCGAACAGGAACCCCTTCGCCGCTTCCTTGGTGAGCGAATCGATGGAGACCGGCGCAAAGCCCTGCGGCGCTGCGTCGTCCTGGAGCGCTTCGGGCCGGGACGTCACCACGATGCGGCACGGCCATCGCGCGGCCTTCCGGAACAGCCCTGCCATCGCCGCCCGGCGGCGCGCGCCGGTGGCTTCGTCCAGTCCGTCCAGCAGCAGGATCGCGTTCCGCTCGTTGCTGAGTGCGTTCAGGAAAAACGCGTCCGGCAGTGCGTGCTGTTCGGCCAGGTGATGGGCGATCCACGCCGGGTTGTCGAACAGCGCCGGATCCCCGGCGTTCCCCTGCTTCAGGCGCTGGTCGATGAAGGACTCGAGTTCCGAAATTCGCACGAACATCGCCGGACCCCGGAATCTCAGCTTGATCTTGGGGTCGTGCTCGCGGCTCGCCGCCAGGGCGATTCGCTTCAGGAAGGTGGTCTTGCCGCTGCCGGCGGGACCGAACACCAGCAGCCGGCGCTGCGCCGCTACCGCCTCTTCCAGCGGTCGCGATCCGCGCTCGCCGGACGCGCCGCTCAAATGGATGTAGATGCGGTCGATCTCCACCGAGTGGCCGGGAGGCAATCCGGGCGGCTTGATGGTGGCGAACTCCTCCGCCACGCGCTGGCGGTAGCTCGTGGAGTCGAAGTGGAGGAGCGTGGCGCGCGGCGAGCGCCAGGGAATCACCGTCAGCTCATGTTTGGCGAGGAATCGCGACACGGCGCCTTCGCCGATCACCGTGGATCCGGACTCTCCTTCGCGGATGACGCCCACGCAACGGTCGCGACCCGCGTGGTTGTGCAGCGCCGCGCCGCCGCTCATGCCGTGACGCGCGCTCGGCTCGATCTGGATCTCGTCCAGGTCGCCCGTGGAGATGTCGCAAAGCGGCGCGCTTACCTTTCCGGTCACGTCCACTTGCTTGTCGCCGCGAAAACCAACCAAACTGAGCGTGTCGCCGAAGTGCACCTCGTCGGTCCACTGGGCCGGTTCCACACCGCTGTCGTCGGCGAGTTTCAACAGAGCCAGGTCGGCGGACTCGTTCCTGTCAGCCACGTCCGCCGTCAGTTCCCGATTGCCGAACCACACCCGCACCTCCCGCGCCTGGGTGGCGCCCAGGCGCAGGACGTGAGCGCAGGTTACCGCATGCCGCGGCCCGATCAGGACCGCGCTGCCGAGAAAGTTCGCCTCCTCAGCGGAATCTGTGGGTGAACTCTGGTTCCGGTAGTCGGCCAAGGTTGTGATAAAGGGCGATTTCCATCGCGGGATAGGTTCGGAAACCGTAGGATCGTCTGGTAACCACTCGGATTTTGTTGTTCATCCCC
>SYLY01000164.1 GCA_005808475.1 Acidobacteriota bacterium
GATGATGGCTTCGATCTTCTTCACTGGGGGTCGCTCCTCGGGATCAGGCGTCGAGGTTGTAGCCTTCTTCGCCGTGGAGTCCGATGTCGAGACCAACTGTTTCCTGCTGGGGATCGACGCGGACCCCCATCAGGATATCGCAGATCTTCAGGGCCAGGAGCGTGCCCGCGACGGCCAGGACGATCGCCGCCGCGGCCCCCGCCGCCTGGTTCAGAATCTGCGTTCCATTGCCGTCCACCCAGCCGAGCGGAAGCGGCTTCTTGTCGGCGCCCGTGAGCGCGGAGTTGACCGCGTTGGTCGCAAAGACGCCGGTGAACAGGCATCCCATCGTTCCCCCCACGCCGTGGACGCCGAACGCGTCCAGCGAATCGTCGTAGGCGAAGCGGTTCTTGACGTGCGCCACCATGTAGTAGCAGACGCCGCCCGCCACCGCTCCAATCAGCATCGCCGCGCCCGGCTGCACGAAACCGGAGGCCTGCGTGATCGTCGCCAAGCCGGCCACCGAGCCCGATACGATGCCGAGCACGCTCGGTTTGCCGTTGCGCACCCACTCCGCCGTCATCCACGAAAGCGCGCCGGTGGCCGACGCCAGGTGCGTATTGACGAACGCGCTCGACGCCAGACCGGACGCCGCCAGGGCGCTGCCCGCGTTGAATCCGAACCAGCCCACCCACAGCAGACACGCGCCGATGAAGCACAACACCATGCTGTGCGGCTTCACGATGCCGGGATAGCCGGTGCGCTTTCCCAGGTAGAGCGCGCATACCAGCGCGGAAACGCCGGACGTGATGTGCACCACCGTGCCTCCCGCGAAGTCGAACACCGGGATCCGCCCGCCGAGGAACGCGTTGAAGTAGCCGCCCTTGCCCCACACCATATGCGCCGCGGGCACGTACACGATCAGCGTCCACAGAACGCTGAACAGCAGCATCGCGCTGAACTTCACTCGCTCCGCGTAGGCGCCGGTGATCAGCGCCGGAGTGATGATGGCGAACATCATCTGGTACACCATGAACGTCAGGTGTGGAATCGTGGGGGCGTAGTCGGCGTTCGGCGCCGTACCCACGCCGCGCAGGAACGAGTACTGGAAGCCGCCCACGAACGGACATCCCTCGCCGAACGCCAGGCTGTAGCCAACCGCGGCCCACAGCACCGTGATCACCGCCATCATCGCGAAGCTCTGCGCCATGATGCCGAGCACGTTCTTGCGCCGCACCAAACCGCCGTAGAACAGCGCCAATCCCGGCCCCGTCATCAGCAACACGAGCGCCGAACTCATCAGCACCCATGCATTGTCGCCGGCCGACTGGGCCGATTCGATCGCCGCCTTCATCGCCGCCGCGTCCGCCGTCTGCGCGGACAGGAGCGCGCTACTCGGCGCGGCGAGAAAAAGCGTACGCAGCTTCATCTCCGCCTCCTGGATCTTGCAAGGTAACAGATCCGGGAGCGCCGGCAGGATCGATTTATTTTATCGGGCCGATCACTTTTTCCTTGAAGCGCCCTTGGGCTCCGTAGAGATGTTGTTGATCACCTTGGCGGCGCCGCAAGCGGCGGCGATCGCGTAGACGCCGCCCTTGCTTCCCGGCTGCCTGGCGGTGCCCGTGAAGGTCGCCACCCCCGCCGCAACGGTCACGGTGAATCCCTCCGAGCGCATCCGGGAGGCGCGATTCAAGCCTTCCACGATGCAGGATTGAATCTCCTGGTCTGTCTTGGGCGCGGCCTTCGGGGCCGCCGGTTTGGTGGTTTGAGCGAGGAGTGAGAGCATGGCAAGGATCGGTGAGCACAGGAACATGAAGCGTTGCCGAAACTCAATTCTACCTCATGCTCACTCCACCTCGAACTTCGCCGTGCCTCCGAATCCCCGGTCCACGGCCTCGGCCGCGCGATACCCGCTTCGAACCGCGCCCTCCATCGTCGCCGGCCAGCCGGTGCCGGTCCAATCTCCGGCCAGGAACAGGTTGGCGAATCTCGTATCCGCCTTCGGACGGGTCAACCCCGGCTTGGCGGAAAACGTCGCGCGCGCCTCCTTCACCACGTGCGCCTTCTCGAGTCGCGCCTGGCGAACCAAGGGCAGAAACTCGCCGAGTTCCTCCACCGCCATGCGAATCGCCTCCGCGCGGGGCGTCCCGAGGAGGCTTCGCGACGCGCTCACCACGCACTGGAGATACCGGCCCTCGTGCTTGTCGTACATCCATTGGATGTTGCGGTCGAGCAGCGTCGCGTGTGGCAGATCCGTCACCCGGCGGTCGAACCAGAGGTGGATGCCGGTGATCGGCGAATGCTCCCACCCGTCGAAGTCCAGTCCCAGTTCGGGCGCGATCGCGTTCACACGTTCGAACGGCACGGCGCAGACGTAGGCGCCGGCCGTCCAGCGCTCGCCGCCCGCGTCGATTCCCACGACTCGTGCGCCGTCGAACGCAATGCGATCCACCGGCACTCGATGCCGAATCCGAACCCCCGGTAAGTTCGCGTAGAGTTCGGCGAGCGGAACCGAGGGCACGCCCATTTCGTAACCGGTGGAACTGGCGAGAAAGCCGAGGTGGAACACCTGAAAGCCATGCGAGGCGGCCATTCGGTCCAACTCTTCGTTCACCGCCGACACCAGCACCTGGCGCCAGAACCTCTCGATCGCGCCGGTGGTCTGCTTCTTCTCGCGCAGCCAGTCGAGCATCGTGATGCGATCCAGATCGCGGCGGGATTCCCGCTCGCGGCGGATCGCCAGCATCCCGCGCGCGATGGAGAACTTGTCCGCCAAGCTCAGGAATCGCAGCCGCGCGAACGACCCGGAGAAGTGCAATGGCGCCGGCAGCGCGCCCGCCTTCATCGTGGAGACGCGGCCCCCCGGCTCGATGAAGTAGAACTCGCGCCAGAAGCGAATCTTGTCCTCCGCCCCCACGCGCCGGTAGAAATCGAGCAGGTTGGAGCAGCATCGCAGCAGCACGTGCTGGCAGTTGTCGATCGTCTCGTCCTGGTGCGGATACGACGTCGCCCGGCCGCCGAGGAACGGCCGCGCCTCGAGCAGATCGACCTCATGTCCCGCGCCCGCGAGCGCCGACGCGGCGGCCAGTCCGGCCAAGCCGCCACCCGCCACCAGGACGCGCGCCACTAGAGGGAGGGCAGGCGCATCCGCTTCCCGCCGCCGGGATCGCTGTCGGACAGCTCGATCGCCAGCCAAATAACCATGCAAAGGAAGAGAACGAATACGGCGTCAGCCATGGTCTTCACAGTATCCGGGGAAATGCCGGAGATGGCAACCATATTCAGTCCCAGTACCCGGTGTACGTTCCCAGCGCCAACGCCAGTACTCCGAACGTCACCGGAAACGCCGCCAGCGCCGCCAACAGCCGCGTCCGCCACGGCCATGCCGGCAGGAAGCTGACGACGGCTTGAACGGCGATCAGCGTTCCGAAGATCCCCGCGTAGCCCTCGTAGCCGAACGAGCAAAACGGGCAGTGCTTTCCGATCGCGTTGTGGATGTTGCAGTGCTTGTCCGCCTCCGCCCAAAGCCAGTCGCAGCCGCAGCGGAACACCAGGTGGCAAACATTGATGAAGAAGATGCTGGTGACCGCGGCGGCCGCGCCGAACACCGCCAGCGACGTCTTGTCCGGCATTCGCATCAGACGTCCGCCGCGGCCCTGCGAGCCGCGCTGAGTACGTTGCGAATCAGCCTCTGCCCGCATTCGTCCTCGAGCGTCAGGATCGATTCGGGATGGAACTGCACCGCTTCGATCGGCAGGTCGCGGTGGCGCACGCCCATGATCACGCCGTCGTCCGATTCCGCCGTCACTTCCAACACTGCCGGCAGCTTGTCGCGAATGGCGAAAAGCGAATGATAGCGGCCCACCTTGAACCGTTCCGGCAGCCCTTCGAAAACCCCTTTGCCATCGTGCGTCACCATGGACGGCTTGCCGTGCACCGGATAGTCGAGGATGCCGAGTTCGCCGCCGAACGCCTCCACGATTCCCTGCAGACCCAGGCAGACGCCAAAGGTGGGAATGCCTTCCTTCGCCAGGCGGCGCACCAGATCCGGTACGCCGAAATCGGACGGCCGGCCCGGGCCCGGCGAGATCAACACCATGCCGGGCCGAATCCGTCGCAACAGGTCCAGCGGGAACCCCGCGCGGTAGGTCACCACCTTCGCGCCGGTTTGCCGCGCGTAGTTGGCCAGCGTGTGGATGAAGCAGTCGTCGTTGTCGACCAGCAACAGTTCCAGACCAGCGCCGGGCAGATCCACCGCCGCCTTGTCCGCCGCCTCCGGGGAAGCGGGTCGTAGCGCGCGGAAGAAACCGGTCGCCTTGTGCCGTGTCTCGAGGTCCTCGCTCGCCGGAACCGAGTCGTAGAGCAGCGTCGCGCCCACCGGGTAGCGCGCTTTTCCATCCCGGAGATGAACCGTGCGAATCAGGATGCCGGTGTTGATATCGCCGTTCATCGAGATCATGCCCACCGCGCCACCGTACCAGCCACGAGCGTCTTTCTCGAGATTCTCGATCGCCTGCGCCGCCCATTTCTTCGGCGCGCCGATCACCGTCACGGCCCACATGTGGGTCAGGAACGCGTCGAGCGAGTCGAACTGGGGATCGAGCGTGCTCTCCACGTGATCCACGGTGTGGAACACTCCCGCGTACGACTCGATCAACCGCCGCGCGATCACCTTCACCGATCCCGGCACGCTCACCCGCGACTTGTCGTTGC
>SYLY01000018.1 GCA_005808475.1 Acidobacteriota bacterium
CCGCCCATGGTGCCCGCTCCGATGATCGCGGCCTTGGCCACCGGCAGAGGCGCGGCCTCCTTGCCGATTCCGGGGACCTTCGACACGGTCCGCTCGCCGAAGAAGGCGTGGATCATCGCCTTGGACTGCGCCGAGAACAGACACTTCTGGAAGATGTCCTGCTCGAACCGCACGCCTTCCTCGAATGGCAGGCGCGTGGCCGCTTCCACGGCGTCGACGGCGGCGAGCGGCGCCTCCTGTCCGCGCATTCTCTTGCGCGCGGCGTCGCGCAGCGCGGCGAAGTCGAAGGGCTCGGAAAGCTTGTCCGCGCGATCGCGAGTCTTCGGCGCCGGGCGGTCCGCGATCTCGCGCGCGAACGCCACCGCGCCCGCCAGCAGGTCGCCGTCGATGATCCGGTCGACGATGCCGCATCGCAGCGCTTCGCCCGCGGGAACCGGCTCGCCGAACGCGCACATCTCGGCCGCTTTCGCCGGGCCCGCCAATCGGGCAAGCCGCTGGGTGCCCGCCGCTCCGGGGATGATTCCGAGCTTCACTTCCGGCTGTCCCACCTGCGCCGATCCGACGGCGACGCGATAGTGGCCGGCCTGCGCAATCTCGAGTCCGCCGCCGAGCGCGGTTCCGTGGAGCGCCATGACCACGGGCTTGGCGCTGTCCTCGATTCGGTCGATGGCGGCGTGCAGCGACGTTGCGTCACGCGCCTTCTCGCCGGAAGTGATCTTGCCGAACTCCCGGATGTCGGCGCCGGCGATGAAGGTTCGTCCCGCGCCGATGACAACGATGGCGCGTACCGCTGCGTCCGCCCCGGCGCGTCCGATTCCCGCCGCGATGCCCTCCGGCACTCCCGGGCTCAACGCGTTGACTGGAGGATTGTCGATGGTGACGACGGCCACATCGCCGTCCACCGCGTACCTGACGAACTCGCTCACTCGAAGTCTCCTATAATGCCAATTTGTCCCAACCCCTTACCTTAAAACAACTGCGGGAAGTGATGCGCGGCCTTCCCTTCAACAATCTGGTCGGCATCCGCGTGGATCGCGTTCACAAGGACGGCGTCACCATCTCCTGCGCGTTCCGCGAGGAACTGATGAACAGCCATCGCACGCTGCACGGCGGAGTCACGGCGACGCTGGCGGACGTGGCCGGCGGATTCGCGACATTGGCGGTATGCGGGCTCGCCCGTCCCATCACGACCACCAGCATGGAGGTGAAGTACCTGGCGCCGCTGACCGGCAAGCGAGCGGTGGCGCGCGGGCGAATCCTGCGCGCCGGCAAGACGCTTTGCGTGATCCAGGTGGAGATCGGCGATGGCAGGAAGCCAGGCGCGATCGCCACGGTCACGTACATGTTCCTGCCGCCAAAATGAACGAGTGAAAATTTTTGGCGATTCCGCACACCACCTATTGACAACCGGCCCCGTTTGCCGCAACATGGAGGCATCACTAAGAAAGGAGGTGGTCCAGCAACAATGGATTCAAGCAGTAGTAACAGATCATTGATGACCCGCGCACAGGAGGTGGCCGACTGCTGAGTCGACCGCTCTGAATCGTTCAGGTCGCGAAAGTGACGTGGCCGCTGTTCCCGTGGACCGGCCAGCCTCCCGTGTGTGAACCTGATTTGATCGCGTAGCGCCCCGGAGCCCACAGGGTTCCGGGGCGTTCGTCTTTTCAGCCGACCGTTCGCGACGGTGTCTCCGCCGCGAGGGGCCGGGCGAGATCACGGGCGCGAAAGCGTTCCGGTTCGGCTATCATATTCAGATGAATCGTCTGCCATCGGCTCTCCTGGTTCTGCTCGTCGCGTCTGTTCTCGGTGCTCAGACTATCCGGAGCGCCATTACGGGCACTGTCGTGCCGGGGGCGGAGGTACGGATACTGCACCTCGAAACCGGCGCGGAGCGCACCCTTACCGCGGGCAAAGCAGGCACATTCCAGTTCGCCTTGCTGTTGCCGGGCGAGTATCGCATCTCGGTCGCCGCCACGGGCTACACGCCTTATCAGCAGACCCTGCGGTTGCTCATCAATCAGGAGGTCCGGCTCGACATCGACCTCGATATGCAAACAAAGGACGTTGCCGAAGTCACCGCCTCGCGAGGCCTTCTCGCACAGGATTCGGCATCGCTGGGGACCACCCTCGACAACCGGCTCATCACCAGTTTGCCTCTGGATGGGCGTAACTTTCTGGAACTGTCGCTGCTGACCCCCGGCGCGGCGCCCGCCGCGCAAGGCTCGGCCGGATCGTCGCGTGGCGACTTCGCCCTCAGCGTGAACGGCAGCCGTGAGGACAGCAACAACTTCCTGCTCGATGGTGTCTATAACGGCGACCCAAAGCTGAACTCCTTCGGTGTCAACGCCGCGGTGGACGCCATCCGCGAGTTCGAAGTAGTGGCTTCCACCTACGACGCATCGTTCGGGCGAAACGGCGGCGCGCAGATCAACGTGGTGCTGAAGTCCGGCACAAATCAACTGCATGGCACGGCCTACGAATTCTTCCGCAATGCCGCGCTCGACGGCCGGAACTACTTCGCGCCGGCCGGCGTGACGGCGCCCAAGAACCAGCGCAATCAATTCGGATTCTCACTCGGCGGGCCCGTCAAACGGAACCAGACATTTCTGTTCGGCGATTGGGAAGGCCGGCGGGCCGCCGAAGGCATCACGCGCGTCACCAACGTGCCTAGCGCGCTCGAACGTGCCGGCGACTTCTCCGAATCGCGCGTACCGGTGATTGACCTGTTCACACAAGCCCCCTTCCCGGCCAACCGGATCCCGCGGCAGCGCCTTCACCCCATCGCGGCGGGACTCATGACCCTGTACCCTCTGCCCAACCGCAACGTGCCCCGGCAAAACCATGTGTCGTCCCCCACGCAGCGCGACCGCAACGATCAGTTCGACGTTCGCGTGGACCACAAACTCGGCGGATCAGGCGATCTCTCGGCGCGCTTCAGCCTGGCTGACCGGGATTTCTTCGAGCCGTTCGCCGCGGGCAGTCCTGCCGTGGCCGTGCCCGGATTCGGGAACGACGTGCCCCGCAGGGCGCAGAACGCGATGATCGCCGAAACCCACGCCCTCTCGCCCACCGTGCTCAATGAGTTCCGCGCCTCCTTCGCGCGCGTGGCAAGTCAGGTTCTGGTGCAGGGGCGCAACGGAGCCACCAACCAGCAATTCGGTCTCCCTGTGATTTCCGCGAACGCGCGCGACGCCGGGCTCTCCCAGATCGCCATTCCCGGCTATTCGACGTTGGGTGACGAAGGCAACAATCCGCAGCGGGGAATCACCAACACGTTCCAGGTTCTCGATACCCTGACGCTCTCGCGGGGGCGGCATTTGATGAGAGTAGGCGGCGACTACCGCCGCCTCCAGCAGAATGCGTTCCGCGATGTGCAATCGCGCGGCTTCCTCTCCTTCGTCAGCTTCCTCGGGCCCGCGGGAAATCCGCTGGCGGAGATGCTGCAGGGGTTGGTGGCCGCCGCCGGCGTGGCAAGGCTGGACAATCCGCAGCACCTGCGCACCGCAAGTTCCAACCTCTTCATCAACGATTCGTGGCGCGTCACGCACAGGCTTACTCTCAATCTGGGCATGCGGTTCGAATACAACCGGCCGCCAGCGGACCGGTTCGATCGCGCCAATATCTACGATCCGGCGCAAGGCCGTTTGGTCGCGGTGGGGAAGAACGGCGTCCCGCGCGCCGGCTACGATTCGGACCGCAACAACGTCGCTCCCCGATTCGGCTTTGCCTACCTGGCCACACCGAAGACAGTCCTGCGGGGCGGCTACGGTGTCTACTTCGACCAATCGCCGCTTGCGCCCGGTGAGGGACTCTACTTCAGCGCACCGTACTTCGACTTCCGCCTGTTCTTCTTCTCCCAGCAGGCGCCGTTGCTGCTGCACAATCCATTCCCCGCCGGCGGCGCGGCTCCCTTCCCGCCTTCGGCCACCGCGTTTCAACGCAACCTTCGCACTCCGTACATGCAGCACTGGAATTACAACGTCCAGCGGCAGGCAGGCGCCGGCGCGGTTCTGGAAGTGGGCTATACGGGCTCGAAGGGCTCCAAGCTGCTTTCGGCGCGCGACATCAATCAGCCTGGCCCGAGCGCCGCGCCGTTCAACCTCCGTCCCAATCCGCTCTTCGGCGACGTGAACGTTCTGGAGTCCCGCGCCAGCTCCAACTACCATGCGCTGCAGGCGCGCTATCAGCAACGGCTCGTCAAGGGCCTGTCGATGCTCACGACCTATGCGTGGGCCAAGTCGATCGACGACGCGTCCAGTTTCTTCTCGAGCGCGGGCGATCCGAACTTTCCGCAGGACTCGCGCAATGTGCGGCTCGAACGCGCCCGCTCCAATTTCGATGTCCGCCAACGCCTCAACGTCAGCTACTCTTACGACCTGCCGCTCGGCAAGGGACGCCTTCGGGGCGGATGGCAGACCAACGGTATCTGGACCTTCCAGACAGGGCGCCCGTTCACCGTCGCGTTTCTTCCGGATACCGATCGCAGCGGCACCGGACGCTCCACGCTCGGCTTCGGGAACAATGACCGTCCCAACTATTTGCGCAACGCGCGCCTGAGCAATCCAACTCCGGAACGCTGGTTCGACACCGCTTCCTTCGCGCCGCAACCGCAGGGCAGCTTTGGCAATGCCGGCCGCAACATCCTCGACGGCCCGGGCCTCGCTACCGTCAACGCCTCACTCATCAAGAACATCACGTTCACGGAGACGAGGGCCTTGCAGTTCCGCCTGGAGGCATTCAACCTCACGGGCCGCGCCAATTTCGATCTGCCGGATCTATTCGTGGACTCGCCCACTTTCGGCCGTATCTCGTCTGCCCAGGGACCGCGGCGGCTGCAACTCGGCCTCAAGTTCCTCTTCTAGTCCGCGCTTCTCACAGGGTTTCGAGCGCGGGAGACGCCCGTTGGCGGCCCTTCGCGTGCTCTCCCCGAGGCATGAGACGAACATGCTTGCACGCCTGGCTGGCGCCGGCTATTCTCGTGGGTGCGAACTTCACCGGTTGCGGACGCTCCTTGGCTCGCGCTCCGGTTGCCGTTGGAGTCGACGCGCCCGATCCGCCGGATCGCGTCGCGCGCATCGGACAACTGACCGGCCCCGTTTCCATGCGCCCGTTCGGAGCGGACGATTGGAGCGAAGCGGTGCTGAATCGCCCTCTCACCACGGGTGACGAGATCCGGACGGGCGTGGGAGCGCGCTCCGAGCTACACTCCGGCGGCGCGGCCATCCGGCTGGATGCGGAGACGGGGCTCTCGTTGTCGATGCTGTCTTCCGCGGTGGCGCGGCTGAAGCTGACCGGCGGAGCGGCGTCGATCCACATCTACGATCTCGACGAAGGTGAGGAGTTCTTCGTCGAAGCGCCCTTCGCGACGGTGTCTCTGCTGCGAACCGGTGTGTACCGGATCGACGCCTGGCCCTCGTTTACGCGGATTGCGGTCAACTCCGGCGCCGCGGAAATCGCGGGTGTCGTCGTTCGGCAGGGCCAGCAGGGGCGTGTCGCGTCTGGTGCGCAAGCTGAAATCAAGGACGGACTGCCACCCGAGGATGCGCTCGACCGGTACGCCTTGGCGCGCGACCGGCGGGAGGCTCCCTCGCTCGCCGCCAAGCGCGTGCCACCCCGGCTCATCGGGCGCGACGATCTCGACGAGCATGGCGAGTGGACGCAAGACCCGAGCTACGGCTGGATCTGGGCTCCGCGCGCCGTCGCCGTCGACTGGGCGCCCTACCGCTTCGGACATTGGGTCTGGATCTCGCCTTGGGGCTGGACGTGGATCGACGACGCGCCGTGGGGTTTCGCGCCTTTTCACTACGGCCGCTGGGTGACCGTGCGCGGCCGCTGGTGCTGGATACCCGGTCCGTTCCACCGCCATCCGGTCTACGCACCGGCCCTTGTCGTTTTCGCCGGCGGAGGGGGGCCGGGCTTTCACTTCTATTTCCGGTTGAGCGGCGGGCCCGGAGTCGCGTGGTTCCCGCTGGGGCCACGCGAGGTGTGGCATCCGCCTTACCGGGCGAGCCGCGTGTATGTCACGAACGTCAATGTCCGCAACACGGTAATCCGCCGGGACGTGGACATCCACCGGATCGACATGGCGAAGCAGCGGTACGCCCACCGGGAGACCGCCTTCACGGCCATGCCCGAGGAAGCGTTCCGCGGCGCGAGGCCCGTCCGCAACCAATCGGTGCGAGTCGAGGGAAGGGAAGCCCGCGCGGCGCGCCCCACCGGCTCGGCCGCCCCACCGCGGCCCAGGGAACCGCGCCCGGTGGCGAGACCGGCGCCGGCGCCTAGAGCCGAGCCCCGGACTCGCTCCGCCGAGGAAAGCCGCCGTGACCGGCAATGGGAGCAGCGCACCACGCGCGAGACCGAAAAGCGGACCCGCCAGGTCGAAACCGAACGGCGCCGCGTCGAGCCGCGCGAATCGAAGTCGCGCCGCTAGGCCGCTAGGCGGCCTTGACGAACTTGATGCAGACCGGCGCGCCGACGGACAGCGATTGGCCGGTCGGCGTGAGCGTCCCGTTCTTGTTCACGCGGAACACCACGATATTGTCCGTCTGCTGATTGGCCGCGATCAGCCATTGCCCGGTCGGATCGATATTGAAATTCCGCGGCGTCTTGCCCTGCGTCGGCGTGTTGCCGAAGTGCGTCAGCAAGCCGTCCTTGCCGATCTTGTACATCGCCAGCGAATCGTGGCCGCGATTGGAGCAGTACAGGTACTTGCCGTTAGGGTGAACCAGAATCTCGGCGGTCGAGTTGTTGGGGAAGCCCTGGGCGTCCGCCGGCAGCGTCGAGATCACCTGGATCTCGGTCAGCACGCCGTTGGCCGCGTCCCACTTGAAAGCGGTCACCGCCGACTTCATCTCCTGATTGGTGTAGGCGAACTTGCCGTTCGGATGGAAGTTGAAGTGGCGCGGGCCGCCGCCGGGCGTTACCTTCGCGAACGCTGGATTGTGCGGCGTCAGCGACCCGGCCGCTGGATCCAGCTTGTAGATCTTGATCTGATCCAACCCCAGGTCGGCGACCATGACGAACCGGTTGTCCGCCGAGATGTTCACCGAGTGCGCGTGCGGTCCGCCCTGGCGGCGGGTATCGATCGACGAGCCTTCGTGCTGCACGAACGCGGTCGCTTCGCCGAGGTTGCCCGCTTCGTCCTTGACCGGCACGCTGGCAACGCTGCCGCTGCCATAGTTGGCGAGCACGACGTTCTTGCCCGTCTTGTCGACGTTCAGATGGCAGGCGCCGCCGCCCTTGGTCGAGACGGTGTTGAGCTTGGCCAGCTTGCCCGTCGCGTAGTCGATCGTGAAGCCGGTGATGGCGCCGCTGCGCTGGCCCTGGTAGTCCGCGATTTCACTCACCGCGTACAGGTTCTTCCCGTTCGGATGGATGGTGAGAAAGGAGGGATTGACCACCTCGCCCGCCAAGCCGATGTCGGTGAGCTTGCCGCTCTTGACGTCCATGCGAAACGCGTGGATGCCTTTGTTCTTTCCGGCCGCCGTGTAGGCGCCGATGTAGACCAGGTATTCCTTGGCCATGGGCGCCTTGGCCGCCCATGCGGGCAACGCGGCGCCGGCGATGGTGAAGAGAGCTTGTCTGCGGTTCATGAAAAAGCATCATATCATTGGCAGATGCTCCGGCAGACCGCGCTTTGCGCTTTGTTCGCGCTGTTCCCCCTTCTGGCCGCTGACCGGCCGCCCAATGTCGTGTTCGTCATCTCCGACGATCACGGCTGGAGCGACTACGGTTTCATGGGCCATCCCGGCGTCAATACGCCGAACATCGACAGGCTGGCCCGCGAAGGACTGGCCGTCACCCGCGGCTACGTGCCCACCAGCTTGTGCCGTCCCAGTCTGGCGTCCATCATGACGGGACTCTATCCGCACCAGCACCGGATCACCGGCAACGATCCCAAGGGCAACGCCAGGGATGCCGCCAATCGCGCGTCGATGGTGAACGTGTTCCAGGAGTCGAAAACCATCGCCGGAATGCTCGGCGCCAAAGGCTACGTCAGCCACCAATCGGGCAAGTGGTGGGAGGGAGAATGCAAGTGCGGCGGCTTCACCGAGTGCATGACGCACGGCGACGTCGAACGTGGCGGACGTCACGGCGACGAGGGTCTGAAGATCGGCCGCCAGACGATGAAGCCTGTCTTCGATTTCATCGACCGCGCCAAGGAGAGCGGCAAGCCGTTCTTCCTCTGGTACGCGCCGTTCCTGCCCCACACGCCGCACAATCCTCCGGCGAGGCTGCTTTCCAAGTACACGCGGCCGGGGCTCGACGAATCGCTGGCCAAGTACTACGCGATGATCGAATGGCTCGACGAGACGGTGGGCCAGTTGATGGCGCACCTCGAGAAAACCGGCCAGGCGTCGAACACGGTGATCGCCTATGTGGCCGACAACGGCTGGGTGCAGTTGCCCGGCAATGAGACCTTCATGAACAGCCGCGCCAAGCTGTCGCCCTACGACGCGGGCGTGCGCACTCCCATCCTGCTGTGGGCGCCGAAACGCATCGCGCCGCGACGCGACGACCGCAACCTCGCCTCCACCATCGACCTTGCCACCACCGTCCTGCCGATGTGCGGCGTCAAGCCCGCTCGCGAGATGCCCGGCATCGACCTGCTGGACGACAAGGCGCGCGCCCGCCGCGACTCCATCCATGGCGCGATCTTCGTCCACACCTCCCAGGACGTCAACCGCCCCGCCGCAAACCTCAAGTACCGGTGGATGATTCGCGGCAATTACAAGCTCATCGCGCCGCACTCGGCCAACAGCGCGATTCCGATCTGGGAATCGTCGCCGAAGATCCCCTGGATGCTGCCGCGCGCGGAGGTCTTCGATCTCGCCGCCGATCCGCGCGAGGCGAACGACCTCGCTCCGTCGCGCCCCGAACTGGTGCGCGATTTGACCGCCGCGATCGATCGATGGTGGACTCCGAGGTAGTATGGCCGCCCTCGATCACATCACCAACGGCCGCCGGTGGGCGGTCATCGCCTGGCTCTGCGTGGGCTACATGATCGCCTACTTCGACCGGGTGAACCTCTCGGTCGCCCTCAGCCAGAAGGACTTCCAGCAGTACTTCAACCTCTCCAACACCGATCGCGGATTGCTGAATTCGGCGTTCTTCATCACCTACGCGCTGGTGCAGATCCCGGCCGGCTGGGTGGTCGACAAATACGGCGTCAAGTGGCCCTGGGTCTGGGGATTCACCTTCTGGAGCGTGCTGAGCGGACTGACCGCGTGGGTGACCGGATTCTGGCAGTTGGTCGCCCTCCGCCTCTTGCTCGGATTGGGCGAAAGCGTCATCACCCCGGCCGGCATGCGCTGGATCCGCTACAACTGCGCCGAGAACCAGCGCGGATTCGTGATCGGCATCTACATGGCGGCGGCCAAGCTGGGTCCGGCGATCGGCAGCTTCCTGGCGGCGTGGCTGCTGAGGGACCACGGCTGGCGCACGATGTTCATGATTCTCGGCTTCGGCTGCCTGGTCTGGATTCCGTTCTGGATCCTGCTGGTGCGCGACGACGATCGCGAGTTGGAGAAGAAGGCGATCCGCGAGAGCGGCGCGGCCTCCGCGATTCCGTTCGGACGGCTGCTGAAGAGCCCGGTCATCATTGGCACCTTCATCGGCACGTTCTGCTACCAGTACTTCGTCTACTTCTCGATGACCTGGCTGCCCTCCTACTTCGCCGAACGCCGCGGGTTGGACCTGAGCAAGACCGGCCAATACGCGTTCTTCAGCCTGTTCGGCATGGCGATCGTCGCCACCGCCGCCGGCTGGGTGGCGGACCGGTTGATCGATCGCGGCTGGAACCCGGTCCGCGTTCGCAAGGGCTTCATCTACGCCGGATTCCTGTGCGGGTCCACCGAGATCATCGGCGCGCTGTCCGATTCGCAATCCACGGCGCTGTTTTTCGCCATTTTCTCCTTGAGCGGACTCGGCTTGGTCACCGCCAACTATTGGGCGCTGACGCAAACGCTGCTGCCCAACGCGGCGGTGGGCAAGATCGTGGGCGTGCAGAACTTCGCGGCCAACGTGCCCGGCGTAGTGGCGTCGTACCTGACCGGCTGGCTGCTGCAAACCACCGGACGCTACGACGCGCCGATGTGGGCCATCTGGATCTTTCTAGTCACCGGCATCCTCTCCTACGCCTTCCTGGTCCGTGAGAAGTACGTGCCGCGCTGATCCCCGCCGCGAGGGCCGGGCGATGGTTCGCTTGCACTGCCGGATGAACGACACCAGGTGGAGCGTGTCCGGGGTCGGAACCTCGGCTTCGATTCGCGCGAGGGCATCCGCGAGTTTCAGCCCCGACAGATAAAGAATCTTGTAAGCCCGCTTCAACGCGTCCGTTTCGGCGCGGCCGAGTCCGGCGCGTTTGAGACCCACCCGGTTCAACCCGCTCGGCTCGATTTCGAACTTCGAGTAGATGAAGTAAGGCGGGACATCCTGGTTGACGCGGATGTTCCCGCCGATCATGGCGAGCCGCCCGACGCGGGTGAACTGATGCACGCCCACCCCGCCCGAGATGAATACCTGATCCTCGATGACGCAGTGGCCGGCGATCAGCACGCAACTGGCGATGGTGCAGTTGGACCCCATGCGTGTGTTGTGCGCGATATGCCCGCTGCCCATGATGTAGTTGCCGTCGCCGATCTCGGTTGCCGATTCCGGCTGCGTGCCGCGAGAGATGGTGAAATGCTCGCGAATGACGTTGCCGCCGCCGATCCGCAGATAACTGCGCTCGCCGGTGAAGGATTTGTCGAACGGATCGGTGCCGAGGCAAGCTCCCGCCGAAATCAGGTTGCCGGAGCCGAGGGTGGTCCACCGTTTGAGGAAGACGTAGGGTTCGAGCCGGCATCCCGCGCCGAGGACGACATCGGATTCGATCACGCAATACTCGCCGACGACGCACTGGGGACCGACAACGGCATCGGGATGGATTCGAGCGGTGGGCGCCACCTGGGCGGAGGGGTCGACGGGCACTAGTTCGTATCATAGCGGGGCACGGTCTTTCGGGGCCACCGCGCGGCGCGGCCGCTGGCGGATGTAGAATCGTCTTTGCATCGAGAGCGGTCCAACGGCCGCGGAGGAATTCTTGCGCCTATCCGAAATCTGCGTCAACCGGCCCGTATTCGCCTTCATGCTCATCATGTTCCTGGTGGTGATGGGCGTGTTCAGCTTCGGCGGGCTCGGCGTCGACCTGTTCCCGCAGAGCGATCCCGCCACCGTTTATGTGCGGTTGCGGCTCCCCGGCGCGAGCCCGGAGGAGATGGTCTCGCAAGTCGTGCTGCCAATCGAGGAGGCTGTCGCGGCGGTGAGCGGCATCGAGGAACTTCGCGCCTATGTGCTCGAGGGCTCGGCGAGCGTGATGATCACCTTCGTGCTCGAGCGCGACATCGGCGAGGCGGTGGAGGACGTTCGCGAGAAGGTCAGCGCCTCCATGCGCCGTCTGCCGCCGAATATCCTGCCGCCGGTGGTGCTGAAGGCGGATATGGATCGCGAGCCGGTCATCCAAATGGTGGTGAGCGGTCCGCGTCCGATCCGCGAGTTGACCGAAATCGCCGATAAGCAGATCCGCCGCGCCATTGAAACGGTGGACGGCGTCGCGGGCGTCGACATCAGCGGCTCGCGTCCCCGTCAGATCAACATCTTCATGGATATGAACAAGCTGAACGGTTACATGCTCACCGCGCAGGACGTGGAGCGGGCCGTTCGCTCGGAGAATATCGAGATGCCGGGCGGCCGCATCATCCAGGGGTTGTCGGAAACGGGCGTCCGAACGATGGGCCGCGTGGAGTCGGTGCACGACTTCAACGACATCATCATCAGGAACGTCGGTGGTTCGCCGATCCGGTTGCGCGACATCGGCACGGTCGAGGACGGCATGGCGGAGAAGCGCAACTTCGCCTACCTCCGGGATCAACCCGCGGTCGGCATGGATGTCCAGCGCCAGACCGGCATGAACACGGTCAAGGTCGTCGACGGCGTGTTGGCGAAGGTGGAATCGATCCGGGCCCAGCTTCCCGCGGGCGTCAAGATCGAGATCGTCAAGGAAACCGCGACCTATATTCGCAATTCGGTGTCGGCGCTAGAGGAGCACCTGCTGCTCGGGAGCCTGCTCGCTTCGTTCATCGTGTGGATCTTCATCCGCGACTGGCGCACGGTGCTGATCAGTTCGCTCGCGATTCCGACGTCGATCGTCACCACGTTCACGTTGATGCGCGTGATGGACTTCACGCTGAACTCGATGACGCTTCTCGCGCTGACGCTTGCCGTCGGCATCGTGATCGACGATGCGATCATCGTGCTCGAGAATATCTACCGGTTCATGGAAGAGAAGGGGCTGCCAGCCCGGCAGGCTGCGATCCTGGCGACCCAGGAAATCGCGCTCGCGGTCATGGCGACCACCATATCGCTGGTGATCATTTTCGTGCCGATCGCCTTCATGAGCGGCTATGCGCGCAAGTTCCTCAACCAGTTCGGTTGGACGATGTCGGTCTCCATTCTGGTCTCGATGCTGGTGGCGTTCACGCTCACTCCCGCGCTCAGCGCCCGGCTGTTGAAGCTGAAGACCGGAGTCAAGCCGCATGGACACGGCCAACCGAATTGGACCGAGCGGTTGTACATGCGCACGCTCGGATGGTCGCTCGGCCATCGCTGGGTGATCATGGCCGTGTGCGGCGTGGTGTTCGGCTCCACGTTCATCATCAACAACTACATCGGGCGCGACTGGATGCCGCAGGAAGATCAGTCCGAACTCGGGTTGTTTGTCGAGCTTCCCGAAGGGTCCTCGCTCGAAGCGACCGAACGTGTTTCGCTCGAGATGGCCCGCCGCATCGAGAAGGTTCCGGGAGTCAAGCTGGTGGTGCCGAAAAGCTCCACCATGATGGATCGCGTCACGATGGCGTTCTCCACGATCCTGCTCCATCCGCCCGAACAGCGCGCCGACATTCTCACCATGGCGCAAAAGGTGCGCGAGCAACTCAAGGAGTGGCAGGACCTACGGCCGCGCATCAACTTCCCCAACGTTCTCGGCGGGCGCGACACGTTCTCGCCGATTCGCGCGATGTTGCTCGGACCCGACATGAACAAGCTGGTGGGGCTGGCCAAGGGCTCGCTGATGGAATTGCAGAAGGAGCCGTCGCTCACCGACTTGAAAGCCAACCTCAACCTGAACAACCCCGAGTGGCAGGTGGTGATCGACCGGCCCCGCGCGTCCGATCTGGGCGTGCGCGTCTCCGACATCGCCGGCGCGGTCCGGCTCCTGATGTCGGGCGACGATCAGATTTCCGCCTTCAAGGAAGACTCCGAACAGTATCCGGTGACGATGCGTCTGATGCCGGGACAGCGTGACGATCCCGAAGTTTTGAGCCGGCTGCTGGTGCCGTCGGCCAAGCTCGGACTGATCCGGCTGGATTCGATCGCCAAGCTCGACCGGGGCCTTGGACCGAGCCGCATCGACCGCTACAACCGGCAGTTCGCGGTGGGCATCTATGGCAACGTCGCCGCCGGTTTCGGGTTGGGGGAGGCGGCGGCCAAGGCTGCCGAGGCGATCGAGCGGGTCGGCATTCCGCCCGGCTACAAGCTGCTGTTCTCGGGCCAGGTGAAGGTGCTCGAGGAGACCACGGCGAACATGTTGCTGGCGATCGGCCTCGCCTCGATCTTCATGTACATGGTGCTGGCCGCGCAGTTCGAGAGCCTGATCCACCCGTTCATCATTCTGCTGACGCTGCCGCTTTCGATCCCCTTCGCGCTGCTCTCGGTGATCGCCACGGGCCGCACGTTGAACCTGTTCAGCGCGCTGGGCGTGCTGCTGCTGTTGGGAATCGTGAAGAAGAACGGAATTCTCCAGATCGATTACATGAACCACCTGCGCGCGCAGGGCATGGCCTTGCACGAGGCGGTGATGGAGGCCAACCGGGTGCGTCTGCGGCCCATCCTGATGACGACGTTCGCCATCATCGCGGGCCTGATTCCCACCGCGGTGGGCTCCGGCGCCGGAGCTTCGCAACGTTCGGCGATCGCCATCACGATCATCGGAGGCCAGGCGCTGTGCCTCGGGCTGACGCTGCTGGTGGTGCCAGTGACGTACTCGATGGTGGAAGACGCTCGCGCTTGGCTGACGCGGAAGGGACCCGCCCGTGGGGCCGCCGGATCGCACGCCAGTGGCGATTGAATCGCGCGAACTTCCTCTGCCTTCCGCCGGTGGTTCGGGACTGAGCGGACTCCGTACCGGGACTCCGCGCTCATGGCGCCCAGGCGCGTGGGAGATACACTGAGCATGATGTCCGCCACCATGCTTCGTTGGATCGCGCTTCTCGGATTGGGCGCCGCCGCGGCGGTCGCCCTGCCGCGGATCAAGTCCGAATTGCGTTCGCGCTTTTACCAGATCGCGCGCCAGGCCGCCCAGGAGGAGCTGTCCGACGACGCGCTCAACCTGTGGCGCCAGCGCCAGCGCCTGGCCACCGCCGATACGGCCGATTTCGTCAACAAGCGGATGGGCTCCACCAAATTCTTCGTCAACCGGTTCGAACTCCTCGATCACGCGTTGCAGCAGGTGACCGTCAAGGGCCTCTACTGCGAGTTCGGCGTGTGGAAGGGAGAAAGCATCAACTACATCGCCGGCCGCGTGAAGGACAAAATTCACGGGTTCGATTCGTTCGAGGGCCTGCCAGAGGACTGGATCACCGCGCGCGAGAAAGGGACCTTCGCCGTGGAGAAGCTGCCGCTCGTGCCCGCCAACGTCGAACTGCACAAGGGCTGGTTCAGCAAGTCGCTTCCGGGCTTTTCGCAAGCGCATCCCGGACCGCTCGCCTTCGCGCACCTCGACGCCGATCTGTACTCGTCGACTCGCGACGTCTTCCAGGCTCTCCGCGACCGCTTCGTTCCCGGCACCATCGTCGTCTTCGACGAGTACTTCAACTATCCCGGGTGGCGCGATGGCGAGTTCAAGGCGCTAGAGGAGTTCGCCAGCGAAACGGCCGCCTTCGAGTACCTCGGATACGTCAACAGCGGCCAGCAGGTGGCGATCAAAATCACCGCTCGCAAGTAGTCACTCGTAGCGCAAGGCGACCACGGGATCGAGCCTCGCCGCCTTGCTCGCGGGCCAGATTCCGAAGAATAGGCCAACGCCCACGGAGACCACCACGCCTGACACCGCGGCCCACAACGGAACGGCGGTGGGCAACGAGGGAAACGCCAGTCGCGCCGCTGTCGAGATGCTCCAACCGAGCGCCATCCCCACCACGCCTCCCGACGCGGTGAGTACCACCGCTTCGGTCAGAAACTGCGCGACGATGTCGCGTCCGCGCGCGCCGATCGCCTTGCGGATGCCGATTTCCTTGGTTCGTTCGGTGACCGACAC
>SYLY01000165.1 GCA_005808475.1 Acidobacteriota bacterium
AACGCGTCCGGGCGCGCGGCGGCGAGACGGCGCCGGAGCGAGACCGCTTCCTCGGCGGCGGACAGGGCGTCCTCCCGGCGGCCGACTGCGCTCAGGCTGTTCGCCACGTTGTTCAGCGACAAGGCCAAGTCGGGCAGGAACGCGTCCGGGCGCGCGGCGGCGAGACGGCGCCGGAGCGAGACCGCTTCCTCGGCGGCGGACAGGGCGTCCTCGCGGCGGCCCACGTCGCTCAGCCTGTTCGCCACGTTGTTCGCAAACCGCGCCGTCTCAGCGTCGTCCCCACCACTTCGCACCCGGTCGAGGATCGCCGCGTCGATCTCCACCGCCAATTCCCGCAGCGCGAGCGTCTGGTGCGGCAACGCGCTCTCCAGCGCCAACAGCAGATCGTGCCGGTCCGCGCGCCCCGCCTTCACCAACGACCCCAGCCACTCCAGCGGCGCCGACGGCGCTTGCGCCAGCACGTGCTCCACCGAGAAATCCTGCGCCATCCGGATCAGCGCCGGGATCGCCCGCTCGCCCAGCCGCTGGACCAGCGCGTCGCCCTCCTCGCGGTCACGCCCCGAGAAAGCATCCAGCACGAACGCTTCCCCCACGATGTCCGGCACGATCGCGGGGACGCCCGACTCGACTCCCAGCGCAGCCGCCAGTTCGTCCGCGGCGTCCCGGGGCGCGTACGTGAAGCCGAGCCGGTCCGCTTCCGCCTTGATCGCGGGGATGGTCTCCGCGCGCGAGAGTCCGCCACACAAGGTCGCGTAGGCCGCCATGTGGATTCGCAGCCGCTCGCCCGCCGGAGCGCCAAACCGCGCAAGCCGCGCCGACTCCCGTTGCGCCAGGCGGGTAGCCAAGTCCGTGCGATGGAGCGCGAGAGCTTCCAACAGGCGCGGCAACAGGGTCTTGCGCGGCGCGAGGTTGTCGAGCGACGCCAGCGCGGCCATTTGCAGGTGCAGCGGTTCGAGGATGTCGGCGGCGGCGAGCCGGCGGTCGAACTCCACGTCTGCTCCCAGAGCGGGAACGGCGAACTCCGGCAAATCGCGGATCCGGCAGGCGGCGCGAAGGGTGGCATCGACGATGGTCCAGCGCTGGCGCGCGTCGTCGACCGGTGGCAGTTCGAGCGGCTCCGGGTCGTCGAACAGACCCTCGATCTCCGGGTTCGACCATTTGTTACGGGTCAGCGAGGCGAGCCAGCCTTCTTCCGCCTTGGCGGCGCGGTCCAGCAGGAGGATGCGGAGAGGATGCGCCGGCGGATTGCGGGCGACCGATTCCAGCCAGGCGCGGAGAGCATCGGCGGAGGTGGAGGCGTAGTCGAAGACGGCGACGGTGGGGCGCTGGATCTCGAACGAGCCGGTCAGATCGGAGGCGCGGAGGAAGCCGCCGAACCAGCGATCCGGATGGCGGTCCTGCAAGCGGCTCAGGAGTTCGACGGCGAAGCGCGTCTTACCGGCGCCCGCGCGGCCGAAGACGGTGCGGACGGTCACGCGGGGTCCGGCGGCGGCGATCCAAAGGAGGAACTTCTCGAGGAACTCGCGGCGGCCCTGGTAAGGGACGATGTCGTTCCAAGGGGAGAGGACGGGGAGATCGGAGGGCTCGCCCTGGATGCGGGCAGCGCTCTCGCGGAGGGCGGCGGCTTGGCGGGAGGGCGGGTCGAGGGGGATCTCTCGGGGGCCGGGGGCAACCAAAATTTGGTCGAGGCGCAGACTCGGGCGGCGGTCGTCGCTGAGACCAGGTGGCAGCTCCCGCAGGGAGAACTTTAGCAGAAACCACGAGGCCAAGTCCGGCGCCTCGCGCTCAACCCGGACCGCAGCGCTCATCGGCACGCACCAGAGTTGAATCAGCGGCAATCCCGCGAGCACGTCGCGATGGAAGTTCAGGGAACGAATGGCGCTCCAATAGTCCTCGCTCCCTTGCCTCGGAGTGGGAAACAGCACCGCAGCCACCTGAAGGCGCGTCCGGTCCACGATATCCCGCAGGCGCGCTTCCAGTGCATTTGCGGCGGCTTTCCCCTCGGCAGGGTCGAACCGGACGCGGGACACCCGAGTGTCCAGGGAGTCGAGAACGGCGTCCCGGCTCACATCGGATACGAAGCGCAGCAAGACAATTCCGCGCGACCCCAGTTCGATCCAAGAGCGAAGACGCTCGGCGACCCCAAGGACGGTATCGCCCCCAACGGCCACCGTGTGCGCGGTCACGCCACGCTGCCGCCCGGCGAACCAGGCTCGAGCTTTTGAAACTCGATGAGAAGGTCCACCACTAAGGGATGGAGGCCTAGCCACCCGCGCCCGTTGTACTTCAGCACGCACCGCTGGCGCAAAAGAGCATAGAGCACGGGACTCGGCACCTCGGCGGCTGGATCGTCGCGTCTGTAAATCGCGACGAGTTTCGCGATCTTCTCGTCCCATCCAGCTTCCCGCTCCTCCTCCGGCGAAGTGGAGCCGAGTTGCGATTTGTAGTCGTCGCGCAAGCTGGAAACCGCGGAGTCCAGGTCCGCCGCGGAGATCCTGCCGGCACGGCGGAGACGCGCCGTGAGCATGGCCCCTCGAATGAGCCGGAAGAGATCGCGGATGTTCCCGCCGGATGCGATGCAGCCCCGCCGGAGGACGCCGGCTTCGAAGAGCCCCGGGTCCGCGCGCGCCAGCACTATGTCCGTCAGTGCGGCGATGGCGGCTTCATTCGGCGTGTGGTCTTCTCGATAGACGGCGATATCGGTGAGGTCGAACTGATGGAAGCCGGGAGGCAAGATAGCAACGGCATCCTGCGAGTGCCTCAGCCAAACGGGAATGGTCACCACCACGTGGCAGGCCAAACCCTGGAGATAGGGCCGGAGACCCGAGAACAGATCCCGCAAGTCGCCGGCGGGAATACCGAGTTTCTCAGAGTCCTCGAGCACCACGACCCATTGCCGCTCCCGGTGCTTCGCCAGGAGCCGGTTACATTCCGTCACGACCTCGTTCGACAGATCCATCAGTTCCGAAACGAAGGAGACCTCATAATCCTGTTGGCCGGCTTCTCGCGTATTGCTTTGCTTCAGGTTCGCCAGCAACCGCGCCAGCACCGGAATGGACAGACCGCCGGAAAACTCGCTTTGCCGCACGCGAAGGCGCTTGGTCCACTTGGTGGCGAGATGATCCTCAACCCGCCGCATCAACAGCCCGAGTTCGTGATCCTCGAAACCGATCAGCGTTGGGTCTGTGGCCTCCCGGATGAGGCGCAGCAGGACCAACAGCAGCACATCGTAGTGGCGCAGGGTCGGTGGGTTCAACTCGGAATCCAGGCGGATCCACAACGGCTGGAAGCGGTCGCTAAGTTCGCGTACCAGGAGATTGGCCAATTCGGTCGTTTTGCCCACTCCGGGGTGACCGAAAAGAAACGCCTTCAGGGGAACGTTCCACTCGGCGGCGTCTTCCAGGGACAGGCGCAACTCGCCGATCCGGTCGACCCCGCGCAGGTGCTGCAGAGAGTCGCGGTAGAAGGCGCCGATCTCGCCCAACGACTCCAACGGCGCGGGCATCAGCGTGGGAACCATCTGCCGCAGCGTAGTCGCCGGTGACAGCCTGGGCTGACGGGGCTCGTCGGGGCTCATCTGTCCGTATATTATCACGCGCGCCTATCGCGGCCGGTATCCGGGCTTCGGACCTTCGTGTCGCGGGCTGCGCGGCGATACGGGCTCTGCATCCGAGTGGAATCCCGACCCACGGCCGGCGCTACCGCGGCTCGAGCACCTTCTCCGCAATGACTCCGGACGGCTTGCCTCCACCCAGGGCGACCTTACCGTTCACCAGAACCCAGCTAGTCGATGGCGGCGGCTTTCGGCAGCGCGGCCGGCGGCAGGTCGAGCGGCCGGTCAAGGGCCTTGCGGCCGGAGGAATCGAACATCGCGATCCTGGAGGAAGCGAGCGCGGCGGCGTACAGGCCCGGCCGCACGATCGCGGGTGGCGAGGAGGCCCTCCGTCGCCGTGGCCGAGAGATTGCCGAGGATGCCGCTGAGCACGCCTCCGGCCGCGTCCGCGGCGGGACCACCAATCACCTTCCCCACATAGGCAATGCCGGTCGCCGCGACGGGACCGAGAAGCGCGCCCGCGGGTCCGAGGACCGAGCACAACCCCGCCGGGGCGAGACCACTCATCGTCGCAGTTAGCTGCATTGCCGTGGCTCGTATGTTACCACGTCACTTGTAGCTGCCGTAGCCGCCCGCCTGAGTCCACTCCCGGAGCGTCAGCCCGTGTAAATCCCAGGCAACATCGCCATTGCGGAGAGTCAGGATACACTGGACGCGCGCCGCGATGCGGGTACGGCGGCGGTCCGGTCCGGGGATGGTGGCGGGACCGGGGACGATTTCGAACACGGCCAAGTCCGCCGGGAGGTTCGCCTCGAGGCGTCCGAGGTTCGGGAAGTCCGGCAGGGCCGCGGCGGGAATCCGGGTGGCGCGGGCGACGATCCGCTCGAATGGGACGCCCTGATTCAGCAGCAGTGTCATCGTGCGGCCGAGGCTCGCTCCTTCGAGCGCGGTGGTCTGATCGAGTCCGCTCGCCAGCGCATCGGCGGGCATGGGAGAGCGGGGCCCGGCGATCAAGCGCACGCGGGAACGGCGGACGATGGCCGGGGTGGAGGCGGGATCGACCACCGCCGTGACGCCGTGACGGAGGGAGTGGTGATCCACGGTAACCGCCGACGGACGGTCCATGTTATTGACGTCGGCGCGGGCGTCGATCAATCCGGGAGTCAGGTAGTAGCCATCGAGATCGGCGGCGAGCTTGGCGAACCGGGCGGGGATGGACGGCGCGATGCGGCGGACCTTTCCGCCGGAGATGCCGATGTCGAGACGGGCGGTCAGGCGGCCGGGGCGGATCACGGTTCCGTTCTTCAGCAGCAGGTCAAAGACGATTTCGCCGGAGTCGCCTTCCGGTGGGGGGGCTGGGCCGGGCCTGGGGAGTGGCGCCAGGCTTGGAGAGTTGCCGGCGCTCTCGAGCGACAAGCCATCGCGGTCGAACACGATCCGTCCGGCGCGAATCGTCATCACACCGGCAAGGTTGCGGGTGGCGGTGAGTTTCTTGTGAATGGAATCGACCAGCGCGAAGACGCCTTGCCGCATCTCGAACACGGCGATGTCGGCCTCCCTGCCCTCGCCGAGCGTGCCGATGGCCGGAAAGCGGCGGATGGCTTTGGCGGGGTTGACCGTGGCGCGCGCCACCGCGTCCTCGACAGACATGCCGAGCGCCATCAGCTTGGTCATGGTGTTCAGCACGTTGACGCGCAGGGAGAGGATGCTGCCGGTGTGCAGGTCGGTCCCGAGGGTGTCTGGCGGGAAGCCGCCGGCCATGGCGGCCGAGGCCACGGGCCAGAGGAAGCTGCCGCCGCCGTGTCCGAGGTCGAAGAGGACGCCGCGTTTGCGAGCCTCCCACATCCACGGCTGCACCTTGCCGGTGAAGCGGCTGGTTATCTCCACCTGGTGATCGTTGTAGGCGTGGGTGTGGATGTCGCCGGGGCGCATCTTCTCGAGGACCTTGGTGCGTGTGTCGCGGCCGCTGTTGGAGTATACGCTGCTGTCGAGCATCACCGGGACATCCGCCAAGCGGCCGGCTGCGACGGCGCGTTCGACGGCGATCCAGCCGGGTGGGCCGAAGTGCGCGGTCTTGACCCCCACCAGGATCGACGGATATTGGCGGATCTTGGCGGCGGCGGCGGCGGGGTCCATGTCGGCGACGATGTATTCCTTGGCGATGTCGTCGTTCATGCCGCCCGCGACGATGTTGATCAGCGCGAGGACGCGGGTCCTGGCGCGGTCGATGATGGTGGCCTTGAAGTCGTCGAAGTTACGGGCTCCGGAGACGCCGGCGTCGACGATAGTGGTGACTCCGTGGGGGAGCACGGCATCGTCCGGAGTTACCGTTGCCGTGCGTCCTCTGGTGTACACGTGCGTGTGGAGATCGACGAGTCCTGGCGTCACATAGAGGCCCTTGACGGACAGGACGCGGCGGGAATCGCGACCGGGAATGTCCGCCGCGACGCGGGCGATTTTGCCGCCGGAAATGGCGACATCCATCACGGCGGCGATGCCGTTGGCGGGATCGATCACGCGCCCGCCTTGGAGGACCAAGTCATAGGGTTGCGCGCTCGCGGCGGCGGTCCATGCAAGGAGCAGCACCGCGGAGATTCCATTGTGGTAGGCTTGCTGCCTATGCGGAAGCATCCCTGGATTCTATTCTTTCTCGCCACCACGTTGCCGGCACAGACGACGTCGACGGAGGTGGTGGGTTCGGTGACCGATCCGGCGGGAGCGGTGGTTCCGGGCGCGAAAGTGACCCTACTTCGCACGGCGACCGGCCAGACGCGGGAAACGGTGACGACCGCGACCGGAGACTACGCGTTCCCGCTCATCGAGACCGGCGAGTATCGTGTGTCGGCCCGGGCGGCTGGATTCAAGACCGGAGAGGCGAGCGGGATCGTGGTCCAGCTTCAGCAGAAAGCGCGCGTCGATTTCCGGCTGGAGATCGGCCAAACCACCGAGACGATCGAGGTGACGGCGAATTCCGCGTTGCTGAAGACCGAGGACGCGGCGGTAGGATCGGTGATCGACAACAAACGGGTGGTGGAACTGCCACTGAACGGCCGCAACGTCGCCGGGCTGGCGGTGCTGACGCCGGGCGTGCAGTTCGGGATTCGGATGGGATTGGATGGGCAGGGCGGCGGCACGTTTCCGATTCCAGGATCGGTGGTGGCGGTGAGCGCCAACGGACAGCGCGAGGTGAACCAGCAGGTGACGCTGGATGGCGTGATCGCCACCGAACCGCGCATCAATACGATGGTGTTTTCGCCTTCGATCGACGCGATCGAGGAGTTCAAGGTGCAGACCAGTTCGTACTCGGCCGAGTATGGACAGAACAACGGAGCGATCGTGCAGATCGCGCTCAAGTCGGGCACGAACCGGCTTCGAGGCACTCTCTATGAGTTCGTGCGGAACGACGTGTTCGACGCGTCCGACTACTTCCTGAACTTCCAGCTTCCGGCGACTGCGCAACGGTCGCCGAAGAACCGGCTCCGGCGGAATCAGTTCGGCGTTTTCACGAGCGGTCCGGTGTATCTGCCCAAGTTGTACAACGGGCGCGACCGGACTTTCTGGAGCTTCAATTACGAGGGCCGCCGGGAGACGCTCGAGTCGGTGCAGGAGGCGTTCTGGTTTCCGGATGCGTTCCGGAAGGGGGACTTTTCGGCGCTGCTGACGCCGCCGGTGAGGAACGGACGTCCGATCCGGGCTCCGTCGATCATCTACGATCCGTTGACGGGCGAGCCGTTCCGCGACCCGGCGGGCAGGATCACCAACATCATTCCGGCTTCGCGGATCAACAAGAACGCGCAGAACTTCGTCAACCAGTTTCAACCCTTGCCGATGTTCCAGCCGGAGGATCCGCTTGATATCAACGCGCGGGGCTCGATTCCGGCGACGATCCGGTCGAATCAGTATTTCTTCCGGGTGGATCATCAGTTCCGCCCGGCGGACAAGGTGTTCGTCCGGTACGCCGGGGACCGCTCGCGCTTCATCAGCAATGTGTTGAATCCGAACTTCCCGACGTTCACCGATTCGCGGGCGAACAACATCGCCGTGCAGCATGTCCACATCTTCAACCCGTCGACATTGAACGAATTTCGATACGGATTGAACAAAGCGGACGACACGTTCACCAACCCGCGGTCGAATAGTAACTTCGATCTGGATTCGTTGGGGATCGGGCAGTACCGGGTGGCGACGGATGGAAACCGAAAACTCACGCCGCTCGAGACGGGCATTCCCTCCACGCCGATCGGAGGAGACCGCGATCTGGGCAACGGATTCGACTTCAACACGGTGCACCAGCTCGCCAATAACTTCTCGATCTCCAAGCGGAGCCACAACATCAAGCTCGGCGTGGAGTACCGCTGGATTCAACTCGAGCGTGCGGGCGGCAACACCAAGCGCGGATCGGTGGGATGCTGCGAGGGCGGTTACGCTCTAGCCGGCTGGCTGATGGGCTTCCCCTCGAGTTCGACCACGGGCGAGGGAGCGGCGGTGATGCGGGCGCGGCAGGACCGCCATAGCGCCTACATCCTGGACGACTGGAAGGCGACGCGAAAGCTGACGCTCAACCTGGGTCTGCGATGGGACCACTTTGCTCCGCCGGTGGACAAACTGGGAGGGTGGAGATCGCTGCGGCTCGACATACTGTCGCGTTCCGCCGATGGGCGATCGCTGCCGACGCTGATCCCCAGACCGAACACGAAGGACTTCAAGTTCTATTCCGAACCCAACCGGTTCTTCATGCCGCGGTTAGGCTTGGCCTACCGGGCCACGGACAAGTGGGTGATCCGGTCCGGCTTCGGCTGGTTCGCGAACGCGCAACAGCTCAACAATTTCTCGATTCTGATCCTGATGCCGCCCAAGTCGGGCACGTTCGGCTTCAATCAGGTAACCGACGCGGCGCAAGTGATTCCCTATCAATACGGCGGCCAGAGCTACAACATCCAGACACGGCGTTTTCGCGCGGGTTCGCCGGTTCTGACGTTGGACAGCCTGTTCCCGGGTGTTGGGACCGGTCCGGCGCGGACCAACCTGACCGTGATGCCGCCCGACAACAGGACCACGAGCAATGTGCAGTGGAGCTTCGACGTGCAGCGGCTCCTGCCGTGGAAGACGCAGCTTACGGTGGCCTATGTAGGCAGCAAGACGTCGCACCTGGAAACGTCGCTCGGCAATTTCAACAGTCCGGATCCCTCGGCGGACACCGACTTCAACTCGCGGCGGCCCTGGCAGGCCTTCGTGGGGGAAGGCGAGGGCAACGCGGCGCGGGGTCTGGGGGCGATCCGCTACCTGGACAGTTATGCCAACAGTTCCTATCACGGGCTGCAAACGAGCGTGGAGAAGCGCACCTCGAACGGCCTGACGATGGGCTTGGCCTATACATTCAGCAAGGCGCTGAGCGAGGGCTATGGACGAAACGAAAGCGGAGCCGGCGTGGCGGGGGGATATCAGGATCCGCGCAACCGCCGGTTGTCGCGCGCTCGAATGGGCTTCGACGTCACGCACAACGCGGTGATCAATTTCGTGTACGAGATGCCGTTCCTCAACCGTTTCAAGGGCGCGGCCGGAACCGCGCTGGCCGGCTGGCAGGCCAATGGCATCGTGACGATGCGGTCGGGCTTTCCGTTCAACCTGGGCGGCGGCAACCTGAACAACGGCGGCGAGTCGCGGCCCGACCGGATCGGAGATGGACGGCTGGGCGACGCGGCGACGCGGCAACGCTGGTTCGACACGAGCGCCTTCCGCCGCACCGATTGCAACATTCCGCGGCGCGGCGATCTGTGCCACTACGGTTCGGCGGGCGACGGGGCTATCAATACGCCCGGCGCGCGCAATTTCGATCTGTCGGTCTACAAGAACTGGCGGCTATCGCCGCTGGGCGAAGCGGGCCGCCTACAGTTCCGGGCGGAGTTCTTCAACTTCTTCAATACGCCGCAGTTCGGGCAGCCGAACGGGATCTCGTGGAGTTCGCTGGACGCGGTGGTTCCCGACGGGGTGCGAGACGCGGAGATCCGCTCGTTGCGGCAGTCGATGCGGACGATTCAGTTCGGGATCAAGCTGTACTTCTGAGAGCCGGGCGCGGCGCAGCTACCGGCGTTTGACGCGGGGCCCGATCTCGCTCACCGGAATCGGGTCGAAGGAAGCGCCGGCCACCGTATCCGGGCGGCCGGCGGAGCGCATCGCATCGCGAGCCCGCTCGAGGGCGCGGACGCCGTCCGTGGCGGCGATCCGGACTTCGGCGGACGCAGGCAAGGCGGAGAGCGCCAGCAGGATCGCGGTCTTCACGCCGGTGGAAACGCGCCGAGCTGGGCGAGCACGCCGAGGAAGTCCGCGCAACTCCAGCGTTCGACGCACTTGGCGGCTTCGAACCTCAGGACCGTGATCCCGGGCATGACGATCGCCTTGCCCGTCGCCGGGACGCCGAGGAACGGTCCCTGGTGCGTTCCCGTCATTTTGAAGCGCACCACGAGCTTATCGCCCACTTCGAGGGTCTCCTCAAGGAGCACCGCGGCATCGGGAAACGGCGCCCAGATCTGGCTGTAGTAGAACGCCTTAACGCTTGCCAGGCCGGGCTCGACGCCCTGGTAGCCGTGCAGAACGATATCATCCGAATATAGGTCGAAGTACGATTCACGGCGCGCCGGGTCGCCAAAACATACGAGGGCTTGTGTCAGGATTTCCGATTTAGGCATGCCCGCCCGTATAGCGCCACCGTGCGCTACGATGGCGGCTCCGTCTCTGCGGGCACCGGCTCGAGCACGCAGATGTCGCGCAGGT
>SYLY01000166.1 GCA_005808475.1 Acidobacteriota bacterium
CGTCGTGGCCGCGCATCCACATGTACCGCGCCAGGGTGTCGCCGATCGAGTAGTTCCGCACGTGTCCCATGTGAAGACGTCCGCTCGGATAGGGGAACATCTCCAGGCAGTAGAACTTCGGCCGGTCGTCCAGAGCGGCCCGGTATAGCCCGGGATCGGCGTCCCAGGCCTGCTGCCACTTCAGTTCGATTCGGCTGTGTTCGTAGGGTTTTTCCGGCATAGACGTTTGAGTGTGGAGATATCGGCCGCGTGACCGCCGCTTTCCTCGTCGGGCGTTTCGAGGATGAACGCTTTGTCCTGTATTATCGGATGTCGAAGGATGCGGGCGAAGGCCTTTTCACCAATATAGCCTTGGCCGATGTTGTGGTGCCGGTCCACGCGCGAGGCGAACGCCGTCTTGGAGTCGTTGGCGTGAATCACCGGGACGCGGCTCCAGCCCAGAATGCGCTCCACCTGGGCCACGAAATCCGCCCAGCCCGCCTCCTCGTGGAGCGCGTAGCCGGCCGCGAACGAGTGCGCCGTGTCCAGGCAGTAGCCCAGTTCGAATTCGATGCCGGACGCCAGTTCGCGGATCGCCGCGAGTTCCGCCAGATCGGCCCCGAGCGCCGCTCCCTGCCCCGCCGTATTCTCGAGCAGCAGCATCAGGCGGTCCGAGCCCAGACCTCTTGCCGCTTCCCGCATCCCACAAGCCACCGCGTCGATCGCCGCTTCCACGCTCTGCCCCTTCGAACTGCCCGGATGCGCCACCAGATAGTCCGCGCCCACGTACAACGCACGCTCGATCTCGCCGCGATAAGCGGCGATCGATTTCGCCCGGATGTCCGGATCGGCCGACGCGAGATTGATCAGATAGTTATCGTGCACCACCACCGGCGTGATGCCGTGCTCGGCGCGGGCTCGCAGGAAACCCAGCACATCGTCGCGGGCGGGCATCGACGCGCGCCACATGCGCGGGCTGGACGTAAAAATCTGAATCGCCTCCGCCCCGATGCCGGCCGCGTGGATCGCCGCCTGCCGGTAGGACGCGGAAACGGAAACGTGCGCGCCGATGCGCGGTGTGTAAGAAGCGGACAGTCTTTCAGTGTAGCGGCGAACCGCCTACCGCAGATGCCTCGCCAGCCACGCCGCGACCTCTTTCATGTGGAAACGAGCGTTCTCGCCCGACAACACCCAGTGGTTCTCCCCTGGAAACACCACCAGCCGCGCCGGAACCTGCCGCCGCTGGAGCAGCTTGTAGATGTCGAGCGCCTGATTCACCGGAACCCGGAAATCCCGCTCGCCGTGCGTGATCAGCATCGGCGTCTTGAAATTCGCCGCGTAGGCCGAAGGGCTCTGATCCCGCCACGCGCCCTTCTGCTCCCACACCGGACCTCCCACGCGCCGCTCCCAGTAAAGCGCGCCGTCGGTCGCGCCCCACATCGACGTATTGTCGGTGAGCCCGGCATGATTCACCAGGCACCGGAAGCGCGTCGAGTTACCCTCGAACCAATTCATCAGGTAACCGCCGTAGCTCGCGCCCGCCGCCGCCTGCCGCGAACCGTCGATGAACGGGAATTCGCGGATCGCGGCATCGGCCGCTTCCTCGATCTCCCCGGCCGGGCCGCGCAGGATGTCCCGGTGAATCGCCGCCGCGAACTCCTCGCCGAACCCGGTCGAACCCGTATAGTTGGTCGACAGCAAAACGTAGCCCGGCGCGGTCAACAGGTGTTCGTTCCAGCGGAAGAAGAAATGGTCCTTGCTCATGTTATGCGGACCCCCATGCGGAAACAACAGCAGCGGATACTTCTTCGCCGGATCGAACCCCGGTGGAACCACCATCGTCGAGTGAATGCGCTTTCCATTCTTCGCCGTGAACCAGAAGTGGCGCGGTTCCGGCAGGTCGAGCCCCGCCAGTTTCGCCGAATGGAAATCGGTCAGCAGCCGGTGCGAACTCGCGCCCGGCTCGACAACCGCGATATCGAGCGGATGCGTCATCGATCCCCAGAGCGCCACCAGCTTGGTCCCGGCGGTTTTCGCCGGAATCGCGAGCGCCTCATAACAGCCCGACTTTACCTCGAGGACCGGCGTCACCGCGCCGCCGTTCGCGCTCATCGCGAAGATCTTGTCGTGGCCATGCTCCTCCGCGGTCATGTAGATGCGGCTGCTATCGGGCGAGAAGGCGACGGAGCCCACGGTGCGGTCCCAATTCTCCGTGAGCGGCTTGGGCCCCGCTCCCGAAGGCGGCCAATCGATCCGCACCAGCCGCGACGCCGAATAGAGGGCGTCGTCCTCGCTGCGCTCCACCTTGGCGAACAGCGCCTTGCCGTTCGGCGCGAAAACGGCGTTCGAATAGGACTCGCGGCCCGTCGTGATCGCCGATGGCTCCCCGCCCGAGGCGGGGACGCGGAACAGCCGCGTGATGCCGGCCTCGTGCGTCGAGGTGTCCTGATTGACTCGCGCGGTGAAGACGATCGACGCGCCGTCGGGGCTCCAGACCGCTTCCAACTCGGCGTCGCCGGTGGCCCGCACGCCGTCGAAGCCGGGCGAAGCGGCCAGCTTCGAACCCGCCAGCACGTCCACGGGCTTCGCCCCGTCGTCGAGGCTCTGCGTGAAGATATGAGGTTTCTTGCCGTCGAGCCAGCGGTCCCAGTGCCGGACCGGTGAGGTCTCGAAGATCAACGCTTTGTATTTCGGACTGGTGTCCTCACCGGGAGGCGGAACCAGGCTCTCGAACAGAATCGCCTTGCCATCGGGCCGCCAGCGTGGGTTCGTGGCTCCGGCCGGGATCGACGTGACGCGGCGCGCTTCCCCACCGTCGAGGGGCAGCGCGTAGACCTGCGAATCGGAGTCGCCCTCGCGCTTCGAAGTGAACGCGAGCGTTCGCGAATCGGGTGAAAACACAGCCTCGCCCTCGGACTGCTTGTTCTGCGTGAGCCGGCGCGCGGGCGCGCTCCCGTCGACCGGTACGATCCACAGGTCGGACCTGGCGGCGGCCGGATCGTACGCCGGTTCCGAGACGGAGACGACGGCCCACTTGCCGTCGGGACTTACCGCGAGTCCGCTGGGCCGCTTCATCGTCCAAACATCCTCGTGCGTGATGGGGCGCTTTTGCGCAACTCCCACGGCGGCGATCGCGGCGAGTATCAGAAGTCTCTTCATAGAGTCCATGATAGACGCCGCGGGCGTTTGACGAATCCGCCCCTCAGTAACCGTCGTCTTCGCCGGGTTGCCGGGGCCCGCGAGGCGGTCCGCCCGGGGGCCCGGGCTGACCCCGCGGTCCTGGATCCCCGCGGAACGGCTGCATTCCCGGCGGATTCCCAGGACCCCGCGGAGTGGGCAGGCGGCGTTGCAGTTCTCTCCACTGGAACGGCGTGAGAACGGTCCGCAAGCGCAGCGACAGCTTGGAGAACTCCCGCGTGAGGTCGCCGCGCGCCTTGATCAGCTTTTCGATCGCCTCGTTGGCGCGCCGTTGGTCGACCGTGTCGGAGTTGAAGGCGTCCTCCACGTCGTTGTCGGCCTTTTCGGTGCTGGCTCGCAGGTCGATCAGCACATTCCGGTGCTCGCGAAGAATGCTCCGGATCTGAGCCGACTGCTCACCAGTCAGGTTCAGATCGCGCACGACACCCATGTCCCACCACGGGACCAGCCCCTTGGGATTCTGAGCCGCCAGCGGGAAGGCCGCCAGGGCCAGGACGATCGCAATACGGAACATGGCTATCTCACTGTCCTTCGAACAAAGCCTGGAGCGGTTCCGCCGCTCGCGGGGCGCCGGCGTTCAGGCTGGCATAGATGTCGGAGTAAAGCTGGTGGTCGGTCGAGGAGACCAGCGGCTCCGGCGCGGGATCCGGCCGAAATGAGAGGAAGGCTAGCAGGGTGCACGCAGCCACCGCGCCGACAGCGGGAGCCCAACGGGCGCGGGGACCGTGGCCCACGCGCGCCAGGGTCGCCGCGTGCTGGCGGGCCAGGAAACCAGGACCGGCGGCGGGCTCGAGGTCGAGCCGGCGGGCGCGCGCCGCCCGGATGCGATCCCCGCAGGACACGCACGACTCCAGGTGGCGGTCGTCCGGACCCAGCCCGTAAATGTGCTCGAGAATCTCCCGATCGCTCCAGTGCTTCATGACAGTGCCCTCTTCGGTACGCGGCGGCCTAAATCAGACCGTACATGTCGCGCAGTTCTTCTCTCAGTTTGACGAGCGCGCGGGACATATGTGCCTTGACTGTGCCCGTGTCCAATCCCAGGATCTCGCCGATCTCTTCCACGCCGCGATGTTCGTGATGCCGGAGCGCAAACACTGCCCTCTGGCGGGGCGACAGCTTCTCCATCGCCGCGGCCAGCCTCCGGTTGATCTCGAGAGCGAAGACCCGATCTTCCGCGCTCGGTTCCCGGTCCGGAGTAGTGGCCAGGACGAGTTCCTCGGCCGCAGGTTCGCGACGCCTGCGCCAGAACTTCCAGGCGCGGCCCCGGATCCGGTCGAGACAGGTGTTGACGGCGATTCTTGTCAACCACTTGGCGGGGTCTTCCACCGAGCTGGCTGCCCCCTTCGTCAGGGCTTGGTAGGCCTTGAAGAAGGCGTCCTGCGTCGCGGCGTCGGCCTCGTCGCGGTCCTGAAGCAGCCGGAAGCAGAGCAGAAAGATCCTGCGCTGCTCCGACGTCATCCATGTCGCGAAATCGCAACCGATCGTCGAAATGGCCTCGCTCCGGGGTGCCAGCCGTTCGACCATCACGCCCATCATACACTCCAGGACGAGGCCCCCCACGGCGGGGATTACGGGGGTGGTCGAATTATTTTGGCGCTCCTAGCGGAGCAGCCGTGTGGCTCCGGCCATCGCCAGCGCGGCGTCCGCATCGGCGTTGGACACGGGCCGGGTGGAGAAAACGGAACAGGCTTTGGCAAGCGCCTGCATGTCGCCGCCTTCCTCGACAGTCATTTCGTGCTCGACCCAATTCGAAAGCGGGAGATTGCGGAAGTACAGCCGCTCCTGAAGCACCATGGATTTCTTCTTCAGGAACAGCGACTTGTTCTCTCGCGTGTAGTGGCGTTCCTCCACACGGAACTCGCTCAGGAACTGGTCCATCGATTTGCGTTTGGTCTCTTCCTCGGTGGCTCTGACGTGGGCTTCGAGGTTCTTCTCGAAGTTGGAAAGGTTTGCGCGCGCCATCACGAGTTCCTCCCGTTCCTTGGCGAGAGCTACCTCCAATCTGGCCTGCATGATGAAGAAGGCCAGGAGCGCCGATCCGGCGGAGGTCAAAAGCGGCAACATCACCCAAAGAATGGCATCCATGTATGGCAATCCTACAGAAGTACCATCGGTCTCAACTCGCTGAGACTTTAGGATTTAGGATTCGTAATCGTCGCTCCTACAGGGGTACTGGTACCATTTCACCATGGGGGCTGAAGCGGTGACCCCACAATCCACCGGGGATACACCCTACGAGGCACTTGTACCAAAACGGAAAAAAACGGTACTCTTGTGAAGGTCAGGTGAGAATTTTCCCCTGCCAAACGCGCTATATATGCGTACGGACTGAACGCAGATTCAGATTTCACTTCGCGGTCACATGAGGGTCTAGTGGGTTCAAAGGAACACGAGAAAACGCAGCGTCCACTCGTCGGGGAATCTCCCCGTACAAAACAGGTCATACGCAACATCGAACGCGTCGCCTCCGGAAGGTGGCCAGTGCTGGTATTGGGAGAGACGGGCACAGGCAAGGAAGTTGTTGCGAAATCGATTTATCAGGCGCGCCAGGACGGCCCCTTCGTTACGATCGACTGCTCGTCGCTCGTCGGGCCGCTGATGGAAAGCGAGCTATTCGGTCACGTTAAAGGATCATTTTCGGGGGCATCCAACAACAAAATCGGGTTAATTGAACTCGCCAATGGGGGCACCGCCTTCTTCGACGAAATCGGAGAACTGCCGCTCGAGGCGCAAAGCAAGCTCCTCAGGGTATTGCAGGAGAAGGAGTTCCGTCCGGTCGGCTCCACGACAACCAAGAAATCGGACTTCCGCATCATCGCCGCCACCAACCGCGACCTGCTGCGGGAAGTGGAGCGCGGCACGTTCCGGCGGGATCTCTACTACCGGCTCAACGTCGTCACCATCCGTCTGGAGCCACTACGCGAACGCACCGAGGATCTGCAACCGCTGGTGAATCACTTCCTGGCCCTGTATGGCTCCGGGCACGAACTCAGTCAAGCGGTCTGGGATGCGTTCCACGAGTATGAGTGGCCTGGCAACGTCCGTGAGCTCGAGAACTGCATCCTCCAAATGGTCGCCATGCACACCGGGCCCACCCTGCACACCGGCGACATGCCCTCCGAGCTGCAGAACGCATTCCACGCCAAGGAGTTCGAACGGCAGGGTTTGGCGCTGGCGCCGGCGCTGCCGGCCTATCCCGAGGCCGTCGATGCCGCATCCACCAGCGTCCCTCGAGTCCCGGCGCGGAGCGAGGACATTCCGATCGTCCCCCTCGTCGAGGTGGAACGCCGCGAGATTCTGCGGGCATTGAAGTTCACCGGCGGCGACCGGGGCCTGGCCGCTCACCTGCTGGGGATCGGCCGCACCACCTTATACCGCAAGCTGAAGGAGTACGAGGTCGCGGTTTGACCGCGTCCAGTTTTATGAAGACCGACACCCTTCACATCCTGATTGTGGAGGACAATCCCGACGCCGTCGAGCTGCTGGAGGAGGCGTTTCTGGAGATCGCGGAGAAGAGATTCTCCCAATCCTGGTGGCGCCCCTGCCGGCGGGACCATACGGCTAAAGTGGGAGAGGCCTTGGCGCTGCTACGCTGCCAGACCTTCGACGCCATCCTGCTCGACCTGGCGGTCCCCGGAACCCGGGAAGCCTCCGCTTTCGACATCCTCCATGACGAGGCGCCGCTCACACCGGTGATCATCCTCGCCTCCCCCGGGGACGAAGCTCTCGCCTTCGCGGCGATCCGCCGGGGCGCGCACGATTTCGTCTCCCTGCAGGACCTCGACACCATACCTCTGGCGCGGTCGATCCGAGCCGCCGTTGAGCGAGGCGCGTGGTGGAGCGCTTCTCACCTGTACGCGGGGATTCCGGCGCCCGCGCGCAAATATCCGGCCTCCTGAGGGGGCCGGATATGCGAGAATGCCGGGTTGCGGATCGCCATCGACGCCACCTATAGCGTGGGCCGCCAGCTCACGGGCGTAGGTGTGTATTCGCGCGAGTTGGCGAACGGGCTCGCCGCCGCGCGCCCCGGTGGTTGGATCTGGTGCTACCGCCCCCACCGCTTCCGCCGGGGACTCGAGGAGACTCCACCGTCCGGCGTGGTCCGGCGCCCTTTGTTCGATTTCTGGCCCCCGCGTTGCGACCTGTTTCACGGCCTCAACCAGCGGCTCCCTGCGCGCGCCCGGTGGCGGCGGTCGGTGGTCACTTTCCACGACTTGTTCGTATTGACCGCCGAGTACTCGACGCCGGAGTTCCGCGCCCGTTTCGCCGGCCAAGCCCGGGAAGCGGCGGCGCGGGCCGATCGCGTCATCGCCGTGTCGGCGTTCACCGCCGCTCAGGTCCACCAACTGTTGGGCGTCGACCAGGCGCGCATCCACGTGGTGCCTCACGGGGTTCGAACTCCGGCGCCCTCGGCTCAGGCCGCGCGCGAGCCGCTGATCCTGTTCACCGGCGCGATTCAGGCGCGGAAGAACGTCGAGCGGCTGGTGGCGGCGTTCGAGCGATTACCCAAAGGCTGGAAGCTAGTGCTAGCTGGATCGGCGGGCTACGGCGCCGAGGCCATCATGCGCCGGATCGAGGCAAGTCCGCGCGGCCCGGACATCCAGACGCCAGGGTGGGTCAGCGACGCGGAGTTGGAAGCGCTGCTTTCCCGGGCGTCGATCTTCGCCTTCCCCTCTCTGGACGAGGGCTTCGGGATGCCGGTGTTGGACGCGATGGCGAGGGGGATACCGGTGCTGACGTCGAACCGTTCGGCGATGCCGGAAGTCAGTGGCGGGGCGTGCATCGAAGTGGATCCCCTTGACGTCGATGCGATTGCCGCCGGCTTGCTGCGGCTGATATCCGATCCGGAAGAGCGAACCCGGGTGGGAGCCGCCGGCGTTCAACGCGCCAAACTGTTCAGTTGGGAGCGAGCCGTCCGCGAGACGATGGAGGTCTACCGGCAGGCCGCTCAGTGACGTTCTTCGTCCACCGCGATCTTCAGCGCCTTGAGGAACTTGGCGTCCTGCGAAGTCCAGCGGTACTTGTCGGCCGAGTCGAAACGCACCGGCGGCGAAGTCTCGCGCTCGGAGTCGTCGTCATCTTCGTTGGACGACCTCTTGTTGAATCCGATCGTGGCTTCCAGCACAAGGAAGACATCGTAGCCGGCGCGCTTGATTTCGCCGATCGCCGCCGCGATTCGCTCGGAGTCGGAAAGCGATTCGTTGATCGCGTTTCCGAGCTCCTGCATCAGTTCTTTGAGCCGGTCGTCCAAACGTCTGCCTTCTTCCTAAGGACACCTCCAGCATAGCATTCTCCCTCCTGTGGGATCGCTGGACAGGTCCTTCCTTCGGGTTCACTCCTCATATCGTCAATGCCGGAAAGAATCTTCAGGCAGCCGTAGGGTGTTTTTCAAGTACGACAAGCTCATCCGCGCGCTTTCCTTCGGCGGGCGGAAAGGCGAGGAATCGAGTTCAACGGTCAGGAATCCCGTCCAGCCGATTCTGTCGAGCTCCGCTTTGATCGCCGGGAAATCCACGCCGCCGCGGCCGAGCGGGAAGAACGGCGGGTCGTTCATCATATCCGGCCGGTCCAGCCGCTTCCTCGCGCCGCCCTTGTTCTCGGGCTTGGTGTCCTTCATGTGGAACTCGACGATGCGGTGTCCCAGGGTCCTGGTGAGTTCCACCGGATCCATGCCCGCCATCGTCACGTGGCCGGTATCGAGCACGAACTTCACGTTCTCGGCGGAGGTGTTCTTCATCACCCAATCCACCTCGCGCCGGTTTTCAAACTGCGCCCACATGTGCGCGTGAACCGCCAGCTTCACCCCTTCTCCCCGCAGCCGGCCTCCCAACGTGTCCAGCACCTTCGAGATCTGCCGCAAGTCCTCGTCCGTCGTGCCGTCGGGCCGCCGCGGCCCCAGATTGATCTTGAGGTGCGTGCAGCCGAAATGGCGGATGAAACGGCCCAGGCTCAGATGATCCTCGACAATCTTGGCGTGTTTGGCCGGATCCTCGAAGTGCATCTCGAGCGGGCCGCCGTTCGAGATGGTGACGAACCGGACTCCGATGTCGTCCACCCGCTTCTTCAACTCGGCCGGCTTGTCCCGGAACGGCGTGAAGTAGTGGATGAAGCTCTCCACCCACCGGTATCCCACCTGGTGCGCCTCGCGGAACGACAGGAAGACATCGTCCTCCCATCCTCCCCGCGTGTTGGTGGTGTTGCCCACCTTGTAGCGGGCGGAGGAGGCGGCGCGGGCCGTCGATGCCGCTCCCGCCGCCGCGGCCGCCGATGTGAACAGCCGCCGGGTCATCATGTCAGTTCACCTTGTTCCCGGCGATCATCACCAGTTCGATGGTCCGGGTGTTCTTGATGTCGTCGAGCGGGTTCTTGCCGAGCACAACCAGATCCGCCCACTTGCCCACCTCGAGCGTACCCAGGTCGGTCGCGCCCAGGTACTCGGCGGCGCCCGCCGAGAAAGACTGCACGATCTGCATGGGCGTGAGTCCAGCTTCCGCCATCAGTTCCATCTCCCAGTGCTCGAAGTAACCGCTGAATCGTCCCGGAGGACCGGTGTCTGTGCCGAATCCGATCTTGACGCCGCTATCGGCGAGCTTTTTCAGATTCGACTGCGCGGTCTTCAGAAAGACCGGGTACTTGGCCAGGTTCTTGTCGTTGGCCTGCCGGTTCATGAATTCGGGGGTCTGAACGCCGGCGACAGCTTCCGGATCGGCGCCCCTCAGAAGGAACTCGTCCTTCAGGAAGGCGTGCGGCTTGGCGTAGACGAAGGTCGAGATCTCGCGCGTCAGTGTCGGGATCTGCCAGGTTCCTTTCTTCTTGGCCATGTCGATCAGTTCCTGGTTCACCGGTTTGTCGCGCACGCTGTGCGCGAAGGCGTACAGGCCGGCCTCGGAAAGCTTCAGCGCGTCGTCGTGGTAGAAGATGTGGGCCGCGGTGTTCAGCCCGTGCTTGCGCGCGTTGTCGATGATCGCCTTGCACAGTTCGATGGAGATCTTCTTCTCCTTGCCCAGGTGGTCGTCGACCCAGATCTTGGTGAGATCGGGCTTCTTGGCCGCGTTCTCGGCGACATCCTTTTCCACCTCTTCGTTCTTGGTCACCTCGTACGGCACGCCCTTCATGCCCGGCATGGTGGACGGATATCCCTGCGCGCCCGTAAAGCCGCGGCCGGCGGTGAAGACGCGCGTGGTGGTGGGCCGTCCGGCGCGCTGCTCCTTGCGGACGTCGAAGATGAGATCGGTGTCGCTGCCCATGCTGACGGCGGTAGTCACGCCGTACCTGGCGAACGCGCCGAGCTGCTTCATGAGGTTCTCGCGGGTGTAGAAGGTCTGATCCTGCTTCACACCCTTGACGTTGCCCAGATGCGCGTGGAGATTGATGATGCCGGGCATCGCGAACTTGCCGGCCAGGTCGGTGCGAACCGCTCCAGCGGGCGCGGCGGGCGCTCCGGCGGCGGGTCCGGCGTAGGTGATCTTGCCATCGGTGACGACGATGGTGGATCCGGGCGCGGCCGGCTTTCCCGTGCCGTCGATCAGCGTGAGGTTCTCGAGGATCTTGACGTCCGCGGAGGCCGCTTCCTTCTTGGCGCCGGCGGGTTCGTTGGCGCACGAAACTAGCGCCGCGAGGCCGCATGCCGCGAACAGGGAGGTTCGATTCATTGCGATATGGTTGCTCCTAGCCATGGGGATTGTACCAAAGAATCAGAGGCCGGCGAGACGAAGGGCGCCCTCGCCGGTGAGGGCGCGCCGGAGATAGTCCGCTTGGCCCAAGTGGTAGTTCAAATGGCCGTAAAGGTGGAGGACATACTGGCGCGTCGTCAAAGCGACGCCCAGCGTCTGCTGCGGAAAGACCGCGTCCCAGTCCGTGTCCGGCAGGGACTCGAGGATGGGAACGACCAGCGTGCGCGTGTCCTCGAGGCGCACCGCGAGTTCCTCCTGACCGATCCCGGTGGAGTCGAACTCCCGGTCGCGCTGGCGGACGTACTCGACGCCTCCGAGTTGCCTGCCGACGAACTCGCGCAGGTTGCCTTCGATGTGCAGCGCGAGGTTGCCGGCGGAGTTACCTATACCGGGGAGCGTGCTCCACAGCAGTTCGGGTGGAGTGGCGCGGATCTGCTGAGCGAGCCGGGTCAGATCGCGGTGAAAGAGGCGGGAGAGTTCGGGACCGAGGGACATGGTTCCAGTGTCGCTCGAGGAGGCAGCCCTACGTCGATCGCGAGGGAGAGTGCGAAAAGGCAGGCCCGAGTTGTAACGATCGCGAAGGTCCTCTTCACTATTAAGGGGGTGACAGACTCACCCCGGATTTGCAAGAGGAGTCTGCAATGGAATTACGTGGGTTGGCGGTTGTCGCGGCCCTTGCCGCGGCCTGTGGCGCGCGCGCCGGAGTCATTTTGGACGATTTTAGCTCGTTGACGTCGGGCATCAACACTGTCGTCACCCAAGCCGCAATCGATGGCTGCCCCGGTCCCTCGACGGCGGTGAACAACGGAGCCACGATTATGAATGGCTCCGGGACCCGTTGGATGACCGTGTCCCGATCCGCCGGCAGCGGCTGCGTGACCGCGACTGTCGTTCCGGATCTAATAGTGAATTCTCCCCCGTTCGTTGGGGGAAGCGCGGTTGTTCTCGGCCAGGGCGGGACATACACGATGACCCCATTGGATATCGTCACCTTTGGGGCGGTCTACGCGAGCGGTACGCCAGGGTCCACATCGACTGTTCAAGTGGGCCTTCATCCGTTGGGGGCTCCTTCGGGCTCCGGCTACATCGGTGCACCAGCGATCACCCTGGTCAGTGGTCCTGGCACGTACAGCCTCCCATTGTTCGCGTTTACGCTCGGAGGCGCCGTGGGCCCGGGAACGCAGATCGACGGCTACTTCGTGATTGTGTCGGTGGGATCAACCGTGACCATCGACAGCCTGCGAGTCGTCACCACGCCGGAAGCGTCGACTTTCTGGCTCGGGAGCGTACCGCTGGCGTGCTTCGCCTTGCTGCGCCAGAAGAGCCCTGGGTAGGTGATCGACCCGCCGTCGATCCGGGCCAACGGCGATAGCGCGTGAGCCCGAAGCCCGCCGTTCGCCAGAATGTGCGTGACCTCCGCGCCCCGCGCCGCCGCGGCGTCCGCCAGGTACGAGCGGTGGCAATCCGCCGGATCGGCCTCGGCGCACATGGCCGCCACGGGATCTCGCGCCGCCAGATCGAGTAACTCGCCGAGGGAGCGCGCGAACAAACCGGTGGACATATGATCGGCGTAACCCCGGAACACCGCATCGAGCACCGCCGTGTTGGGCGAATCGGGCGCGGGCTCGCGCATCCCGCCGAGGCCGGGAAAGTGCCGGTACGCGATCCCTGCCCCGGCGAGCGCCCGCGCCAATTCGCGGCCGGAGAATTGTGGATTGCGGCCCGACCGGGGCACGCGCCGGATGTCGGCCAGCACGCGCACGCCGTGCCGCGCGAGCGGATCGAGAAAGCGCTCCCACGAATGATTGGAATGTCCGATCGTCAACAGCACGGCAGGCGATTGTATCCTGAAAGGTCACCGTGCCGCTCGTCCTGCCTCTTCTCGCCGTATTCGCCATCGTGCTGATCGTGGGCACGCGGGCGAGCGAGTCCGCTTTTCGCGTCCGCGACTCGCGCCGGGAACACGCCCCCCGCCAGGTGGGCGAGGATATGGCGCGGGACACGGGAGCGCGGCTCGAGGATGCGGAGATCGCCTCCGCCGAGGGCTTCCGCCTGCGCGGCTGGTACTTCGAACCGCCGCGGCCGAACGGCGCCGCCATCCTGCTCATCCACGGCTTCACCGACACGCGCGCCTACATGATCGAGCACGCGCGATTGTTCCTCCGCCACGGCTATCGCGCGCTGCTGATCGACAGTCGCGGCCACGGGGACAGCGAGGGAGGCGTGGTGTCGTTCGGAGTGCGGGAGTCGCACGATGTCAGGCTGTGGGGCGACTGGCTGTGCCAGCGCACCGGCGGCGGCCGCTTCTTCGTCTTCGGACAATCGATGGGCGCGGCCATCGCCGTCCAGTCGCTGGCGGTGGACGCGCGCATCGCCGGCGAGGTGGTGGAGGCCTGCTTCACGCGATTCTCCCAGGCCGCGATCCGCCGTCTGGTGGACCGCCACTTCTTCGGCTGGACGCCCGCTCGAGCGCTGTTCCGCCCGGTGCTCGAATACGGCTATTTGTACGGGCGGCTGCGCTACCGCGTCGACATGCGGCAAGCGGCGCCGGAGGACGTGCTCGCGCGGGCGGCCACGCCAGTGCTGCTGATCCATGGCACGGCCGACCGTACGATTCCATCGGACGCGATCCGCGCCCTGCACGCGTGCAATCCGAGGTGGACTTTGGCGTGGGAGGTCGAGGGAGCGGGCCACACCGAGTGCCTGCCGCGAGCGGGCGCCGAATACGAGCGCCGCGTCATCGGGTTTCTCACTTCACTTCGAGACGAAAGTCGAGAATCAGCACCAGCGCGTGATTGGCGGCCTGCACGCTGACGACATGGAAGCCGGACATGGCGAGATCGAAGTTCGGGTCCCTTTCTCGCTCGAGCGTTCGCTTGGCTTCGGCGAGCAACGGGTACCGGAACTGGCGCGGCAGTTCGTCCCGCAGCGCGCGTAGCACGCGCGAGACATAGAGATTCCTGAGCGCGGTGGTGTTGGCCTCGACGTCTTTGAGCGTGAGCACTCCGTTGTCGTAGTCCGGCGTGGCGCGCAGCGTGAGGTCGAACGAATCGCCCAGACCGACGCAGCCGCCGAGCAGATCCAGCGCCGAGCGGCCCGCGAATCGCGCGGAGATGACCAGGCGCCCACCCGACGCCGCGATCCGGGGATTCTCCAGATACGCGAATCCGCACTTGGTGTCGCGCGATCCCCGCACGTAGTGGCGTCCTTCCGCCGTGAACATCTGCCGGGCGAGGAATCGCTCGATGACGGGATAGTGGATCTCGAGCTGTAGGGAGGCGCGCGCGGCGGCGCAGGCCACCAACGCCCAAAGGCACATTCTCCCGGTCATCGCCGCGCCGCCCCCCGTTTCAATTCTCCAGTGTAGCCCTACGTCTTGAACCGGACCTGCTTCAACTCGTCCAGCCAATGCGTGGCGGCCCGTTGTTCGCCATTGCGGATCAACGAGTGCGCCAACCAGCCCGCGCTGTAGGACTCCTCCTTGTCCCCATCGGTGACCACGATCAGCCGCTCGATGGTTCGCGTGAACGGACCGACGATCCGGTTGGATTCGTCGAGATTGACGGCCAGCCCCTTCGGAGCCGCGCCCTTGCAGAAGGCCAACACCTTCCGGCCGGTTTCCCGCGTGGCGAACCCGATCGGGTTGAGCCACGGCCATTGGAAGTGAATGCCGAACGGCCCCGTCCAGGTGGCGCGTTCGAACGTGAAGCCGGTCTCGGTTCCGTCTTCCTTGTAAGTCATGCCGGTGTCCGGGTCGTAGAAGAGGCCAGAGTAGGCCGGCAGCCCGGAGAGATCTTTTGGTTCCATTCGAGGGAACCTCCCTTCGTTTTCTCGTTGCGCAAGAGGGTGGACGCAGGTGGTCCACCCGGCTTCGAGCTTGGCCGGCCGTCAAGAAGACGGCCGCGGTTGTTTCCCGCAACCGAAACAAACGAAGGGAAAAATAAATCCTTCAGACGCCGGAACGGCCGCCGGCGCCGGGCACGCTACGGCACGACGATGGTCTCCGCCGGATCGTTCGCCAAGCTCCGCCAGTCGGCAGTCTTGGACGAACAATTTCCGATTCCGCTGAGCATGCCGGTCCGCACGAACTGGCCGTTCTGCGGCGGATTGGGGCAGAACGCGATCTTCTTCTTGAATCCGATCACCTTGATCCCGAGCAGCGCGTGCAGGGAATCGAAGAGAGGCTTGTTGAGCCCCGCCTGGCATCCGTACAGCACGAAGACAGCGTCCTTGGTGAACCGCTGGCGGACATCGTCCAGGTCGAACGTCTGGTTGCCCACCTTGAACGACATGCCGTTGGTGGCGAAGTTGTCCAGGTCCGCCTTGGTCACCTGCGTGTCGAACATCACGTTGCCGGGGATGTTCCGGCCCGCGATGCCCACCGTGGTCCCGTTGGCGTGGGTGAAGAAGTTGACCCGCTTCACGCTGCCGGGCGCGAACTTCACGATCTCGCCCATCACGGCGACGAAATCGCCCATGCCCACCAACTTCTTCTCGCCCATCACCTCGAGGAAATCCACCGTCGCGGGCGACCATTGATTGCCCGCCAACAGAGCGGCCTCTTCGGTGGAGCGTGGTGGATCATCTCGTGAGCGATCGTATGGGCGCAAGTCTCGTCGCCTGTGAATCCGTCGGAGCCAATTTGCTGGTCGAAGTACATGACCACGTGCTCGTTTCTCTCTCCGTACGTGCCACTGGTGGCATAGGCCCGCCCGCCGCCCGGCAGAATCCAGAACTCCACGACCTCGAGCGATCCGCACTTGTTGTCGATCGTGCAGTCGTTCACGATAGTGATCGTGCCGAACCGTTGTTGGCCATCGAGGGCGTCCGCGAAAACCCGGTTGCCCTCGGTGAACTTCGCGCGGATCGCCGCCAGTTGCGCCGGCGTCGCGTTGAACAGCACGGCGACGCAGAAGTCGTACACACCGTCCCGGAAATTTCCGTTGCCACCCGACGCAACCGCTACGCTCAACGCCAGCGCCGCCAACTTGAATGATCAATTTGGCGAATTTGAAGCGAGGCAAAGTTCCACGGCGCCAACGGGAGCCACCTGGTCCCACCATCGCTCGCGGTCTGCCGTCCACCGGGCCGCGAAGGCGCGTGGGGATCTTAGTCGCGGTGGGCCGCGCAAGAATCCCCGCGCCCGATGCCGGAGTTATGGTAGGACGGTGAAGTTGACCACTCCGCTGCCACCCACGTTCGACCAGGGTCCCCAGCCGGCGTTGGATCCCGCCGCGCACGTTGCGCCCGCCGGACAGGCCCGGACAATGGCGCTGTAGATCGTGCCCGTCTGGCTCAGTGCGTTCAGCGGCGCCAGCACCGTCGTTCCGGGAGTCACGCCGGTTACCGATGGATTCGGCTGTCCCTGCACAGCCACGAAATACTCGAACAGCGTCGCGCCCTCGAGCCTTGTCCAGCCCAGTTCGATGTTACCCTGGCTGATCGTGCTCTGATGCGTCGGCGCGCGCATGGTCGGCGATTGGGGCGACGGCCCGCGAACATTGAAGCCGGCCGCCGGACCGGTAACCTGGGAAGGACCTGGATTGGCGATCACCAGCGCGTCATAACGGGCGCCGCTTCCATTGAAAACCGCGCCATGGAAGTTGTCGCGTGTCAGGATGTCGAGCGCGGCGGATTGCGTCGATAGATCCTGCACGAACAACCGGTACAGCGTGTTCGAGCCGTTGTCGCCGTTGATCCGGTTCCAGGAGAAGAACACGTCTGGTCCGGGGACGGTGGCGCCGGAGATAGGCGTACCGAGGTTCGCCGTAGCCGGATTGGGTCCCGGCGGATTGATCGGGAAGGGAAGCGAGTTGGGTCCGCAACCGTTGCCGTTACAAGCGCGCACGAAGATCGAAGCCGCCCCGGCGGGACCGGGAAAGGTGGCGGTGAGCGCGTCGGTTTGCCGCGCGGCCACGGTAAGCGCCCCGCCCCCGGGGCCGGCCGGCGGGGGCTGCACCACTTGAACCTGGTACAGATCCGCGTTAGCGACTCCCGTCCAGATCACCGCCAGGGAGTTGCCGCTGCTAACCACTCCCGACGTGATCACAGGGATGCCGGAAGGCACGGGGGGCAGATTCACCACGAAGCTTCGGGTGGCGCTGAATGGTCCGCAGCCTTCCTGGCAGGCTCGCACGCGGAGCCGGTAGGCGGTGGAACTCTTCATCGAGTAGATGGTGTTCAGGTTGGGCGCGGGCACGCGGATCTTCAGTTCGGTGACGTTGGGAGTCACGCTGGCGTCCACCAGTTCCACCTCGTACGATGTCGCGTTGGCCACGGCCGTCCAGACAATCGTGTTGGTGGACGTCGTCAGAGTGGCCGCTTCCGCTGGCGCGGTAATCGTTGGCGTCCCGGTGGGTGTGGGGGGAGCCGCGGTGAACGTCACGGTCGCGAACGGGCCGCAACTGGCGCCGGCGCAGGAGCGGACGGAGAACACGTAGGTCCCGCCGGCGAGCGCCACCAGCGCGGTTGTGTTGGAGTTTCCGGCCACCGAGCCGGAGAACACCGTGCCCCCGGTGGAGCGGTCCACCTTGATTTCGTAGGACGTAGCGCCGGCCACCGGAGTCCATGCAAAGGACACGCCGCCGGTGGCGACCGTCTGGTTCGCCGTGGGCGCGAGGATGGTCGGAGCCGTTTCCAGCAGGACCGTGAACGCGCCCGTGGCGCCGGATGCAAAGGTCGTCGCTTCGATCACGAACACGCCGCTAACGGGCAGACTGAAGAGCCCGGTGGAGGGAATTCGGGAATTCGTTCCATTCCCGCCGTCGTCGTCCGACGCCAGGATCGCGCCGTCGGGCCCAAGCAGGTAAAGGAAGCTGTCAAAAGCCGCCGAGGAGTGACTGATCGAGACGCGCTGGCCGGCCGTTCCGTTGAAGAAGTAGCGGGCTCGATAGTGACCGGCCTTGAGGATGCTGGTGCAACTGCCGGTTGTCAGCGTCCCGGCGACCGCCGTGTTGAACGGGATCTCCGGAGTAGCCGCGGCGCAGCCGTCGTAGCCCGCCACCACGAAGCTCGAGGAGGCGGTGCGGACGAAAGGCGGCACCGTGCCGCCCGGACCGGTGAATCCGAAGAACTGCTCGCCGGGCGCCACCTTGCCCGCCGAAGCCGCGCTGTTGACGCGGAAAGTGTAACTCCCGTTCGCATTGTAGGCGGAGAACTTGGCTGTATAGACCCCGTCCCCAGCCACGGCGTCGCCGCTGGCCGCGGTTCCATCGTCCAGCAGAGTGACCGCCTGCTGAGACCCGTTGGGCCGCACAACGCTGCCGGTGACGGACGCTCCGGTAATGGGAAGTCCACCGTGCTGCACGGTCGCGTTGAGCAGCATGGTCTCGTTGGCGGAAACCAATCCTTGCCCCGGGCTGGCGATCACCGCAACGCCCTTGTTGAGCGAGGACGCGAAAACCTCGGCGGCGGTCGCGCTCGCGGCCGTCGTGCCGACAACCCAGTTGCCGGCGGCAGGATTGAGGAAAGTGACCAACACGATATTGGCTTGACTCCGGTTCACGGTCCCGCCGGCCGCCACGATCTGGGCATCGGTGGTAAACGTCGTGCCCGCGGGATTGCTGAGCGTGATGGCGACATTGGCCGCCGCGTTCACGAAAGAGATGCCGAACGTCGCCGACTCCGACCCGGCCTCCACCGTGACCGTGGTGGACTGGGGGGCGCTCGCGGCGAGACTCAACGGCGCGCGCACGATCAGGTTGTTGCCCTGCGCGTCCGTCGTGATTTCGAAGAAGTTCCCAGCCAACGCGGACGGGCTAGAGACCCCGTAGTACTTTCCGCCGGTCTCGCTGGCGACCTACTGTAGCGTCGCTTGTCCGGTGGTGGAGATTCCGGCGCCCAAGCCAACCGTCAACACCGTAACCGCGTCCTGCTGAAGCAGGGGAATCACGGACGCGGGCGCCGTGCCGGTATTGTGATCGCCATCGGTCAGAAGGATGATCACCTCGTTACACGTGCGAGTTCCCACCGTCTGCAAGATGCCTAGGCCCGTCGCCAGCCCGCCTCCGATATTCGTCGTCCCGCCCGCCACCAGGGCGTTGACCGCGTTCTTGGCGGCGGTTTTGTCGGCGGCGCTCGCGATCGTCGTCAGATTGTAACGGACAGTGGCGGAGTTGTTGAACGAGACCACCGCCACCTGATCGCCCACTTTGAGTTGGTCGATGTAGACGTTGGCGGCCTGCTTGGCAAGCACTAGCCGGTCTTCGGCCGCCATGCTTCCAGAGTCGTCCAGCACCAGCACGGAACGCAGACCGGAGCCCCCGGCGCGGAAAGTCGGATCGGCGACCGTGGGCGCGGTGGTATTGGGAAGCCCGCTGGGCGCGGTGGCCGAGCGCTTGGGATGGGCGCCGATCGTCTCCCAGGACGACTTGTGGTTCGAACTCGTCTGGTAGGTGTCGGCGTCGGGGTCGTGATTCGACCGCACGCAGAACTCCTTCAGCGTATAAATAGAGCCGCTCGCCTTGCCTCCCCGGGTGAAGTAGTTGTCCATGATCGAATAGTTGAGGGTAGCGGGATCGCTGCCGGTGGCCGGCGGCGCCGCGCACTCGGCCGCCACCGTGGTTCCCGCCGTGGCGCCCGGTCCCGAGTACTCGTCGACGATGCCGAACGAGTGATGCGCCATTTCATGGGCGATCGTGAAGGCGATGCCGCCGCCGGTGGGCGCGTCGAAGTCGTTATCGTTGGCGCCGCCGCCGCTCTGGCCGCGGTACCGCATGTTGACATGCTCGCCGCGGACGCCGTACTTTCCCAGGGTGGCCCACGCCGCGGCCGGGTCCGCCGCCGCTTTCTGCCCCGGCAGAATCCAAAACTCGGCGATCTCGAGCGAGCCGCACTTGTTGGCGACCGTGCAGTTGTTGACGATGGTGATCGTGCCCCAGCGCTGTTGCCAGTCCATCGCGTCCGCCCAGACCTTGTTGGCGTTGGTGAACGCGGTCTGAATGTTGGCCAATTGCGCGGGCGTGGCGTCGAACAGCACGGCCACGCAGAAGTTATAAACCCCGGCCCGGAAACCGCCGTTTCCTCCGGACGCCACGGACATGCTCAAGGCGAGGGCGGCCAGCTTGAAAGCCGCTCCGGTCCGCCGCCTCGGACCCGTGATGGAACCGATCGTCATTGTCTTCTCCTCTTAGGCGCAAAGACCGCCGTCCCGAAAAGGGGCTCAGCGGGTCTCCAACAAAGTGAACTCGAACGCCTTGCCGTCTATCGCGACATAGGCGCCATTTCGCTTCGCCCTCCTGAGCGCGCCGATGGACCGGGCGTCCACTGGCGTCAGCCCGCCGGGCTCGCGAGCGGCTTGCACGAACATAGTGACATTCGAGGGCGAAATGTTACGGGCTTCTGGAAATTTTCCACCCCGCTCCGCGATCCAGGACCGCCGGAACTCGGAAAGTGGGGCTACCCGGAGATAGCCGGCCGGGAGAACGCCGGACGGAACCGACGCGCACGCTGCCGCCAGATCGTCCAGCCACCTGCGCGCGATCTCGGGAAACGTGCCTACCTGCCCGCCTCGCTCGATCCGCTCGGAGCCGTGGAGCGCAATCTCCGCCAAGTCGCCATCGACCGGGTTCGGGCCGCCTTGGATCGCCCGGATGGCGCCCAACAACGCGGGGGTCGCCAACGCTCCAGCCGCCTTCGCCTTCCAGTCCGGGCCCGGCATGCCTGCCCGCCGCGACAACACCCGGCTGGAGCCCCGGTCGTACTCGATGCATTCGACCGCTCCGCCTCGCTCCACGGCTATATATCTGCTCGGACCGCCCCGAAAGGGCGTCGTCGTGATTCGAGCCGTCCACCCTCCAGCCGCGACGGCCGCGGCAACGAAACTGAACGCGAGTCGGGACACTCCAGGTGGATCATATCACTTCGTTTGAGGGGAGCCTACCGCGACACCTGACTCCACTCCTGCTCGTGGTACCGTACCAGGACCTGATCGTTCAACCGGTTCACCTCCGCGTCCACCCGAGCCATGTCGCCCGGAAAGTCGAACAATGGCGGCAGAGTCCGGACCGTCAGAAACCGCAGGCCCTCCGGCAGCCGCTCCGGCGTCCGATAATCCCCCAGGCTCCCCAGCATGAATCCCCACTCGCCGAACGACGGGACATAGACATGATATGGCGACACGCGCCATCCCGCCGCGCGCATCGTCTCCGCGATGCACCAGAAGCTCCGCCGCGCGAACATAGGCGACGTGCTCTGCACCGCCGCCAGTCCGCCCTCTTCCAGATGCCGCGCCAACTCCCGGTAAAACGACGTGGTGTATAACTTACCCACCGAGAAGTTGGTCGGATCCGGAAAGTCGACGATCGCCAGTTGGAACCGCGCGTCCGTCTCCCGCAGCCACACGAACGCGTCCGCGTTGACCACCTTCACCCTGGGCGACCGGAACGCTCCGCCGTTCAGCCGCGATAACTCCGGGTGGTCGCGGAACATGGCGGTCATCTCGCGATCCAGATCCACCAGCACCACCTCTTCGACGTCCGGATACCGCAGGATCTCGCGAACCGCCATGCCATCTCCGCCGCCGAGCACCAGCACGCGCCGCCGGTGGCTCAACGACGCCAGCGCCGGATGCACCAGCGCCTCGTGATACCGGTATTCGTCGCGCGACGAGAACTGTAGGTGGGCATTGAGAAACAAGCGGAAATCGTCGCGCCAACGCGTGACCACGATCCGCTGATACGGCGTGGTCCGCGCCAGCACGATGTCGTCGGCGAACACCGCCTGCTCGGACATCGTCGTGATGGCGTCCGCCGCGAACATCCCGCCAGCCAGCGCCGCCAGCACCGCCGCGCACTGAAGCCGCGCCGCCAGCGGATTGGGCAGATGCGCCGCCAGCAGGAACGTCGACCACAGCGCCACGCCCGCGTTCAGCATCCCGAAGGCCATGGCCGACCGCACCAACCCCAGCTTGGGCGCCAGCACCAGCGGGAACAACAGCGATGCCGCCAACGCCCCCAGATAGTCGAAGGTGAGGACGTTCGACACCAGATCCTCGAACTTCAGCCGCTCTTTCAGGATTCGCATCAACAGCGGGATCTCGAGGCCGACCAGCGTTCCGATCAGCAGCACCAATCCATAGAGCAGCGGGCGGAACCAGCCCGGCGACCAGCCGAACGCCAGGAACAGGATGGCGGACGAGAACCCACCCACCAGCCCCACCATCAGTTCCACCGCGATGAAGCGGGCGACCAGTCCGCGCCGGATGTACCGCGACAGCCAACTGCCGATCCCCATCGCGAACAGGTAACTGCCGATCACCGTCGAAAATTGGAGAACGCTATCGCCCAGCAAGTAGCTGGCAAGCGTCCCCGCGATCAGTTCGTAAATCAGTCCGCAGGCGGCGATCAGGCAGACCGACGCGAAAAGCGCCGCCGTCACGCGCCGCTCAGTGGACCGCCGCCGCGATGATGATGCACATGCCGATCGACATGCATCCCACCAGCACGGCAAGAGCCAGATTCTTATGCTCGACGATCTCTCTCCACAGCGCGTATGGGGTGATCCTGTCGAGCACCGTGAACGCAACCACGAACAACACGATGCCGAGCAGCGCGTAGACTAACGCGTTGATGAACGCTCCGATGTGAAATTCCACGATGTTCCCGTCTCCTCTTTCTATTTTCCTGTCGGATAGCTCGACCCGCGCGAGCCGCCGCCGACGTACCCGCCATAGCCGCCGTAGACCGGGCGGTACGACCCTGGATTCTGCCGGATCGACGTGGGCATTACCTTCTGCTCCCGCGCATCGCCGAATCCCCAGCCGCGATAGTTCATCCAAGCGAATCCGCCCACCAGAAACAAACCGTACGCGAGATAGAATGGCATTTTCATTTCAATTCCCGTAGTCGCTTTCCGTCCACCGGGACCCCTCGAAAGCGGCCTTTTGGAGGCTCTTCCAGGCGGCCGGAACCAGCAGGAGCAGCAGTATCGGAAAGAGCGGCCAAAGAATCGACACGTCCCGCTCGACGATCACCTTGTACTTCACCGGCCGGGGCAGCGGAGTCATCGGACCATAGGTCGTCCCAGGATCGGGCTGCCACTCCGGCGCCACGCGCAGATAGTATCGTCCCGAGGGAACGCGGCCCAGCAGGGTGCCATCCGCTGGATCGCCGTCGCCGCCGTAGTAGGAAATCATGCGGCCGAAATCGCGCGCGGCGCCGGATTTGTCGTCGATCAGGGAGTAGTTGATGTAGATCCACTGATTCGACAGGTCGGTCACCGTGCGGACGCGGACGTTGGTGGTGCGCCCCTTCAATTCGAAGATCGGGGTGACGAAGGCCGCCTCGTTGGTTCCACCCGGCTGATAAGTGTATTCGCGGCTGAACGCCTCGGTCTCCGGCATCAGGAACGACGCCGCCAAGGCGACGGCGATCGCGGCCAAGGCCAGGTACCGGAAGGTCCGCCACCTGTCGGCGGCCGCCTGGACGTGCGGCGAGGGCTCGTTGAAATACGTTCCCACCGGGTCCGGCGCCGTTCCTTCCAGGCCGAATCCCTCCCACACCTTGGACCCCGGTATGTACTCGCCGGCCGACCAGGTAATCTCGCCCTCGGTGGCCTCGCTCGACAGCGACCGGGGAGCGCCCGGAGCGGCGGTGAAGTCCTCGGCGACCACGGTGTCGTTCGCCGTAACCCGCCACGGGAATTCACCCAGAACGAAGCCGGTGCGCGCCGTCGCGGTCTGGAAATGGCGGTAGAGTTGGCCGTTCCAGGACACCGCTTTCCGGCCGCCGGCGAACGTCTCCTCGGGAACGTCCTTGATGGGCTTGACGTCGTTCCAGTGGCCGTTGTAGTGGACCAGATACCGGAACCCCTTGTAAGGGCTGAACAGCAGATACTCCTGCCAATGGTACTCCACTTCCTCCACCACGATGAAGCGGTCCTGGAAGCCCGCCACCTCGTACTGATCCTCGCCCAGCTTGCCGCGCCTTCCGAGCGGGATTGCCGGCTCCACGCGCACGCTCTTGTGGAAGCGGCTGATAATCTCGAGCGACGGCGACTTGGTATCCATCACCGAGTAGCAACTCGGGCAGACGGCGCTCAGCGCCTGGCCGAAGGTGCGCAACTCGACGGCCGAACCGCAGTTCGGGCATTCCAGCGCCTTGACCTTGGGGGACGAAGGAGGAGCCGCCATGTTACCAGCCCTCGAACTCGCGCAGGTTCTTCAACCGCAGCGAGTCGAACTCGACGCCCTTGCCCGCGAACACCAGCGGCGGCTCCTCGGAATAGTCGATGGTGGCGAAGCGCCCGTCCGCCGATCGCAGGTCGGCGAACTGGATCGCCTTCTTGTCCCAATACTCGAACGGCAACTCGCCTTGGACGCCCACGTACCCGGCCTTGGTCAGAGCCGTCAGGGTGTAGGCTTGGCCGCCGAGTTCCAGCGCCTGGCCCCGCCGCAACTCGGTGGCGGCGGGGACGTAGCCGGGGTTGGCCAATGGGAACGAGATGAAGTATTCGGCCTGCGCGTCGGAAAGCCAGCCGGAAACACCGTCCTGAAACATCAGGTGCCATTCGTTCCAGCCGCCGCCTTCCCATTCGTATACGATCCGGCCGGCCACGGTGAACGCTTTGTTCTCGTATATCCCTTCGGTGCGGATCTGGATCGGCGATACGTCCGGCGGCAGATCGGCCACCACGCCCACTTTTTCGAGATCGACGTCGTGCCGCACGATCACCGAGTTACAGTATTCGCAAGTCGTCTGGATCGAGCTGGACCAGGCGAACTCGACGTTGGCGCCGCATTGCGGGCACGATCCCCGGACGCGGCTCATGCGAGCGCCCCCGCCATCGCATAGTCCCGCTCGAGCCGCCGCACGGTGACGAGCCCAGCCTCGAAACGCCGCGAGAGCTGGTCCTGGAAGTCCCACTCCGGCCGCGGCTTACAGCAGAACAGATTGATCGTCATCGAGCGGTGCTCGGGAAACGTGTGGCAGGCGAAATGGGATTCCGCCAAAAGGCACAACCCGGTAATGCCGCCCTCGCCGGGAAAGCGATGCCACAGGGCGGGGCGAACCGGGTGCAGCGGAAGATCGAGAGACATGGCGGCCAGAAGTTCCTCTAGCCGCCCTTGATCTCGCAGCGCCACCGGGTCGCAGTCGAATGCCTCGACAAGCCACTCCACGCCGGTCATGCGGTCCTTATCCTTGGGCCGTACCGCACTCCGCGCAGAACTTGGCCGCGCGCGGGATCTTGCTCCCGCAGTTCATGCAGAACTTGGTTTCACCGCTGGCGGCTCCGGCGGCGGCGGCTCCGGCGGCGGCGGCTCCGGC
>SYLY01000167.1 GCA_005808475.1 Acidobacteriota bacterium
ATCGACGATCGTCTTGGCCGGCAGCTTCAAATGCGCGGGGTCGTTGCTTCCCTTCCCCTGATTCGGCTTGCCGATCTGCATGAGGAATTTGCCCGCCTGGGTGAACTTCAGCACGAAGCTGTCATTCACGGCGCCAGCGCCCATGTTGCTCTCATCCTTGGCGAGACCCGCGTTCTGCTTGCCGCGGCCGTTGCCTCCGATCCAGACGTTGCCCTTGTGATCGACGTCGATTCCGTGGTTCGATAGCGGCCAGTCGTAACCTTTGCCGGGTCCGCCCCAGTGTCCGACGAGGTTGCCTTCCGGATCGAACTCGAGCACGGGCGGGGCCGGCACGCAGCACTCGGCGGCCTTCGGAGTCCAGGTGGCGTACTTCTCCTTTTCCTCGAGCGAGCCCGCGCGATGGATGATCCAGACGTGATCCTTCGAGTCGACGCCGACGCCGATGGTGGCGCCGATCACCCAGTGGTTGGGGAGCGGCTTCGGCCAGAACGGATCCACCTCGAACTTCGGCCCCGTCTTGGCGGCCGCTTCCACCACCGCGCGCTGTTGGAAGTACCAGGAACCGGCGGCTAGAAATCCGGCGGCGGCCAACAATGCCGCGCCCGCGTATCGTGTGCGATGCAACATGATGGGCTATCATACACGATTCCCGTGCGCTTTACCTTGGCCGCTCTGACGCTTGTCCTGGTGGACCCGGCGCGGGCGCACGACGTCCCGGCTACCGCCTCGGTTCACGCATTCGTAAAGCCGTCAGGCGCGAAGCTGCAACTGCTGGTGCGCGTGCCGCTGCGCGCGATTCGCGATATCGAGTTTCCCGAGCGGGGCGGCTATCTCGACCTGGACAGGCTCGAGCCGATGCTGCCGGACGCGGCCACGCTTTGGATCGGCAACATCGTCGAGATCCGCGAAGACGGATCGGCGTTGCCCAAGCCGCGCGTGGCCGCGGCGCGCGTGTCGCTCGAGTCGGACCGGTCGTTCGCGTCGTTCGATGAAGCGGTTGCGCACATGGCCGCGCCGCGGCTCGCGACCAGCGCGGGGCTGGTATGGAATCAGGTGTGGTTCGACGCGCTGCTCGAGTATCCGATGCGGTCGGAACGGAGCCGCTTCTCCATCCGTCCGCGTTTCGAGCGGTTCGGCGCGCGCGTGGTGACGGCGATGCGGTACGTGTTACCGGAGGGGACGGTGCGGGCGTTCGAGTTCACCGGCGATCCCGGTTGGATCGCGCTCGATCCCGGCTGGTTCGAAGCGTCGCGGCGTTTCGTGGAGGCCGGGTTCTTCCATATTCTGGACGGGCTCGATCACCTGCTCTTTCTGGTGTGTCTGGTGATGCCGTCGCGCCGGATTCGCGAGCTGGTGTGGCTGGTCACCGCGTTCACCGCCGCGCACTCGGCGACGCTGCTTGCCGCGGCGGCGGGATTGGCGCCCGACGCGGGGTGGTTCCCGCCGCTGGTGGAAACGCTGATCGCGGCGTCGATCGTGTGGATGGCGCTGGCTAACATCCTGGGTGAAGTTTCGTGGAGGCGGCGGTGGATCGCGGCGTTCGGATTCGGCCTGATCCACGGGTTCGGCTTCTCGTTCGCGTTGCGAGAGACCCTGCAGTTCGCGGGGACTCACTTTGCCGCATCGCTGCTATCGTTCAACCTCGGGGTGGAAGCGGGGCAACTCGCCGTTCTTGCGGTGTTGGTTCCCGCGCTGGATCTGCTGTTCCGGTTCGCGCCCGAACGCGCCGGCACGATCGTCTTGTCCGCGTTGGTGGCGCATAGCGGCTGGCACTGGATGACGGAGCGGTTCGACGCCTTGCGCCGCTATTCGATCGAAGCGCCCGAGATGGACGCCGCTTCGCTCGCGCGGCTGCTGAGCGTGTTGGCCTGGCTGTGCTTCGGGGCGGGGCTCGCATGGTTGGCGTGGCGTCGCGCCGCCGTATCCAGGAACCCGGTGCGCACCGAGGTGGAGGAGCACCACGCGGCAGTAAGCCGCGACCCGGCGGCGGAGCGCGAAACGCGATAGGATTCCGTGGAGGTGTTATCGTGACGGATCGACGTTCTTTTCTCGCGCTCGCCGGAGTTCCGCTTGCCGCCGCTTCCAAGCGGTATCGCGTGGCTGTCATCGGCCACACCGGACGCGGCAATTACGGCCACGGCATCGACGTGGTGTGGCACGCGTTCGACAACATGGACGTGGTGGGCGTGGCCGACCCAGACGAAGCGGGCCGCGCCGCCGCCGTGAAGCGAATCCACGCGCCGCGCGCCTATGCCGATTACCGCGAAATGCTGCGGCGCGAGAAGCCGGACATCGTGGGCATTGGACCGCGGTGGATGGATCAGCGCGTGGCCATGGTGAGCGCGGCGGCGGACGCGGGCGCGCACATCTATATGGAGAAGCCGTTCGCGGAGACGCTGGCCGACGCCGATCGCATGGTGGATGCGGTGCGGCGGAACAAGGTGAAGCTGCAGATCGCGCATCAGATGCGCGTGTCGCCATTCGCTCTCCGGGCCAAGGCGTTGATCGAGGCGGGCGAGATCGGCGAGATCCAGGAGATCCGGTCGCGCGGCAAGGAAGACCGGCGGGCGGGAGGCGAGGACATGATGGTACTCGGCTCTCATTTGTTCGATATGATGCGGTTCTTCCGCGGCAATCCCGAATGGGTGACGGCGCATGTGACTACCGCCGGACGGGAGGCCAGCGCCGGAGACGTCACGCAGGCGACCGAGCCGGTGGGGCCGGTGGCGGGCAAGCAGGTCGCCGCGACATTCGCGTTCGCCAATGGAGTGCACGGGTACTTTTCGTCGCGCGCGACGGACAAGACCGATCCGTTGCGTTTCGGCACGTGGATCCATGGGAGCAAGGGCGTGCTGTTCCTGCCGAACGCGATCTATCCGGGCGGCGCGCTGCATGTGCTGCGGTCGCCGGGGTGGCTGCCGAACGCCAAGCAACCGTGGGAGTCCCTGCCGGGCCCGGCCGATCTTGCCGGGAAGCATATGACAATCACCGGGGGGCCCGAGATGGCGAACGCGTTGATGGTGGCGGATCTGGTGCGCGCGATCGAGACGGATGGGAAGCCCTGCTGCAACGAAGAGGACGGACGGTGGACGATCGAAATGGTGCACGGCGTCTACGAAGCGCAGGCATCCGGGGGACGGACGCGGTTTCCTATCCGGAGCCGGACGCATCCGCTGGACCGGTGGCGCGCGCCGGCGTGACCGGCCCGTCGCCGGCGCCTAGGCTGCGCGCATCGAAGCGGCGGCTCGCGCGCCCGCCAGGTGGCTACGCATCGGGGAGAGATTGTTTCTCCCGTGGATTGACGCCGATCCACAACACGCACCCGAGGATCGTGGTGGCGACGCCGCACAGCAGCACCGCGTTCCAGTCGCGCCATTGGTCGAGCACGAATCCCATCAGCGCCGGCGAGGCGAAACCCGCGGCGTTGGAAGCTGCGTTCATCAGGCCCGCCGCCGCGCCGCCGGAGCGGCCGCCGATGTCGAGCGCCGACGCCCACGCGGCTCCCAGATAGAGATCCACCGCGAACGCAGCAAGCGCCATCAGGGCCGCGCCGGCGCGAGGTCCCGGGGCCAGGATGCCAGCCAGCATCAACGCGGCCGCCATCGATAGCGACAGGCATCCGAGGTACGTGCGGCCGCGGCGCACACCGAACCGGCGCGTGAGAACGTCCGCGGCTAAACCGCCTACCCAGGTGGCGGCGACGCCGAACGCAAACGGAAGCGATGCAAACCAGGCGGCTTCCTGTAACTCCATGCCGCGGCGTTCCTTCAGATAGGTGGGGAACCAGGTGATGAAGAACTGCCAGAGGAATGTGGAGCAGAAGGCGACTCCCGTGAGCCGCCACAACCGGGGCGACGCCAGGATCGCGCCCCAATCGGTTCCGTGTTTCTCGACGGCGCGCGGCGGAATGCCCTGTTCGATCTCGCGCAGTTCGACGGCGCCGGTCCTGGGATGCCGCGACGGGTCGTCGCGATACCACGCGTACCAGACCGCCGCGGCGAGGATGCCGGCCGCGCCGAATACCGCGAACATGGATCGCCATCCGATGCCGAGCATCAACGCCGCGGCAATCGGAGGCGTGACCGCGCCGCCCAGCCTGCCTCCACCGAGATAGGCTCCGAACGCCCCCGACCGTTCGGAGACCGGGATCCATCGCGAGAAAGCGGAGGCGACCGCCGGCGACAGCGCCGCCTCGAAGGCGCCGAAGACCAGCCGGATCGCGATCAGCGCCGCGAATCCCCGCGCGGTTCCCGTTAGCGCCGTGAATCCGGACCACGCGACGATGGCGGCGGCGACGATGAGCCGTGCTCCATGGCGATCGGCGAGCGCGCCCCATGGCGCTTGCCCCAACGCGTAGCTGAGGCTGAACACGCTGAAGACGAGCCCCATTTGCGATTGCGAGAAGCCGAACTCTTCGCGAATGGACGGCCCGGCCACGGCGATCGCCACGCGATCGGTGTAGCAGAGCATGTTGACGCACAGCGCGAGCAGGACGATCGAATAGCGAATTCGCACGGCGGGCATGGCTTCCCACTCTACCGCGGCGGGTGGCGTCAACGGCAGCCGGGCTGGGAAAGCGGCTTCTTCAGGGCGCCCGGCCCCGTATGGAACCGCGCCGGACGGCGCGAAAAAGCGGTCATCACGGCTCGAGAACGCGCAGGCCGGGGATCTCGAAATCCTTGCGGTTCTCCGTGATGACGACGGCGGCGTTGGCCATGGCGATCGCGGCGATGGTGGCATCCGCGAGGCTGAGAGAGCGGCCCTTCGTCTTGGCGAAGTCCCGGCGTATGAGGCCTGCGCGCCGCGCGATGTCGTAAGTCGCGGGAAGGAATTCGAGGCTCTCGAGCAGCGCCGCCGTCCTGGTCTCCTCGGCGGGCCGAACGCCGGCAAACGTCTCCGCGACGACAATGGCGCAGGTCGCCAAGAGGTGGCGCTCGTCAACCAAGCCCTGCAACAGAACGGCGTGGGCCTTCCTGCCCGTGACCACTCCAATGAGAATGTTCGTGTCGAGCAAATAGGTCACTGCGCGCGGCGGCGGTCGCTCTCCGTTCGCAGTTTGCGCTGATATGCGACGGCGCCGCCGGCGAGTTCCGGATGATCCGCCTCGTTCCAGGCCCCGGCCGCCGTTTGGATCGCCGCCAATTGACGGCGCCGCTTGATCTCGACGATGGCCGATTGCACCAGGAACTGGCTGCGTCCGCGCTTGCCGACGAGGCGGTCGATCTCGGAGACCAAGTCGTCTGGAAGGATGATGTGGGTTCGGTGCGCGCTCATAGGGAAGCTGTCTCTAACTGAAGCGTAGCAGAAGTGAAGGATGTGTGTGCCCTGGCATGGCCCACTTCACCGGCCGCGGCTACGCCAGAATGCCCTTCACGACGTCGCCGGAAATCCCCGTCAGCCGCAAATCCAGGCCCTGGAACTTCACCGTCAGGCGCTTATGGTCGATGCCGAGCAGATGCAGCATGGTTGCATGGAAGTCGTGCACGCTGACCGGATTCTCCTGCGCGGCGTAGCCGAGATCGTCGGTGGAGCCGTGCACGATTCCGCCCTGGATCCCTCCGCCGGCCAGCATGTAGGAAAAGCCCTTGATGTGGTGGTCGCGCCCATCGCCGCCTTGCGACATCGGTGTGCGCCCGAATTCCCCGCCCCACACCACCAACGTGTCGTCGAGCATGCCGCGTTCCTTCAGATCGCGAATGAGCGCGGCCGTGGGACGGTCCACCTCGGCGGATTTCAACGTGACGTTGCTCTTCACGCCGCCATGATGGTCCCAATCGCGGTGGTAGAGCTGGATGAAGCGGACGCCACGTTCGGCCAGCCGTCTGGCGAGCAGACAGTTGGAGGCGAACGACCCGTCGCCCGGCCTGGCGCCATACTCCTCGAGCACCTTCGCCGGCTCCTTGCTCATGTCCACCAGATCGGGCACGCTGGACTGCATCTTGAACGCCATCTCATACTGCGCGATCCGAGTGAGGATCTCGGGGTCGCCGAGCGCCGCGTGTTGGCGCCGGTTGACGGCGTTGATCGCGTCGATGGAGTCGCGCTGGATTTCGGCGGACATGCCATCCGGGGTGTTGATATAGAGGACCGGATCGCCCGCGGAGTTCAGCTTCACGCCCTGATACTTGCTCGGCAGCACTCCGGCGGACCACTGGCGCGCCGCGACCGGCTGCATCTGGCCGCCCTTGCCAGACGACATCAGCACGACGTATCCGGGCAGGTCCTGCGTCTCCGCGCCCAGCCCGTAGAGGATCCACGAGCCCATGCTCGGGCGGCCGGTGATGATGGATCCGGTGTTCATCAACGTATGCGCGGGATCGTGGTTGATCTGCTCGGTCCACATGGAGCGGATGACGCAGAATTCGTCCGCCACCGAACCCATGCGTGGGAAGAGGCCGCAGATTTGCGTGCCGGACTTGCCGAATCGCTGGAAGTCCAGTTGCGGGCCGTAGCAGACGAGAGGCTTACCTTGGAGTTGCGCGATCTGTTGGCCCTTGGTGAAGGACTCGGGCATCGGCTTGCCGTGCATCTCGCGGAGCTTGGGCTTGGGATCCCAGACCTCGAGATGCGACGGTCCGCCGGCCTGGTAGAGAAAGATGACGCGCTTGGCCTTGGCCGGATGATGTAGGGGCTGGACGGCTCCGCCATTCGCGGCCCGCGCGGGCCTGGCCAACGAGTGCAGGGCGAACAGACCGAGTCCGGCGAATCCCTTGCCGAGAAACGTACGGCGGGCGAGATCGTTTGTTTGAAACATTTCGTCAGTTCCTCGTGATGGTCTCGTGGACATTCAGGATCGCGCGCGCCACTGCCGCCGTGGCCGCCAGTTCGGGGGTGGCGGGCCCGGCGGCGAGGTAACGCCGCGCGGCCGCGGGATCGGAGCGAAACCGCTGGAGGCTCTTGCGGTAAAGGCCGGCGAGAGCGTCTCGTTCCTCGGGGACGGCCTTGCGTCCGGTTGCGCGGAGGAACGCCCAGTCGATGCGGTCCTCGGGCGAGCGGCCGCCATTTTTCGCCATGTTGCGGGCCAGCGCCCGGGCGGCCTCCACGAACGTGGGATCGTTGAGCAGCACCAGCGCCTGCAGCGGCGTGTTCGACGTGGCGCGGTTCACGGTGCACTCTTCGCGGCTGGGGGCGTCGAAGGCGGACATGGCGGGATGCAGAAAGGTCCGCTGCCAGAAGGCGTAGACGCCGCGCCTGTACTGATCGGCCCCCATGCTTGCCGAGTAGTCGCGCTTGGGGAAGTTCAGCGCGCCGAGGAAGCCGTCGGGCTGGTAGGGACGGAAGCTGGGGCCACCGAAGCTCTCGTGAAGCAGGCCGCTCACCGACAGGGCGATATCGCGGACCAGTTCCGCGTCGACGCGATAGCGGTTCTGGCGCGCGAGAAGGCGGTTGCCAGGATCGCGCTCTTCCACTCCGGGCGCGGGGACGGACGAGCGGCGGTAGGTCTTGCTGGTTACGATCGCGCGGATCAGGTGGCGCATGTCCCATGGATGGGCGCCTTCGGCGCGCCAGGACGGCTGCATGAACTCGGCGGCGAGCCAGTCGATGAGTTCGGGCTGGGTGGGGAGTTCGCCCTGGGAGCCGAGGTCGTCCAGTACGCGGGAGAGTCCGGTTCCGAAGAATTGGCGCCACATGCGGTTGACCTGGACGCGAGCGGTGAGAGGATTCTGCTGGGAAACCAGCCAGCCAGCCAGATCCAGCCTGGTCGCGCGGTTTCCTCCCGTTTCCACCTTCCCGAGAAATGCCGGAACCGCCGGTTCCACGACCGGGCCGGAATCGTCGAGGAAGTTGCCGCGCGCCAGGATCCGCGTCTCGGCCGGTTCGGTGGCCTCGCTGACCACCACGCGCGGAATCGAGGCGTCGATGAGGCCGCGCCGGGCTTCCCGCCGCTCGAGTTCGATGCGGGCGGCCCGGAGTTCCGGGTGCGCGGTTTCGAACCAGCCGTCGATCAGTTCGCGTTGTTCCTTTGTGCGCGATTCGGAAGAGGCGCGTAGCGCGTTGACGAGGGGATCCGGCAGACCTCCCTTCCCTTCCCGCGCGTTCGGATCACCCGGCTGCGGCGCGGTTCGGACATCGGCGCTCAACGCGAGGCGGAACCGGCCGAGTGTAGCTCTGCGGAAAGCGGAGTCATGGCGGATGCGCACCGTTACGTCCGTTCCGGCCGCGGTATTCAACGGCTGGGAGAAGTAGATGGCGAGCGCGATGTTGCCGCTGTTGCCGTACGTGGTGAGGCCGAAGCCTGTCTTGGGGTCTCCGTCGATCGCAGCCATGGCGGGGTGCTCGGCCGCCGCGAATCCGAGGTTGGACAGGGCGAGCACGGGCGTGGCGCGTTTCCCCGCCGCCTCGACTTCCACCGCGGTGATCACCAGCCGGTCCGATCCGCGCGCCAAGCGGACGCCCGCGAGACTTTCGTCCTGGACGGCTTCGAGTCCGAGCGCCTTCCACGAGCCTACACCGGGACGGAAGACGGTTGTGTAGGTGTCGTGATCGGGGGCCGGACCGGTGGCGATGACGATTCCGGCGCCCTCTTTTCGTTGGGAGACGAGGGAAGCGCCGTCCTGGTAGGTGGAGTCGATGGGGCGGTCGTTGAAGACTTCGAGGATGGCGCCGGAGGAGGAGGTAGCGGAGAGGGGGCGTTGGTAGTGCCAGCGGAGGGTTCCGGCCTCTTGGGCAGCCAGAATGTCAGCCTCCCAGCCGGGTTTCTGGCCAACCAGCTTACTGGCCAACCCGTCGAGAGCCCGCCGAGCTTCCTCCACCTCCCGCTTCGCCCCTTCCCGCGCCGCCTTCTGCTCCTCCGACGGCAGTTCCAGCAGCGATCCCCACGCCGCCGGTCCCCGGTCCGGAACCAATCCCGTCTCCTTGACGTCGGCGAAGAACGCCTTCATCGAATAGAAATCGCGCGCCGTGAACGGGTCGAACTTGTGGTCGTGACACTCGGCGCACCCGAGCGTCGCTCCCAGCCACACCGCGGCCGTGGTTCGGACACGATCGGAGGCGTACTTGGCCAGGTATTCCTTCGGCTGCAGACCGCCCTCCGCCGACGTACGGTTCATGCGGTTGAACGCCGACGCGATCTTTTGCTCCACGCCTCCGCCCGGAAGCAGATCCCCGGCGAGTTGTTCCCGGGTGAAGACATCGAACGGTTTGTTGTCGCGGAACGCCCGCAGCACGTAGTCCCGGAACGGCCACGCCGGAAACGGGTTATCGCCGTGAAAGCCGCACGTATCGGCGTAGCGAACCGCGTCCAGCCACTGCATCGCCTGCCGCTCGGCGTACCGCTGCGACGACAAGAGGCGGTCGACCAAACGCTCGTACGCGCCAGGGCTCTTGTCCTTTATATATGCGTCGATCTCGGCGGGCGTGGGTGGAATCCCCGTCAGATCGAGCGACACACGCCGCGCGAGCGTTCGCGGATCGGCCTCGGTGGCAGGCATCAGACCTTCGCGGCGCAGCCGGTCCTCCACGAACGAGTCCACGGGATGCCCCGCGCCCGGTGGATCGGGCCGGCGCAACGGTTCGTAGGCCCAATGGCCCTCATAACGGGCGCCCTCGGCGACCCACTGACGGATCAGATCCTTCTGCTTGGCCGACAACTCCTTGTGGGCGCTCGCCGGCGGCATCGTGCGAGCGGGGTCGGACGCGAAAATCCGTTGGACGACCGCCGATTTCGCCGGATCTCCCGGCACCACCGGAGCGATCCCGGCGCGATTCGGCTTCAATGCCTCCTCGCGAATGTCGAGCCGCAGCCCCGCCATGCGTGCGTTGCGATCCGGGCCGTGGCACCGGAAGCAGGTATCGGCCATGATGGGCCGTATATCGCGGTTGAAACGAACCTCGGCGGAGGCTGCCGCGGCCAGCAGCAGCGGAAGAACCGGCTTGATCATTAGCCTTATTCTACGCCCGCCCGGTCCTGGCGCGGCCCGGCGCGGGACTCAGTCCTCGGTCATGCCGCGAAAGGCGGTTCGTTTGGGGCCGGGCATCGCGTCCACCGTGCGGTCGATCCGCTCGCGGATGGCCTGCGCGGCGATGTCCTCCATCCGTTCGCCCGTCATGATCGCAAGCTGTTTGAGCTGGGTGTGGAGGTTCGCGGGCAGCGTGAACGTGACCTTGGTGCGAGGCTCGGCGCGGCGGGAACGGCCAGAATCGCGAAGGGCCGCCTCGTGGACGCGGGCATCGGGATTGCGGGGCGGGGGATCGGAGAGGACCGGCTCGGGCGCGGGTTGAGCGGCGGCGGCGCCGCCGACGAATTCGTCGAGCGTTCGAGGCGATCCGAGCGGCACGTTCTTCAAGCTCGGGCGCTGATCGCGGGTTGGCATAATGCGATGACCTCCTCGGCGAACTTGCGGGTTTCGTCGGCCGCGGGGCTGTTGGCGTCGAAATCGACGATGGTGCGGCCGGCCAGTTGCGCCTCCTTGAACGCCACGCGGTGGGAGATCTCGGCGCGCAGGATGTCAATGCCGAGGCGCTCGGCGCTCTCGCGGACTTCGCGCCCCAGCCGGGTGTTGGCCTGCCTGCCATTGATCAAGAGGACGGCGCGGAGGGCCGGTTTGAGCTGCCGCACCACGTTGATGAGTTCGACGGTGGAGGCCGAGGCCTGGAGTTCGAAGACGCCCGGCTGGATCGGCATGATCACCAGATCGGCGGCGGCGAGGGCGGACCGGGTGATGGCGCCGGAGTCGCGCTGCATGCTGGGCGGGGTATCGATGACGGCGAAGGCGTGCGTGGAGGAGTGGAGCAGCTTGGGCAGGTCGATGTGGATCGACTGGGTCGGCATGGCGACGACGTCGAAGGGCGGAGCCTGTGCGGGCGTGAGTTGGCGCCAGTAGCAGGCCGAGGCCTGGGGATCGGCATCGACGAGGATGGTGGAATGGCCGAGGCGTGTGAGGATCCCGGCGAGATTGATGGCGGTGGTGGTTTTGCCGACGCCGCCTTTTTGGTTAGCGACGGCAATGACGGTGGCCATGGGGAGATGGTAGCAACCGGCTGGCCATCCGTGCAACCAGAATCCCAGGAAGCTGGCAAGTTGGCTGGCTGGATGGCGGGGGAATAGGCTTGTGCCGCCAGCTTCCCAGTCACCCATCCTGCTGGCCAGCCAGCATATCCGCCTCCGCGCCCTCCGGACACCACCCGATCCCCACCGCGCCCACTCCACCGCAAGATCCTCTTGCGATTCACGCAACTCTCTGATATACTTCAACTTAGGGACCCAACAAGGTCCCTTTTTTCTTTCCCGCATAGTGGCACGGTTACCGCCCACCAAAACGAAAAGGCGCGAACGGCCATCCGCTCGCGCCCGTTACGCCAGATTCGAAACCCCGATTCAAGCCCCAGCGGCCGCTTGAGCCTCCACCACCGCCGCGTCCGGCGCGTGCTTCATCACCGACGCCGCGCCCGCGTCCCGCGCCTTCTCCGTCGGGTACATCTCGCTGCGGCCGATCACTTCATGATTTCCCGCCCGCAGGTTGAAGAAAAACTGTCCGTTCTTCTCCGACACTTTGGTCTGAAACCGCTTCGGATCCGGCGCGTTCTTCTGAACCGACTTGATCCCGTTCAGCGCCCCGCGGCGCGACTTGTACGTCTCGGACGTCAGAATGGTCTCGCCGTTGGAAGCCTTCAGGTTGAAATAGAACTCCCCGTTTTTCGCCTTCTTCAGTTCGAACTTTCCAGGCACTTTTGTCCTCTCCTCTCTCGTTTTTACCGCCGGTGTGGCCCACGCCCCTCCCGGTCCATCGGATTCTACCAAACCAGACGAAGCGGCAACTGCGTGCTCCTCGACAGGTTCGCCTGGCTGGTAATCGTGCCGAACGCCCCGCTGGTCGGATTCACCGTGGGCGGGTTGAAGGACGCGTGATTCATGAAATTGAAGAACTCGCAACGGAACTGCAGATTGATGCGCTCCCCGATCGCGTTGTTCTTGATCGACGAAAAGTCCATGTTGTTTACACCGTCCTGCCGCAGCGTGGAAAACTGGGAGGGAAACGCGCGGAGATTCGAGCCCAGTTGCTCGGCCGCCGCCCGGTTGAACCGCGTCACGTCGAACGATTGCTCGACGTTGCGTGCATTCAGCCGGATGTCGCCGCCGTGGTAGATCACGTTGCCCCATCCGAGCGGCGCGCCCGGTTGCACGGTGTAGATCGAATTTCACCGTCCAGCCCGAGATCATCCGGTTCACCACGGCGGGCGCGCCAGAACCCAACGCGCGTCCCTTGCCGAAACGGCAGATCCCAGTTCACGCTTGCCACGAAGCGCATCGGCCGGTCGTCGGAAGAGATGCGCTTTTCCGGGAACGGATCGGCTTCGTTCAAGCGCGACCGCCTCTCGATCGTCTTGGCGAAAAGGTAGTTTGCCAGAAACTGCACGCCGTGCGAGAACCGCTTTTCCACCCGCGCCTGGAACATGTGCATGTACGAGCTTCCTTCGGGCACGCTCCTCTCGGTGATTCCGGTGAAGTGCGGGAAGGGACGCAGCAGTTGCTGGCGCGCGATGGTGGCGCCGTTGAAGGCCGTTCCTGGCATCAAGCCCTGGAATGGATTCGGCACGTTCCCGCTCAACCGGTCGATGGTGGCCTGATCCCGGACGGGCCGCGTGCTCAGATACTGGGCCGGCACGAAATCGACCGGCCGGTTCAGTTCCATCTTCACGCCGTGATTGTAAACATAGCCGAATTCGAGCACCGAGTCCTTGGGAAGCTGGTGTTGCACGTCGAGATTCCATCGCAGCGAGTACCCATTGCGAACCTTGTCCGAGAAGTATCCCGCGCCCCGGCCGACGTTGGTCGCCAATCCTAGCGCGGAACCGGCCGGCTGAATGATGCCGTCCGGGAATGGATTGGCGAGCGTCGCGTGTGGGGTCAGGTTGCCGTCCAGGCTCGCCACCAGCGGCGTCTGCTGGCTGAAGCCCGTCTGATCGATGCCCGTTCCCGCGCGATTCAGGGGAAAGTAGAACAGCCCCATGCCGCCGCGAAGCACGGTCTTGTTCCCGAGCATCGCCGGCGACCAGGAGACGCCGAATCGGGGACTCCAGGCGATGGGCGGCGTGCGGAACAGACTCCGGTTGGCGGCCGAGGCGAACGTCAATCCGCCCTGTGTACGAAACTGATCGGGCGCCACCTCCGAAGTGGGATTGCGCCGGTAGGCGGCGATGGCCGCGGCGGAAATCGGACTTGCGGAGGCGAAGTCGAACCCGTTGATCGACCGGTTGTACCGCTCCGTCGTCGCCAGTTCTTTCTCCATGCGCAGGCCGAGGTTCAACGTAAGGTTCGGCCGCGCGCGGAAGTCGTCCTGCAGGAAAAGCGCCGAATAGAAGTTCTGGCTGCTTTCGAACGCGTGATATCCAGGAACCCGCCCGTCGGCAGTCCCAACAGCAGCGACGCCAGATCCTGGCCGATCGGCGCGGCGGGCGAGTTGTCCAGCGGCCCCCGCGTCCAATCCGCGCCGAACGAATAGCTGCCCGAGCTCTGGCCGTAGTTTTGGTTGGTTCGGCGGACCAGCCGGAAGTCGCCGCCGGTTTTCAACGAGTGGCGGCCCATGGTCCGGTTGAGAGTCTCGAAGAGCTGGAAGTTGTCGTAGGGAAGCAGGATGCCGCCGCCGCGGTTCGATCCCAGCCCGGCATACGCGCCCAGGGCCACTTCCGGAAAATGCGCCCGCGGACTCGCCGCCTTCAGCGAGGCCGGAAGTCCGAGAGTGGCGATGTCGAATCCGTCGAAGAATCCGCCGCGCTGTTCTCCGTTGCGGAGCCAGTTGGCTCGCGAATTGAGCACCGTGGTGGGCGATAGCGTGTAGACGTCGTCGAGCGTCCCGCCCCAGTTGATCTGGCGCAGGTAGGACCCTGTGGCGTTGTTGGCGAACGTGGTTCCGTTGTTCGGCAGCCGGTCGTTGTGCCGGAACGCGAAGAACAATTTATGTTTCGGGCTGATATTGAAATCCATCCGGCCCATCTCGGAATCGAACGTGTTGAATTCGCCGACCGCGCCGACGAAGAAGTTGTTGCGGCCATCGTTGGCGCCCGCCTGATTGGGCGCGTCGTAGAACCTCAGGATGTTCCGCCCGATCGGGCTGATCCTCGCCGCCGGAATCAGATTCCCGGCGAACGGCTGCCGCCGCACCCGGGTTCCCTCGCGGACTCCGGTGAGCGGATCGTAGACCTGAAACGCCGAGCCAACGCGCAGCAACTGCGAAAGGTCGCCGTTGCGCTGCGCATCCGTTGGGACCGTCGTCGATGTCGCGCGCGGCAGCTTCTGGTTGATCCCTTCGTAGGTGAAGAAGAAGAACACCCGGTTGCGGCCGTCGAACGCCTTCGGAATCCACAGGGGACCGCCCGCGGTCAAGCCCCACTGGTTGTAGTTGGAGACGTTCTTCACGCGGCCCGCCAGATTGGTGAAGAACAGCGTCGCGCCGAGCTTGGATACCTGGTTGAAGTTGTAGGCCGAACCGTGGAATGCGTTGGTTCCGGCCTTGGTCACCAGATTGACGGTGCCGCCGCCGGTGTGGCCGAACGCGGCGTCGGCCTGGAACGTCTCCACCTTCACTTCTTCCACGGCGTCCACCGGTGGACTGAAGCCCATGCCGTTGCCGACGCTCGCGTTGGGAGTTCCATCCAGCAGCAGTTCGTTCGACCGGTTGGGCGCGCCTCCCATCGCGAACCCCGACGGGCCGCCGTCGTCGAAGGGCCTATAGAAGCGCGGATCGGTATTGGGAATGACGCCGAACGAGAGTTGCGCCAGGATCAGCGGTGTGCGGCCGTTCATCGGCATGTTCTCGATCTGCCGCTTGTTGATCACCTGTCCGGTGGACGCCGTCTGCGTGACCAGCAGCGGCGAGTCCGCCGATACCGTCACCGTTTCCGCCGCGGCGCCGATCTCGAGGCGTGCGTCGGCGCTGGTTCGTTCGTTGGAGCCGATGCGCAGCCCCTGGCGCACATAGCGCTTGAACCCGGGCGCCTCCACCTCGATCCTATAAGTACCCGGCGCCAGGAACGGCAGCGTGTACTGGCCGTCGGCGCTGGCGGTGGTTTCCGACCTCGCGCCGGTTTCCACCTGCGTGGCCGATACCTTGGCTCCCAGGATCACCGCTCCTTGCGGATCGGTCACCAAGCCGCCCAACGTGCCGCGAAATTCCTGCGCGGACATCGCCGCCGCGCCAACCAGACAGGGACAGAGAGTTCTCATCCAGCCCCCTTTTCGTCCACCTGTTATATCAATTCGCAAGGCCTGATATGTTGAGACTCATGACTCGCCGCTCCGTGCTTCGATCCGGCGCCGCATCCGCCGCGGCGGCGCAGGCGGACACGCGCCCGAACGTCCTCTTCCTGATGCTCGACCAGTTTCGCGTGGACGCTCTGGGCGCCAATTCGAAGCTCCCGTTCCGCACGCCCAATCTCGACCGGCTGGCCAACTCCGGCGCGAACTTCAGCCACATGTTCGTGCAGTCGCCGGTCTGCGTGCCATCGCGCGTCAGCCACTTCACCGGCCGCTATCCACACTCGCACAAGAATCGCGTCAACTACACGCCGTGCGATCCGCGTGAAGTCTTCCTCCAGCGCCGGTTGCGGGACGCCGGCTACACAACCGGATCGGTGGGCAAGCTGCACTACTATCCCGCCACCGCCGAACACGCGCGTTCCACCGGCTGGGACGAAGTGCGGCTGGACGACGGAGTCGGCCATACCGACAGGTTCTCCGACTACGTGAAGTGGCGCAACGCGAACGACCCGCGCCGGGACGTCCCCTATCTCGGCACCGCGCCGGGCGGTAAGAATCCCTTCCGCGGCGCCATCGACTACGAGTTCACTCCCACCGCCTGGACGGGACGCGAGACCCGCACAATGCTGCGCCGGTTCGCCTCGAGCGCGAGGCCGTTCTTCCTCTACTCGTCCTTCTTCAAGCCTCACGCGCCGCACACCGTGCCGGTTCCCTACGATTCGATGTTCGACGGCGTCGAGTTCCCGCTGCCGGAATCGACGACGCGCGAGCAGGTGGAGCGCCTGCCGCTTCCGTTGCAAAAGCTGATCCTGCGAGGTAAGCCGCGCCCAGCCGTGGACCGCGAGCGGCTCCAGTGGATCTGGCGCAGCTACGCCGCGGGCGTCGCCATGGTGGACCGCGAGATCGGCCTGATCCTCGACGAACTGCGCGGGGCGGGGAAGTGGGACAACACCATCGTCGTGCTGTCCAGCGATCACGGCGATCAACTGATGGAGCACGGCTTCGAAGGTAAGAACGCGTTCTTCGAGTCCAGCGTGCGCATCCCGTTCTTCCTTCATTGGCCCGCGCGGATCGCGGCCGCGCGGTACGATCATTTGGTCGAAACGCTGGATCTGGTTCCCACGCTGCTCGACCTGTGCCGGTTGCCCACGCCGGCGAACGTACAGGGCAGGAGTCTGGCGCCGCTATTGCTCGGCCGCGCCTACCGCCCGCGCGACGCGGTCTTCAGCGAGAACGTGATTCCCGAGGTGATCACTTCCGGATCGCTCGACATGGCCTACGAGCAAGGGAAGGGAATCGCCGGCATCCGCCATCCCGACGCCAAGATGACGCGAACGAAGGACTGGAAGCTGAACTACTATCCGGGCTACGAGGGCGAACTGTACGATCTCCGGAACGATCCGGGCGAGACTCGCAATGTGCGGCGCGACCGGCCGGAAGTGGTCCGCGAGATGAAGGACCGCACCCTCGACTGGATGATCACGGCCGACGAGCCGGATCAGATCGCTCCTCGCTGGTTGCTGTAGGCGCGGGCCGCTACCGGCGCATCAACTGAAACGCGATGTCGCGGCCGTATCCGTGGACCATCGCCAGCGAAATCCAAAGCAGCGCGAACGGCTCGAGCACGCGCGCCTGCCGCAGCGGACCCGCGTCGAACGGTTCGAATCCCAGTTCCTCCGCCAGCCCGTGAACGACGCGTTTGGCCTCCGCGTCGTCGCCGCAATACGGCAAGGACGCCGCCCGGTCCCCGAACTTCGGATTCGCCATCACGCCAAACCCGACCGTGTTGAACGCCTTCACCACGCGCGCGCCCGGGACCCACGAGGACAACTGCTCCGCCCCGGACGTGGTGTTGGCGAATTCGAGGCCTTCCAGCCTCGGCATCAATGGATTGGTGGCGTCGATCACGATCTTTCCGGCGAACGATCCGGCGGTCTCTAGAGCCGCCGGCGTGGCGGGCCACGGCGTCGACACCAGCACCACATCCGCGGACGCGACCGCTTCCGCCAACGACGCGGCGCGCGCGTTGACGCCCGCTTTCGCCGCCAGTTCCAGCATGTCGGCGGAGCCTGGGTTCCGCGATCCGAACGCGACCTGGTGGCCGGCCGCGGCCCAACGGGAGCCGAGCGTGCCTCCCACGTTTCCCGAACCGGCGATTCCAATCTTCACGGCCGCTCCTTTGATTTCGAAACCGTAGAGTATCATCATGGATCGCCGCGGCGGGCGCCCGGATTCGAAAAATGAGCAAGCCAATGGCAGGACCCGAACGCGCCCCCGGCAGACCACGCGACACCGCCGCCGAGCGGCGCATCCTAAGAGCCACGTTGCGGCTGTTGGCGGCGGACGGCTACGCGCGCATGTCCCTGGACGCCGTCGCCGCCGAGGTGGGCGTCAGCAAGCCCACCATCTACCGCAGGTGGCCGTCCAAGGCCGATCTGGCGGCGGCCGCCGCCGGCACGTTGCGGCTGGCCGAACCGCCGGTCGACACGGGGTCTCCGCTCGGCGACCTCACCGCGGCGCTCGAGAACTTCTCCCGGTCGTTGATGCGGCCCAACGGGATGTCGCTGATTGGAACCGTACTCGCGGAGGAGGAACACACACCGGAACTGCTCGCCTTCTTCCGCGAACGTCTGGTCGAGCCGCGCCGCGCCCAATTCCGGGCGATCCTCGTGCGCGCCCGTCAGGGCAAGCTGATCCGCCCGGGCTTCGACCTCGACTGCGTGGTGAGCGCGCTCGCCGGAGCCTTCTACGGGCGGTACCTTGCGGCCTCCCGGATCCCTCCGGACTTTCCGCGCACGCTCGCGGCGATCGTCTGGAACGGCGTTGCATCGCCGGGCGCCCGCGTTTCCAGGGCCTTGCGCGCGCGCGCGGAATCTGATAGAACAGTCGGGGACACATCATGAACCGCCGATACTTCATCCCCGCCGCCGCGGCGGCGCTCGCCCCCCGCCGCGTGACCGCCAAGACCGATCGCATCACCATCGCTTTGATGGGAGTTCGCGGTAGGGGCCTCAGCCTTACCACCGCGTTCTGCGCGCAGCCCGATGTCGATGTCGCCTATATCTGCGACGTCGATTCCAACGTCGTGGACAAGGCTTTCCAGATCGTCGAGGGCTCCGGCCGCAAGCGTCCGCCGCTGGTCTCCGACATCCGCCGCTGCCTGGACGACAAGTCGGTGGACGCGATCGTCATGGGCACGCCGATCCACTGGCACGCACCGGGCGCGATCCTGGCCTGCGGGGCCGGCAAGGACGTCTACGTCGAAAAGCCCGCGTCGCACAATATTCGCGAGGGCCGCCTCATGGTGGAAGCCGCGCGGCGGAACAATCGCGTGGTGCAAGTGGGATCCCAATTGCCGAGCCTGCCGGTGACGCAACATTTCCACGAGTACGTGCAGTCCGGCAAGCTGGGCCGGATACTGGGCGGCAAGGTCTGGAACGTCCAGTTGCGCCGCAACATCGGTCACAAGCCGGACGAACCCGTTCCCTCCGGCATCGACTATGAGACATGGACGGGTCCGCTGCCGATGCTCCCCTTCAACCGCAACCGCTTCCACGGCACGGTCAACTGGCACTGGCATTACGGCGTGGGCGACATCGGAAACGATGGAGTGCACGAACTGGACATCGCGCGCCGCGCCCTCGGCGTCGAACTGCCGGACTCCGTCTCCGGCATGGGCGCCAAGCTCTATTTCGACGACGATCAACAGACGCCCGATACCATGAACCTCGCTTACCGTTTCGGCGACAAGGTTCTCAATTACGAACAACGCCTGTGGAACCCCTACGGAATGGAAGGTTGCGACAATGGCGTCGCCATCTACGGCGATCGCGCCGCGGCGCAGTTCGGACGCTTCCGCGGCAAGAACTGGAGCTTCCGCGTCTTCGAGGGACAGAAGAACGAACTGGTGCACGAGGAGGAGCACGACAAGTCGTCCCTCGACACGCCGCACGCGCGCGACTTCCTGGACTGCATGCGCACCCGCCGCCGCCCGCGCGTCGATATCGAGGAAGGGCACTGGGCCGCGGCGCTGGCGCATCTCGGCAACATCGTCTCTCGAACCGGCCGCAACGTGAAGTTCGACGCCAAGACCGAGACCGTCGCCGCGGATCCCGAAGCCGCCCGCCACGTGAAACGCGAGTACCGCAAGCACTGGTCCACGCCGAAGAACGTCTGATGGCTCTCGTTACCCGCCGCCACGCCCTCGCGGCCATGGCCGCCGCACCCTGTTCCGGCGCCGCGCCTCCGCGTTCCCGCATGCGGACGCTCGACGGAACCGGTAAGGTCCGCACCGTGTGGAGCCCACCTGGCCGGTTCACCAAGAATCCCGACATCGTGCGCTTCCCCGACGGCCGCATGATGCTCATCTACTGCGAGACGGACCAGCACTGGGCGCTCGAGTCCAGTAACATCACCACGCTCGAAAGCGCGGACGGCGGCAAGACCTGGGGCAATCCGAAGATCATCGCCCGGGCGAACATCGCCAAGGGCGACGAACGCTGGGTCACGCCGCGCATCACCAGGCTGAAGAGCGGGCGGCTCATCGTCATCTGCGATCACGACGACTATCATTACTACCACGAGGATCGTCCGTCGGGAATCTGGATGTGGATCAGCGACGACAGCGGACGCACTTGGTCCGCCCCACGCCTCACGGGAGTCAAGGGAATCGAGCCGGGGCGCATCGTCGAGCTCGAGGACGGGACGCTGTTGATGAACGCCCACATGGCGTTCCGCGACAATTACAAGATGGCGGAGTTCTGCATGCGCTCCACCGACGGCGGCCAGACCTGGAAGGACTTGGCGGTCATCGCCAAGGACAAGGTGCACAACCATGTCGAGGGCCACATACTGAAGCTGTCCGGCGGCGCGCTGGCGTGCATCCTGCGCGAGAACAACCACATGGGCTATCCGTCGTATCATTGCTTCTCCCACGACCGGGGACGCTCGTGGACCAAGCCCGCGCCGCTGCCGTTCGCCGGCGACCGCCCGTTCGCGGAGGAACTCCCGGACGGCCGCGTCCTCGCCACCTATCGAAACCAGGCGGGGAATTTCGGTACTCACGGCTGGCTGGGCGACCTCTCGGCCAACGAGGGTTACAAAGTCTCCGGCGTCCACTACGGCGATCTGTGCTCGTTCGAATCCGGTGCGCTCCGGATTCACTCGCGGCCGGAGGCAACCACCCGCTACCTCATGATGCCGCCCGAGTCCTTCCGCAGCGATGTCCTGTTCGAAGTGGACGTCCGCGTGGACGGACCTCCCGGCGCGCCCGCCGGGATCTTCCAGGTGGGGCGGCTCGGGCTTACGGTCGAGGTGCTCACCGATCAGATCCGCTGCGATTTCCGCCGGGGCGCCATGTTGAATCCGGCGCGCCCGGACATTCCTCGCATCGACGTGATCCACCGCGTGGACATGACGAAGTTCCACGCGATCCGCCTTCAGACCGATCATGGCCGGATGTGGGTGGCCGTCGACGGCAAAGAGGTGATCCACGGGGTCATGATCCGCGAGTGGCCGCTCGAGCCCACTTACTTCGGACGTCCGCCCGAGAGCCGGGCCAACGTCTGGTACCGGCACGTGAACTACAGCGCGGCGAACGAGTCCGAACCCGAGTTCGTGTGGAGCTGGCACGCCCGGTCCGGCCGCTTCCCCGATCAGTACCAAATCGACAGGATGCTCGAGATCGACCCCAATCCGCCGGCGCCCGGGCAGCGCACCGACAATGGATACTCGTCGTGGCTAACCCTGCCCGGCGGCGATATCTATCTGGTGGATTACTCGAATCGCGGCGATAAGGCGCCGGCGAGCCACACCTACGCCGCGCGGTTCTCTGTCGCGGACTTCGAAAACTAGGGAGAATCCCAGATGACACTTCGCGCCCTCGTGCTCCTTGTGGCCAACGCGATCTTCGCCTTCGCGGCGGATATCTCCGGCGCCTGGAACTTCACCGTGGAAGTCGGCGGACAAAGCGGAAGCCCGGCGATCGCCTTCAAGCAGTCCGGCGAGAGCCTGGCCGGCACATACTCGGGGCTGCTCGGCTCCGGCATCCCCATCGCGGGAACGGTGAAGGGAGCGGACGTGCGATTCTCGTTCCAGGGACAAGCGCAGGGGGAGAAGATGACGGTCGAATACAAGGGCGCGCTGTCGGAGGATGGCAAGTCGATGAAGGGATCGGTGGCGTTCGGCTCGCTGGGCGAGGGCACGTTCACCGCGACCCGGAAATAGCGTGCCGCGCCCGGTTGCGTCCGCGTTGGCGCTGGCGCTGGCCCTGGCCGGTTGTGGATCGCCCGGCGGCGGACCGGTGCGCATCGCCCTGTTTCGCGGAGAGGAGCTGACGCCGCTCGCCGAGTCGCTCGGCCACTTCGCCGCCGAGGGCGCGCCGGTGGAACTGCACGAACTGCCCAGTAGTTCGAAGGCGATGGAGGCGCTATTCGGCGGAAGCGTGGACGTGGTGGCCGGCGGCTTCGATCAAGCGATCCGTCTGGCGGCGCAGGGGCGCGTGGCGCGCGCGTTCGAGGTAATGATGGTGCGTTCGCCGATGGCGCTCGTCGCGTCTCCCAGGGCGCGAAAGCCGGTGCGGTCCGTCGTGGACTTGAGCGGCGCCACCGTCGGCGTGTCGGCGTTCGGCTCCAGCGGACACAACATGGTGAACCTGCTGTTGACTCGCGCCGGCATCGCGCCCGCGGCGGTGAACGTGATCGCCACCGGCGGCGGACACGCGGTGACGGTGGCCGCGGCGGAACAGGGCAAGGTGGACGCCATCGTGACGCTGCCGGCTTCGCTGGCGATTCTGCGCGCGCGCAAGCCGGATCTCGTCGTGCTCGCCGACGGTCAGACGGCCGATGGCACGCGCGCCATTTACGGCGTGGACCGCTATCCCGCCGTGTGCCTGATGGCGCGTCCGGAATGGCTCTCCACCAATCGGGACCTGGCCGGCAAGCTCGCGCGCGCCATGATCCGCACGCAACGATGGGTGGCGTCCCACACGGCGGAGGAGTTCCAGCGCGCGGCTCGAAAGGGCGGCGGAGCGCCGGAGGAGTTGCCTGGCTTCGCCGCGACCATCGCCTCGGTGTCGCCGGACGGGCTCATGCCGCCGGGTGGACCCGAGGCCGCGCGGGACGCCGTTGCGGCGTCATTACCCGAGGCTCGCGCCGTCGACTTGGCCGCGCTGCACACCGCCGAGGCCGTGCGATAGCCCGCGCCGCGCCACGATGGGCGGCGGCGCTGCTATGCTGATTCGATCATGAAACGCAGACGCCTCCTCCAGGCGATCGCGGCCTCGCCCGCCGCCGCGCCCGCATTACTCGCGCAGGGTCCGGGTTCGCGCCTCGGCCAAGCCGGAACCGCTCCCGCCCGCATCGCGACGGTGCCGGCCGGCGAGGCCGCGACGCCCGCCCCCCGGTTCTTCTCCCCGATCCAATTGGAGACGCTGCGAAAGCTCGCCGCCACGCTGATGCCGCCGCTCAACGGCAATCCCGGCGCCATCGAGGCGGGTGTTCCCGAGTTCCTCGACTTCCTCGCCGGCTCCTCTCCAGCGGCCCGCCAGAAACTCTATCGCGCGGGTCTGGACCATCTCGAAGCCGAGGCAAAGCGCCTGCATGCGAAGTCGTTCCCGTCGCTCGAGGACGGCCAGATCGACGCCATTCTGAAGCCGATGCTCGCGCCTTGGACGTACGATCCGCCGGCCGACCCCCGGAAGCATTTCCTCGCCGCCGCGCGCGCCGACATTCGCGCCGCCACGTTGAATTCGCGCGAATGGGCCGCCGCGGCCAGTTCCGCGCCGTCGCGACGCCGTAGAGGCGGGGGTGGCACGGTAGGCCTCTATTGGCTCCCCATCGATCCCACGCGCCCCGCCTGAACGGAGACAGCCCATGCCCAGGAAAACTTACGACGTCCTGATCGTCGGGTCCGGCCATTCCGGTGGAATGGCGGCGAACGTGCTCACCTCCAAGGGCATCTCCTGCCTGATGCTCAACGCGGGTCCGGTGGCGGACTTCGAGCGCGACCGCGTCACCAAGGCGGCGCATGAGCTCCCCTACCGCGGACTCGGTAAGCCTGGGGATCTGGAACACGTGTTCCAGGCCACCGAGTACAACGCCAACACGTGGGTGAGCGAGAAGGAAATTCCCTACACGCACGGCAACCAGACGCCCTACAACTGGGTGCGCGTGCGGCTGGTTGGCGGACGTTCGCTCTTCTGGGCCCGCCAATCGTTCCGGCTGAGCGACTACGAATTCAAGGCTGCCGATCACGACGGGGTCGGCGAGAACTGGCCCGTTTCGCTCGCCGAAATGGATCCCTTCTACTCGCGGGTGGAGCGCATCCTGAAGGTGACCGGGCGTAAAGAGGGCTTGCCGCAATTCCCCGACGGGGACTTCGCCGAAAGCCAGGAGTTCCCACAAACCGAGGCGGTGAAGCGGCTTACCGCGGCCGCGCAAAAGCAGGGAATCGCGGTGTCGCGCATGCGTTCGGCGATGGGCGAGAACGGTCTCGCCAGTTCGATCAACCTTCTGCTGCCCGGCGCGCTGGCCACCGGCAAGCTGGATATCGCCGCCAACGCGGTGGTGCGCGAAGTGACGCTCGACAAGAACACGGGCCTGGCCAACGGCGTCCTCTTCGTCGACCGGCACTCGCGGCAGGAGATGGAGGCGCGCGCGAAGGTCGTGGTGCTCGCCGCCGGCACGCTCGAATCGACGCGGCTGCTGTTGAATTCCAAGATCGCCAACTCTAGCGGACTGGTGGGGCGCTACCTGTTCGATCAACAGTACGGCTGCACCGTCGTCGCGTCGATGCCGGAAGCGCGCGATGGCAAGGCCAAGCCGGGGATGATCGGCGGCGGCGTCTTCATTCCACGTTTCCGCAATCTGGACAAAGGCGCGAAGCGCAACTTCATCCGAGGCTATGCGCTGCCGATGGGAACCGGCTCCACGCCGGACGCGCGCTATTTTCCGGCATATGGGGACGAGTTGCAAAAGAAGCTCGACAGCTACGCGGGTTCGTGCATACAGGGCGGAATCTACGGCGAAGTGCTGCCGCGCTTTGAAAACCACGCCCGCATCAATCCGGGCGTGAAGGACGCCTGGGGCATTCCGGTGCTGCACGTGGACGCCCGCTACGGCGGCAACGAGCGCAATATGGCCAAGGACGCGGCGAACACAATGGAGGAGCTCTATCGCGACGCGGGCTTCGAAATCCTGGTGAAGAGCGACCGCGTGCATCCTCCCGGCTACAGCATCCATGAATTGGGAACCTGCCGCATGGGAAAGGACCCCAGGAAGAGCGTGCTGAACGAGTGGAACCGGAGCCACGACATCAAGAACCTATACGTTGTGGATGGATCCGCCTTCGTCACCGGCGGCTGGCAGAACCCGACGCTTACGATTCTGGCTCTGTCGATGCGCGCGTCGGAGCATTTGGCGGACCAATTACGAGCCGGAGAGGTGTAGCGGCGAAACTTCGGACCTGCTGGGCGCGTCTGCTCGTTCATGAGGCAGCTAGCTCTGATCGCCGTGTGTTCGGGCGCCCTTTTCGCCGCCGAAGAGGAAGTGGTCTTTCGGAGCGATGTTTCGCTGGTCCGCGTGGATGTTCAGGTCCTGGACCGCGACTCCCGCGCGGTTTCCGGGTTGCAGCCCGAGGATTTCGAGTTGTTCGAATCCGGCCGCAAGCGCGAGATCCGCAACTTCCTGGCGGAGAAGATGCCCGTCGACGTCCTGTTCCTGCTCGACGTGAGCGGCAGCATGCGGACCCATGTCGAGCGGCTCACCGGCGCCGCGCACAAAGCTCTGACCACGTTGGGCGGCGACGACCGCGTGGCGGTGATGGTGTTCGACCGCCAGGCGCGCGTGGTCATGCCATTTCGAGCGCGCGACGGCGCTTCGCGGGAAATGGAGAACTCGCTCCGGCGTGAGAACTTCCGCGGCGGCACCGACATTCCGCGAGCCATCATCGAGGCGGCCCGCCACATGGAACGCTCCGCGCGCAAGGAAGCCCGCCGCGCGATCGTGATCCTCACCGACGACCAGACGGAGTTCGAAGCCAACGACTGGCAGGTGTCGCAGGCGCTGTCGCGCGCCAGCGCCGTGCTGAGCGCGCTGATCGCGCCCAACGCGATAGCCGGAGGCCGGCGGGGCGGATATCCGGGCGGCGGCGGCGGCCGCCGAGGCGGAATCGGATTGCCGGGCGGCGGTTGGCCAGGAGGCCAGGGAGGCGTCATTCTGGGCCCCGGCGGCGGATGGCCCGGCGGCGGCGGTGGACAGCAGCCGCAAGGCGGACGCGGCGCAGGCGGGCCGCATCCGGCGGGTACGCCGGAGACAGCGCGTGAATCGGGCGGAGACAGCATGTCCGTCGACGACCCCACCTCGCTCGAAACCACCTTGTCGCGCCTGCGCCAGCGCTACGCGCTCCACTTCCTGGTGCCCGACGACGCGCGCTCGGGCCAGCGCCGCAACATCGAGATCCGCCTATCCGCCCGGGCGAGCAAACACTATGACGGCGCGGAGGTCCGATACCGGCGTACGTACGTCGCGCCTTCGGGCAGCGGCGCCGCGACTCCCACCGAGCCCACCGGGATCAGCGGCGCGGCGGCGGCGCCACCCGAGCGGGTGGAGGCCGCGATTTCGACTGCGCCGTCCCTTGCGTCCGAACCATCGTCCGCCCCGGTGCGGCGGCGGCGCGTGGCACAGCAGGAATCCAGCGGTCCGCGCGGACCCAATCCGGCGGTCGCCGCCGGACCGAGCCAGTAGCGAAAGGGCTATACTGCACTCGTTATGCGAGTGCGGACGAACGTGTGGGCCATCGCGGCCGCGTGCGCGTCTCTCCGCGCCGAGCCATCGATCCGGCCGCTGCTCGACCGCTATTGCGCCGGCTGCCACAACGCCACGGTTCGATCCGGCGGTTTGTCGGTGGCCGCGGCGGACCTACCGGATGCGCCCGCCAAGCCCCAGGTTTGGGAACAGGTGATCGCGCGGCTGCGCGCCGAGTCGATGCCGCCTCCCGGGAGTCCGCGTCCGGCGCCCGCTGCTTATCGATCGGCGGCCGAGGCGATCGAGCGCGCCATCGACCGCGCGTGGGAGGCTCGCCCCGATACGGGCCGCGGCGGCGCGGTCCACCGGCTGAACGCGTCCGAGTATGAGAACACGGTGCGCGATCTGTTCGGACTCGAGCTCGACATCCGGTCGCAGCTTCCCGGCGACGAAACCGCGGACGGCAGCTTCGACAACTTCGCCGATTCCCTATCGTTCTCCACGGCGCATCTCGAGCGATACCTTTCGGTGGCGCGCCAGGTCACTCGGCTCGCCGTGGGGCTGCCTCCCGAAGCCCCGCGCGTCGAAACGCACCGGATTCCCCTGCACATTCTCCAAGACGACCGCCGGAGCGAGGACCTGCCGCTCGGATCCCGCGGCGGCATCGCGGTGCGGCATCAATTCCCGGCCGATGGCGAGTATTCGATCGGAGTGAGACTGCAACGCCAATATCAGGATTACCTCAAGGGAATGGGCTGGCCGCAGATGCTGGACGTCCGATTGGATGGCAAGCTGCTGCGGCGGTTCACGGTGGGCGGCAAGGCGCGGGGCAGGGCCGCCGCGGCCAGCTACGCGGGCGACGGCGAACCCGGCTTCGCGGGCGATCCCGAGTGGGAGCGCTACATGCAGCTCGACGGCGACGCGGGGCTCGAAGTCCGCGTCCCCGTGACGGCCGGATTGCATGTGGTCTCCGTGTCCTTCGTGCGCCAGCTTTGGGAGCCCGAAGGCTTGCCCCAACCGCAGCAGCGCGGCCGCGTCATCGCGAACGACGAAGTCTACATGGGCTTCGCCAACGTCGACTCGATTCGCATCGGCGGTCCGTTCGGACCCGCCGCCATCGCGAAGGACACCGCGGCCCGGCGCTCGATTTTCGTCTGCCAGCCGAATCACCCCGCCGAAGAGCGCTCCTGCGCGGCGCGGATCGTGTCGAGGTTGGCGCGGCTCGCCTACCGCCGCCCGGTGACCGCCGCCGACACCGCCACGCTTCTCGAGTTCTTCGACTCCGGCCGCCGCGATGGCGGGAGCTTCGACGCGGGCATCCAGTTCGCGCTCGAACGAATGCTATCCGATCCCGACTTCCTGCTGCGAGTGCGGCGAAGCCGTTCGGGCGCGCTCTCCAGCGTCGAACTCGCGTCGCGCCTGTCGTTCTTCCTTTGGAAGAGCATCCCGGACGATGCGCTGCTGTCGGCGGCCGAGCGGGGAGCGCTGGCCAGCACCGAGGAACGCAAACGGCAAGTCCGCCGCATGCTCGCCGATCCGCGCGCGGTGCGATCGCTGGTGAACGACTTCGCCGCGCAATGGTTGAATCTGCGCCGCGTGGGCGAGGTGGTCGTCGACCCGCTGCGATATCCGAACTACGACGAGAGCCTGCTCGAGGCGTTCCAGCGGGAAACGTCGTTGTTCGTCGAAAGCACGTTGCGGGAAGACCGGCCGGTGACGGAACTGATATCCGCCAACTACACCTTCGTGAACGAACGCCTGGCGGCCCACTACGGAATCCCCGGCGTGTACGGAACACGTTTCCGCCGCGTGACCCTGCCCGATCGCGACCGGCGCGGCGGCCTGCTGGCCCATGGTGGACTGCTCGCCGCGACATCGTATCCCGATCGCACGTCGCCCGTGCTGCGCGGAAAGTGGCTGCTGAACAATCTGTTCGGGTTGCCGGTTCCAGCTCCTCCGGCGGGCCTGGACACGACCCTCGAGACCAAGGCCGGCGCGCGTCCGGCGACGATCCGCGAACGGCTCGCCGCGCATCGCAAGAACCCCTCGTGCAATGGCTGCCATTCATCCATAGATCCGCTCGGGTTCGCCCTCGAGAACTTCGACGCCATCGGCGGTTGGCGCACCAAGGACGAATCGGGGCTGCCGGTGGATTCGGTGGGGACCACCGCCAGCGGCGCTTCGATCGACGGTCTCGCCGGGCTGCGCGCGCTGCTGCTGTCGGAGCCCGAACGGTTTCCACGTACCTTCACCGAAAAGCTGCTCGCTTACGCCATCGGCAGGCGGGTCGACTCCACGATGCAGCCGGCGGTCCGCAAGATCGTCCGCGAGGCCGCCTCGCGCGGGCCCCGCTGGTCGGCTATCGTGGAAGGCATCGTCGGCAGTCCCGTGTTCCTCACCCGAAGATCGGAGCAACCATGACATTCCGCAACCGGCGGTTGCCGAGACGCACCTTGTTGCGGAGCGGCGCCTCGGCCCTCGCGCTGCCCCTGCTCGACGCGATGTTCCCCGCCATTGGCGCGGGCGCCGTCAAGCCCGCGCATCGATTCCTCGCATTCTACGTTCCGAATGGAATGGCGATGGAGTACTGGACCCCGAAGAAAGACGGCGGCAACTTCGACCTCACTCCCGTGCTCGAGCCACTGGCGCCGTTCCGCGACAAGGTGACCGTGCTCTCGGGCATCCAGGCGAACTGGAACTACATCCACGCCGGCGCCTCGGGTTCATTTCTGACGGGCGTCGCGCGAGGCGGCAAGAACGAAGTGGAGATCGTCGCCGGCGTTTCGATGGATCAGTCGCTCGCGCGCCGCTTCGCCGGCGAAACGCAGGTGGCGTCGCTCGAGATGGCGCTCGATCCACCGAACAACGCGGGGGCGTGCACGGGCAATCTGAGTTGCGTCTACACGCACACCATCTCCTGGCGCGGACCCACCAGTCCGCTGCCGATGGAGTGGAATCCGCGCGCCGTGTTCGAGAAGCTGTTCGGCGATAGCGGCAGCACGGAGCGCGGGGCTCGCGAGGCGCGGCTGCGGCAACGCAAGAGCATCCTCGATTCGGTGAGCGCCAAGCTCTCTTCCCTCGGGACGGAACTGGGACCCGGCGACCGCGCCAAGCTCGATGAGTACACGGAATCGATCCGCGACGTGGAACGGCGGATCGCGAAGGCGGAACAGCAGCCGGACGCCGCGCTGCCGAAGATGGAGCAGCCCCAAGGCGCTCCCGCGGCGTTCGAAGACCATCTCGCGCTGATGCTGGACTTGCAGGTTCTGGCGTTCCGCTCCGATCTCACGCGCGTCGTTTCCTTCATGATCGGGAAGGAGCAGAGCGCGCGGCCGTATCCCCAGATCGGCGTTCCGGAGGCCCACCATCCGCTTTCGCACCACAACGACCTTCCCGAACTGGTGGCCCGGATGTCGAAGATCAACCGTTATCACACGGAATTGTTTGCGCGATATTTGGCCCGGCTGCAAGCCGCTCCCGACGGCGCCGGATCGCTGCTGGACCACATGACGATCCTCTACGGATCGGGCATCTCGAACTCCAGCCGGCATTCCGGCGACAACCTGCCGCTGCTGCTGGTGGGCGGCGGCGCGGGAACTCTGCGCGGCGGGAAGCACCTGGTCTTTCGCGACCGTCCGTCGATGGCGAACCTGCTGGTGGCGCTGATGGACAAGTTCGGCGCGCCGGTGGAGCGATTGGGCGGAAGCACCGGCAAGCTGCCGCTGGATCCGGTGGGAGTCTAGATGAGGCGGCTGGGCGTGGCGCTGCTGACGGCGCTCACCGCGATCGCCGAGCGCGGCGGCGACGGGTCCACGCCGTTACTGATCGCGGCTTATCGGAACGACGAGGCTGAGGTCCGGCGGCTGCTGCGATCGGGCGCCGATTCAAACGCGGCCAACGACCTCGGCGCGACGCCCCTCTGGGCCGCCTGCCTCGAGGGCAACCTGCCGGTGGCGACCCTGTTGTTGGATGCCGGAGCGAATCCGAACGCGGCGTTGCTGCCAGGCGAGACGCCGCTGATGGTGGCGGCGCGAGGCGGCTGGGCGGAGATCGTGGAGAAGCTGCTGGCGAAGGGCGCGAATCCGGAGGCGCGCGCCACGCGAGGCCAGACCGCGCTGATGTGGGCGGCCGCGCAACGGCGTCCCGCGGTGGTGAAACTGCTGATCGGCGCGAAAGCGGATATCCATTCGAGGTCGGAGAGTTGGACTCAAATGATGGCCGTGCCGCCGCATGGGTATCCCGCCTACAATCGCCTGGTCCCGCACGGCGCGGATACGGCCCTGCTTTTCGCCGCGCGGTCGGGCGATCTGGAGTCCGCGAAGCTGTTGGCCGCGGCCGGCGCCAACGTCGACGACAAGGACGCCCAGGGTGTCAGCGCGACGATGTTCGCAGCTCACTCCGGATTCACCGATTTGGCGGAGTTCCTGCTCGAGCGAGGCGCCGATCCCAACGCGGATGGGGCGGGCTTCTCGGCGCTCCACATCGCGATCCACCGGCGGGATGAACGGTTGGTGCGGGCGTTGCTCGAGAAGGGAGCGAATCCCGAAGCTCCGCTGCGAACTTGGACGCCAACCCGCCGCTCCTCCCGCGATTTCCACTTCGAGCCGCAACTGGTGGGCGCGACGCCGTACTGGCTGGCCGCGCGATTCCAGCAGCCGGAGGCCATGCGGTTGCTCGCGGCGAAGGGCGCCAATCCGAAGGTGGTGCATCGCGCCGCGTATGTGGTGGAGAAGGGATTCAAGAAGCGCAGCGAGCCGGCGACGGCGCCGATGGCGGCGGTGGGGATGGTGAAGGCGACGCCGTGGGTGCAGGTTCCGGCGGCGCGGCGCGAGTCGCTGGCGTTGGAGACGGTGAAGGCGGCCGTCGAACTCGGCGCGGACGTGAGCGCGGTGGACGACGCGGGCCGAACGGCGTTGGACGGCGCGCGAGCGGCGGGCTGGGAGACCGTGGTGCGGTTCCTCGAGGCGACCAGGGCAGGGAAGTGACCGTCGCCACATGGCGGCGCTACCGGACGGCGGGCGGCTGAAAACGCGGCGTTCCCACCGGCGCCTGATATTCTGAAGGTTTCGATGCCCGAAACCGATCCGAAACCCTCTCACTTCATTCGCGACATCATTCTCGACGACATCGCCTCCGGCAAGCACGGCGGGCGCGTCCATACGCGCTTTCCACCGGAGCCGAACGGCTACCTTCATGTCGGCCACGCCAAGAGCATCTGCCTCAACTTCGGTCTCGCCGAAGAGTTCGGCGGACTCTGCAATCTTCGCTTCGA